>NZ_MVHG01000065.1 GCF_002086125.1 Mycobacterium arosiense ATCC BAA-1401 = DSM 45069
CTCAACTACCGGCCTACCCCTACTCGCCACCGACCAAGTCTACAATTAATCAACCAACTTACGGCGCAGGACACTAGCTCATCGGCGAGTTGCACCATGACTGGAAAGTCGGTCTATAACGGCCCCCAAAGCTATCGGGTGGCGGGTACCGGTTTGGTTGAGCGTTCGATGCGCACGTCGCGGGTTCGACCGCTGCCAGGGTCAGGAAGGTCCGGGGCGAGCATGCCGCCTTGCTTTCCCGACATCCGTTCTCAGCCGTCCAAAGAAATATATGTGCAGCTACCGCACTGTAAAGCACGTTACTGTATAAAGTATCGCCTTACAGACTTCGTCTGTCAAGGATTGAGCTGAAGCCGCGGTGCGGGTCGTAATCAGTGGCCCGGCGGGAACCTTAACGCGTTGCAGCTGAGAGCTATTGCTTGAGTTTCAGTTCTGCCGGCACCATACCGCGGTGGGGACTGCCCGCGCGGTCTTGACAGACGATCCAAGGAAAGCAATGCTCTGTACATTGTGCACATGTGTGTGCGATTTTCGCACAACACCACGACCCGGAGATATGTCTCGCGAAGCCGTAACCCGATTCCCGCCCAGCTATCTCGTGGTGAGCCGATCTGATTGGGGGCCCATGATGTCGACTGGAACAACCAGTGTCTCGCTATACCCGCCGGAAGGCTTTGGCGCACCGAAGAATCGATGCGGCCACGCTGAGGGCAGTGCTGTGGGCTTGCCGGAGGGCACGGTGGTTTTCTCTGCCGACAACCATGTTTCGTTGGCGGAGGATATTTTCTACGAACGCTTCCCGGACAGTCTGAAGGATAAGGCGCCGCGGATCTGGTACGAGGATGGCGCTTACCAAATCGGCGGCAAGGGGCAGACGTTTCTACCGCCCGATTTTAGCGCGGTGCTGATGCAGTATGACGATCTACCGGGAGCGAGAAGCACCAATATCGAAGCCCGAATCCAGGAGTTGCGCGAAGACGGCATCGACAAGGAGTTGGCCTTTCCCAACGCCGTTTTGGCGCTTTTCGGGTTCCCGGATCTGGAACTACGTGAGCTCGCGTTTCGTATCTATAACGAGTACATCGCCGATCTGCAGGAACGCTCTGGTGGCCATTTCTATGGTGTCGGCCTGATCAACTGGTGGGATCAGCAAGGAGCTCGGCGCTCGCTTACCGAGCTGAAATCGCTGGGGCTCAAGACATTTCTGTTACCACTAAGTCCGGGCAAGGATGACCAGGGTAACATCATCGACTATTCGAGCGTAGCCATCAACGGCGTGTGGGATGAGATCGAAGACGCCGGCCTGCCGGTGACGCATCACATCGGAGAAACACCGCCGAAAACGCCCTGCGAGGTCAACAGTGTCGTTATCAGCATGATGGTCAACGTCGATTCTTTTCGGGAGATGTTTGCCAAGTACGTGTTTGGCGGCATCCTGGATCGGCACCCGAGACTGCGGGTCGGCTGGTTCGAGGGCGGGATTGCCTGGGTTCCCTCGGCCCTGCAAGACGGCGAGCACCAACTCGCGTCGTATCGGCACATGCTGGATCGACCGGTCGAACACGACGTCCGGTATTACTGGGACAACCATATGAGCGCATCGTTCATGGTCGATCCGCTGGGCCTGCAGTTGATCGACCAGATCGGCGTCGACAAAGTCATGTGGTCCAGCGACTATCCGCACAACGAAAGTACATTCGGCTATTCGGAGAAGTCGTTGGCCGCGGTCGTCGAGGCGGTCGGACCTGCGGCAGCCCAACGGATCGTGAGCGGCAATGTCAACGAGTTTCTTGGCCTGACAGCGCGCCGGTGATGACCTCCATGCAAACGCGGACCTCGACGATCGACATCCCGGATGAGCCGGACCTCGCTCGGATGCGTCGTGCTACGGGCGCCCGGCTGCGCTCAGCGATGGCAGACCGAGGCATAGACGAGCTGATCCTGCTCGGCAACAATGCCGTGGTGTATGCCACCGGGACGAGTTGGCCCCTGGGTGACGCCGGCTTATCCCACGTTGAGCGGCCCGTGGCTGTGGTGTTCGCGGACGACGAGTTTCCACACCTGTTTCTGCCGTTTCGTGAGGGTGCCTCGTTTGAGGCGGAGCTGCCCGCTGACCACGTACATGGTCCCGTCTACCTGGAGTTCGACGAAGGCGTGGAGGATTTCGCACGCCGGCTCGCAGAGCTAACTCCGACCACGGGGCGCGCTGAGGTGGCGGTCGACGAGTGCACCGGCGCCATGTCGCGCGCCCCGGAGCGACTTTTTCCGACCGGGCGACCCGTCGACGCGACAGAGGTGGTTAGTGCGGCCCAGGTGATCAAGACGTCCGACGAGCTTGCGTGTATCCGAACCGCGTGCCGGATCACCGACGAGGCCATGGTCGACGTGCAGGCGGCCCTGGCGCCCGGTATTCGCCAGATCGACCTGTCGGCGGTTTTCATGCGCCGGGCATTCGAGTTGGGCGCCACCGCCAGCATGCTGGAACCGATCTGGCAGGTGATGCCGCAAAGCAAGGCAGACGGCGTTTGGACCACCCATGGCGATTTGGCGTTGCCGCTGTTGACCACCGAGCGTGAAGTGGTTGCCGGCGATGTGCTGTGGACCGATGTCAGCATCAGTTACCGCGGGTATTGCTCGGATTTCGGGCGAACCTGGGTGGTAGGTCGAGACCCGACACTGCGCCAGCAGGCCCAGTTCATCAGGTGGCAAGAGATCATCACCGCGGTGCTCGAGGTAACGCGCCCCGGCGTCACCGCCGCCGAGTTGGGCAAAGCAGCCACCAAGGCGAACGGCGGGAACAGGCCGTGGTTGCCGCACTTCTATCTGGGCCACGGGATAGGTACTTATGCCGCCGAAACACCTTTGATCGGGACCGATCTGGGTGATGAGTTCGATGAAAACTTTGTTTTCGAGCCGGGAATGGTGCTGGTTTTGGAACCGGTGGTGTGGGAGGACGGCACAGGTGGCTACCGCAGCGAAGAGATCATTGTCATCACCGAGGAGGGCTGGATGCCGTTGACCGACTACCCCTATCACCCGTATGGCCACTGAGGTCCTGGCCGATGACCGTGCGCTGCGCCTAGGGCGGCGGGAGCGGGTGCTGGCCGAGATGAATGCCCACAACCTCGACGTGCTCGTTCTTGGACGGCAGGCCAACGTGCGTTACGTGTCCGGCGCGTCCCAATTGTGGATTGCAGGCACGCGCCCGTTTGGACCAACTTGCGTCGTCGTCCGGGCGACCGGGGCGATCCATTTGATGAGTACTTGGGACGAGGGCATTCCCGACGACATCCCGCATGAAAATCTGTACGGCATCGCCTGGAATCCCATGACCACCATTTCAGTACTGCGGGATATCGCAGGTGCGGCGGCCGCGAAACGTGTTGGCACGGACGCGCTGTCGCCGCTCTTCGCAGAGCTGCTGCCGCTAGCATTCCCCAATGCCGAGCTAGTCGATGGTGAGTTGGCTATGCGCGCGGCGCGGCGCATCAAGACGACCGAAGAGGTGGCCGCGCTTCGCGAGGCCATCCGGGTGGCTGAGGTCGGCTTGGCCGCGGCGGTAGCCGAGCTGCGGCCGGGGGTGAGCGAGCGGGCGCTAGCTGGTGTCTTGCTGGAGGCCATGACCGCCGCCGGGGTGAGTACCCCGTCAACCCAGGACGCGGCGTGGGTGACTTGTCGGAACCATCCCTGGCGGCGTGCGAACGGTGACGGCCGCGTACTAACGGGTGATTTGGTGGCGTTGTCTGCGGGTGTGCTCGGTGGTGGCTACATCGGCGAGGTGGGGCGGACGTGGCCAGTGGGCGAACGCGACGGCGCCGCGGATCTGTATCGCCGGTGGGATCTATTGTGGCGCAGGCTTTGCGACGCCTGTCGACCGGGAGCACCAGCCAGTGACCTGTTGGCGGCCTATCATGCGGTGGGGGAGCCGCTGCCGCCGATGCCGGTGGCGCGGGGGTTGGGTATGGGCTTTGACCCGCCGGTGGTTTCGCAGTATCTTCCCGCGACGGCTTCCGGTGAACGACTGGAGGCAGGAATGGTGCTCGCGGTCACCGGGTATGTCTGGCAGCGTGGTGTCGGCGCAGTGTTCGGCCGCGAAGCAGTTGCAATCACCGTAGACGGTTTTGAGGTCCTGACGTCTAGCCCGTCGGCGAACGGTGCGGTTGGGGCGTGAACGCGTTAAAACGATCGGCTCTCGCCTACCTCGAGCGTCGAGGTCACGCTTAACACAATCGACAACCGTTGGCGCGCCGATGATGTCACACCTCACCATAGGAGATTGATGTGCCCGCATACATTGTGCTTGATACACAAGCGCCGGAGAGCCTCACGCGGTTCTATTGCGCTCTGCAGGAAGTGGAAGTTATGCGTAGTTACGGCCAGGGTGGGCAGTACACCGCGCTCGCCCCGAATCGTGAAGGGTTGATGCTGGTCTTCCAGCGTGTTCCGGAGCCGAAGACGGGCAAGAACCGCGCCCACTTCGACCTGATCGTCGACGAGTTGGAAGGTCCAACTGCGCGCGCCGAGGAGCTCGGGGGT
This sequence comes from Mycobacterium arosiense ATCC BAA-1401 = DSM 45069, assembly GCF_002086125.1. Taxonomy (GTDB): domain Bacteria; phylum Actinomycetota; class Actinomycetes; order Mycobacteriales; family Mycobacteriaceae; genus Mycobacterium; species Mycobacterium arosiense. Next base: position 4,537 of record NZ_MVHG01000065.1, read on the forward strand.
CGCTGGATCGAGCCAGGCAAAACGCATGAGCTCGACGGCTTCTCGTGGCGCGTCATGGCCGACCCCGAGGGCAATGAGTTCTGCTTATACGTGATGTCGGAGTCCGCTGAGGTCCCCGTCTTGCCCAGCCATGGCGATGGTGCCGGAAGTTGATGCTGCATCCTTGGTGATGCCGGCGCGTGATAAAAGCAGATCTCGGACGTCGTCGCTACCATGGGATGCCGGCGAAGCTTTTATATGGGCGACCCGGTCGCGCCCGTGGGCGCAGCCTTCGGAATCGACTTCGGTATCAGGCGGGAACCCTGGGCTCAGGTCTGGGCATCGAGCGCCATCTCAAGAGGTTCACGACCGACGATGCCGGTTGAGTCAGGACTGGTTATTCGACAGCCTGTTTCAGTCGCTGCAGCCAGCCTGGTTGCCGTGTATTACGTGGGGATGTTGGGGATGATTAGGTATTTGGCGCCGGTGGCATGCTGGCAGTAGCTGTTCATCACGTCGGGCTGCAACGCCTGGCTGAGCGTGATCGACTGTGCGTAATGTGTTTTGAACGTCGTGTCGAGCTCGTTAAGGATGCGCTGATGCAGCGCGTCTGTGCGCTCACGACCGATCCGCATTAGCACGTGTGGCATTAGCCAACCGCTGACGCCCCAGGATAACCCGTAGTTGTGGTGGGCCAGGACGGTTGGCGAATCGTCGAGGTGGCCGTAAATGTAAACATGCTTGTTCTCGAACGAGCCGTAAGGACTGTGCATTTTCTGCACTGCCATCGCCGCCGCCTCCATCGCCCAGAGCAACTCGCCCGGCATAGAGCCGCCACCGATCGCGTCGAATGCGACCGTCGCTCCAGTGTCCTTGATTGCGGCCATTAGGTCGTCACGGAACGTGGGCACGCTGGAGTCGCACACATGAGTGGCACCTAATGATCTGAGCAGGTCGGCCTGTTCTGGGCGGCGCACGACATTAACCAGCGGTACTCCGTCGTCGCGGCAGATCTTTACCAGCATCTGCCCGAGGCTGGACGCAGCAGCGGTATGGATGAGCGCATCATGAGCGTCCAGCCGAAGGGTTTCGACCATCGCCAACGCAGTAAGCGGGTTGACAAACATCGCAGCTGCGTCGACCGTGCGAACTTCGTCAGGAAGCGGTATGCAGTCAGCGGCGGCCACAGTCTGGTATTCGGCGTAGAGGCCCATCACCCCGGTGGACCCGGAGGACAGCACCGCGACTTTGCGCCCCATCAACGGTGTCGAGTTGGGCCCGGTGGCCACGACAACCCCAGCGCCCTCCTGGCCCGCGGGCAACGGTACCCCCGTGCGGTGGCTCATCGCGTGGCGTGCCGCCGGGGAAAGAGGAATCTCGACGCGGGGGCGATCCGGCGTGCCCCCGAAGCGGGCCCTCGTGAGATCGGCCGATCCCAGCAGGACCATCGTGTCCGAGGGGTGGATAGGTGCAGCGTCGATGCGGACGATCACCTCGTCGGGGCCCGGTTGCGGGACCGGTGTTTGCACGACAGCTATTTCGAGGGCGTCTGGCCCCGCCGTGGAGACGATCCGCAGGGTACGGTGTGGGATCGGTTCCGCGGTAGCGTCGCCGGATGCATGAACTTCGGTTTGTCTCACGGTTAAGACTCCTTGTCGTGGTTATAGCGCCGTGGCCGAGCCGGTACGGCCGAGCAATAGTCCTGGGCGCCAAGAGATTTCACGGTGCCGCCCGGCCGCTCTGAAGCGCCGTCCATCTTGCGCCGGCGGCGCCTAATGCGCGGCGGTGAAGGTGATGTGCAGTTCACTGAGCCCGCGCAACATATACGTCGGCTCATAGCTATAGCGGCGCTCCCCGATCGGTCCGTGCCTGCTTTCGTTGATTTTGATGTCGGACATCCGGTGCAAGATGCGCTCGACCGAGACGCGGCCCTCCACCCGGGCCAGCGGTGCACCAGCACACGTATGTATCCCGCGCCCGAAGGCGATGTGCTCGCGCACATTTTTGCGGTCGAGCTGAAATTGGTGCGGGTTGTCGAACCGGCGCGGATCGCGGTTAACGGCACCCACTATCACCCCGACGATAGTTCCGGCTGGGATGTCGACACCACCGATCGTGGCCGGTTTGCGGGCCAGCCGGAAGTTGGTTTTGACCGAGCTTTCCATGCGCAGCGATTCCTCGATGAAAGCCGGGATCAGGCTGCGGTCCTCACGTAGCCTTCGCTGGACATCGGGCCGGTCGCCGAGCACCTGCAGTGCAGCGCCGAGCAGCTTGGCGGTGGTCTCCTGTCCGGCGGCGAACAGGAACGTGGCCGTGTTGACCACTTCGGCGACCTTGGGGGTGGATCCGTCCGGGTACCTCGCGGTGGCCAGCGCGGTCAGCACATCGCCGCGGGGTTGGCGGCGGCGGTCCTCGATATAGGCGCTGAACTTCTCGTCGAGCCTCCCGTCCAACGGGTCACCGGTTGGCGCATCGTGATCAAACTTCCCGATCACCGGAGCGCTCGGAAGCTCGGTGCCCAACATGATGCAGAACTCCTCATGGTCTTCTTCGGGGACGCCGAGCAAGTCGGCGACGACCAAGGTCGTGAAGGGCTTGGCATACTCAGTGACGAATTCGCACTGGCCTTTGCCGAGGAACTTCTCGAGTTGGCGGTCGGCCAGACTCCACATGAACTGCTCGTTTTCCTTTAGCCGGCTCGGCGTGAGCAGCCGACCCAGCAGCGAACGTGCTTTCGTGTGGTCGGGTGGATCCATGGTGGCCATGTGGTCGAACAGAGGAAACTGCTCGCGGTGTTCCTCGATCTGGGCATTGACGTCCTGGCCCTCCGGGTCGAATGGCAACGGCGGGAACGGGCCTCCGATCGAGACGCAACTCGAGAACCTGTCGGTGTCCTTATAGACCGTGGTGGCCTCGTCGTACCCGGTGACTACTACGACGTTGTAGTTTGGTAGCAGCAGCACAGGATTCCTGCTGCGCAGGTAATCAAAATACGGGTACGGATCGGAAACCAAAGATGGGTCGGTGAAGAAGTCGACCGACTCGAAGCTGCTCATGATTGCGCGCCTCCCAAAGCTGAGGTCAATGTGACGGTCGGCATAAACGTTGCCCTGCACTCGACTGAGGACTGGAGGACGACGCTCTCGCTAGGGAGAATACTGCAGCATCTCATACTGTCAATGCATATACATTGTGGCTGGCCGCTGCCTCCATAGCCCTGCGTAGATGAACGCCATCCTAATATTGGAACTAATCATTATTGTGTACTAGTTGACAGTAATATGAGGTGCAGTACGCTGCGAAGATGTGCATCCACCCGAGTCTGCTTGCGTGAGAGACGCGACAATGCATGGTAACTCTCCCGTGCGGCGCGAAGCGACCAAAGCCGGCGGTTCATGAAGACGGATGGCCGTTACACCGCCGATCGCAACCCTGGCGTTGCCGAGGGGTGGCGGCTGGACCGGCTTACTCCGCCCAGCCGGCTGTTCGGTGCCAATGGATTGCGCACAGGTCCTGATGGCCGCCTTTATGTGGCCCAGGTGACCGGGAGCCAGGTCAGCGCGATGGACACCGCGAGTGGGGTGGTGGAGGTCGTCAGCGCCAAGGGAAGCAACATTATCGGGCCCGACGACCTCGCCTTCGACGAGGCCGGCAACATGTTCGCCACCGAAGTGATGGATGGGCGGGTCAGCGTTCTCGACCGATGCGGACAGGCTCGTGTGCTGCGTGATGACATTCCACTGGCAAACGGCATCACGATTTTCAGAGGCCGATTGTTCGTCGGCGAATGCCGTGAAAGCGGACGTCTTCTGGAACTCGATCGCAATGGCGGTCCGCCACGGGTGTTGCTTGAAAACGTGCCGTTGCCCAACGCGATGGAGGTCGGACCCGACGGCCTGCTCTATTTCTCAGTGATGGGAGCCAACCAGATCTGGCGCATCGGCCCAGACGGCGGCCAGCCCGAAGTTGTCGCGGCAAACCTCGGTGTGCCGGATGCGGTGAAGTTCGACGCGGAAGGCTTTATCGTCTCGACTCAACTGCAGAGTGGCCAGGTGCTACGCATCGATCCTCGCAGCGGTGAGTACACGGTATTAGCCGAACTCGATCCGGGGCTCGACAATTTGACGTTCGTAGACCAGCGGTTGTTCGTCTCCAGTCTTAGCGGCCAGATTACCGAGGTCATCGGCGGCGGTGAAACCAGTTCACTGATGTGTGGTGGGTTGACCTGGCCCCTAGATTTGGAGGTGGCTGAGGACGGCAACCTCTATGTCGCAGATGGTATTTATCTGTATCAGCTGGGGCCCGACGGCCTATTGCGCACTGTCGGGATGCTATTCGCCCCAGGCTATCCCGGCTTTCTCCGGGGATTGGCTGCAGTCGGCGACGGCAACTTTATCGTGACGACCTCCAATGGCCAGGTGTCTCGGTATCGTCCCGCGAGTAGCGAAAGCGAAGTGCTCGCCGACGGTTTCGACCAGCTTTATGGGGTGGGCATTGGCCCAGACCGGACCATCGTGGTCGCCGAACTGGGTAGCGGCCGGGTGCTGGCTATCCGATCCGGCAACGTGCAGACGCTGGCCTCAGGTTTGCAGGATCCATTAGGAGTGACGTTCGCCGCGGACGGCAGCTGCCTTGTCTCTGAAGCTGCGGCCGGGCGAATAGTGAAGGTCACAAGTTCGGGCATAGAGACCGTCGCTGAGGGATTGCAAAGTCCCCAGGGGATCTTGGTGCACGACGGGCAGCTGTTCGTCCTCGACGCCGGCGCCAAGGTAGTGGTCGCTTTCGATAGCCAAACCCATGTCGGTCAAACGATCGCGTTCGATCTTCCCGTCGGCGCGCCCCCCGGTGTAATGGCAAAACCGCTGCGCGGTATGCCACCCTTCTCCGGCCCGCAGGGACCGTTCGCGGGCATGAGTGCCGGACGTGATGGCACGTTGTACATCTCGGCCGACGGTGACGGCAGCATCCTCGCGCTACGCCGGCAGAATGCTCATGATCATCATTGAGGCGAATGTTGTGGGTTGCCCATGTGGCCGATGCGTTCAGGTTGCCACCTTCGCTAGACGAATGACACCGTCGAGTAGTTCGAGCACGTTTTCGATCAGGGCCAGTACGCGGCCGAATTGCTCGAGCCGCTGCGTCGTTGTCCCGACACGAAACCGGTTCACGCAGTTCTCGGTCGGCCGCCACAGAGCGCCGTACGACACAATCATGAGAATTCACGCCGGTTCTCGTCTAATCAGAAATGAGGTTACTAATGACAGGCCGAGTCGCAGGGAAGGTTGCGTTCGTCACCGGAGCCGGGCGTGGCCAGGGTCGCAGCCACGCTGTGAGGCTGGCACAAGAGGGTGCGGACATCATCGCAGTCGACATCTGTAAGCCGATCGAAAACATTCCAGTGAGCTTGTCCGCTCCGGCTTGCCCGGAAGACCTCGCCGAAACCGCGCGTCTGGTCCGGGCGTCGGACCGGCGCATCGTTACCGCTGAGGTTGACGTCCGAGACTTCGCCGGCCTCAAAAGTGCTGTGGATGATGGCGTTGCACAGTTGGGCCGGCTCGATGTCATAGTCGCCAATGCGGGCATTGCCGACGCGGGAGTCCTTTTCTATGACCTCGATGAAATCGTTTGGCAGACGATGCTCGACATAAATCTGGGTGGTGTTTGGAAGACAGTCAAAGCGGGTGTACACCATATGATTTCAGGAGGCCAGGGTGGCTCAATTGTTCTCACAAGTTCGGCTGCCGGGCTGGCCGCATACCCCAACATGAGCCACTACGTCGCGGCCAAACATGGTGTGGTCGGGCTCATGCGCGCGTTCGCTGTCGAACTCGGTCAGCACATGATACGCGTCAACAGTGTGAACCCCACGCATGTCAACACTCCGATGTTGATAAACGAGCAGACCTTCAAACTGATGCGTCCCGACCTCGAAAGCCCTGGCGCAGAAGACATTGAAACTGTCTGCGAGGCGTTTCACACTATTCCCCGACCGTGGGTGGAGGCCGAAGATATCACCAACGCGGTGGTGTTTTTAGCCTCAGATGAATCGCGCTACATCACAGGCGTCCCACTGCCGATCGACCTGGGCCACTGTCTTAAGTAGCAAGACGCCGTCCAGATGCCCGGATTCGTAGGCGGTGGGAGCGACTCCGGGCCGAGCAGCCGAACCGGTACTACCGAAAAAGGTGCACTGCCCATACCAACGCCGCCGTCATGAGCCGCCTTGAGCCACTTTCGATTCGAGGCTGGCAATCCACTCTGACCGAAGGGCAGCTTTGATTATCTTCCCAGTTGCGTTGCGGGGTAGTGGTTCAGGGCGTATCCACCACCTCGACGGCACCTCAAAGTGAGCCAACGTTGCACGCAACCCTGCCCGAATTGCCTCGATGTCGACAACCTGGTCGCTGTGCGTAAAAACGACGGCACCGACTTCCTCGCCCAAATCGTCGTGGGGCAAACCGACCACGGCAACCTCATCGATTTGCAAGCTCCTGCCGATCGCCGCTTCGACGTGGGCAGCTGCAATATTCTCACCGCCGCGGATGATGATGTCTTTACTCCGGTCGGTGATATAGACGAACGAATCGTCGTCGACCCAGCCGATGTCACCTGTTCGCAGCCACCGATCGCTGTCAATGGGGGCGTTGGCGTCGCCGAGGTATCGCAGCATGACCGAGGGCGATCGGACAAGCAGTTCTCCGCTGCCGTCACTTTCTGAGTCGGCGACACGCACCTCACAGGTTGGGAGTGGTCGACCAACGGTTCCCGGCCGCGCCGCGACAGCGCTGCCCGCGGCGCTGGTGACCGCGCCCCCCGTCTCAGTGAGCCCCCACGTCGTCCCGATACCGCGCAGCGCATGAGGAAATGCCGTGCGGGCCCGCGCTTTGACGTGCTCCGGCACCGGGCCGCCACCCATATTGATCGTGTAGAGATCGGGTAGCCGCGTCGCGGTGGCCTCCACATAGTCGGCGAGCCGCGACACCATCGACGGAACCGCTGCCCAGGCGTGGACCCGCTCCTGGGCCAGCATGGCCACGACTCGGGCGGGCTCGAACCGGCCCGTGCAGAAGACGAGCCTGCCTCCGGTAGCCATGGCAAGCGTCAACTGCTGGATTCCGCCAACATGAAACAGCGGAAGACTCAGAAGACTCACACTTCCGGTGCCCGGCGCCAATCCAGATTGCGAGATCCTGCCGGTGACGGCCAGGAAATTCTGCAGCGTCGACACCACCGCGCGGTGGGACAGCTCGGCGGCCTTTGCGTGGCCGGTAGTGCCGGACGTGAAGACGATGAGCGCCGGATCGTCCTCGTGAATGGATGCCGCGGGAGCATCCGGCTGCTGCGGCGCGGTTTCTGTGAGATGCCGTATTTCGTCGAAAGACAGGTATTCCGTGTTCTCGGTGAGCAGGTCAGCTCTGCGCTGGTCGGCGATAATGCAGCGGGGCAGGGTGACCTCGATCGCGCTCTGGAGTTCGGCGGCGCTCCACCACGCATTTCCGACGACCACCACACCACCGGCACGCAGGATCGCCCAAAAGCTAACGATGAATTCGATCCGGTTCGCGCCGGCAATCATGACCCGGTCGCCGCGTCTGACCCGCGCTGCGCGCAAACGATCACGAACGGCGGCTACACCCGACTCGTGATCAGCGAAGGTCAATCGCCGGGAATCCTCGACGACATAGGTTTCTTTCGCTCGTCGCCGGCCCTCGAGGATCAGGTCACCAGCGTGACGCGGTCGCATCGCAAATACTCGGGTGGGCGCGCCGAGTACGTCTTCGGTGACGATATCATTGCCCCAGCAAACTGGGTCTTCGTCAATCACTGACTGCTGCTCACCGCCTGATCCATCGCCTCGACCCGAAGGTTTGTTGTATAAAGAGCTACAGTAATGAATGTTACATGACTGCCCCTAGCCTACGCCTACGGCCACGGCGTTCGAGCTACCTCATTTACTAGCGTTAGTGAATCCCCAGCGATGTCGGCACGGTAGCTTGTTTCCATGGTGATACTGGCCGGGTATACCTCGTGCCCATAACGAGTAGGTGTGGAGATGAATAACCAGCGGAGCGTGCCACAGTGGTCTCGCGTCGAGGGAACAATAATGTCGGTGGCGCGTCTGATGCGCCGCGCTTATGACCAGGCGTTTTCCGATTCCGGCCTCAATCTCGCCGAGGCGACGGTGCTTGCCCACCTCGTCGACGGTGCGCTCACTCAGTCCGAACTTGCGCGTCGGGTCGGAACCAGCCGTGCACGCATTGGTGGCTTGATCGATTCGTTGGAACCACGAGGCGCGGTACGGAGAGACGGCCACCCGACAGATCGGCGCGTCTGGCTGGTCAACCTCACCGACAAGGGACACGCCATGTGGGAGAGCACGGTGGCTGCCGACCGAACACTGCGCAAACACCTCCGCAAGGGAACCACGGCGCAGCAGCGCGAGCGACTCGATGAGGTACTAACGCTCATTCAGGAGAATGCGCTCGCTTTTCTCAACGAGGCCGATGGATCAGAATGAATGCCGTGAGGCCAAGTCTGGTGCAGGGCATCGCGATCGCCTTTCCTGGAGCGTAAACAGCGGGCTTCGGATAGTTAGGCGCAACTGACCTAGCGCAGTGGGCGCCGGATTGTCATGAAGTGACGGAAGCGAGATGGGGCATAAGTGTTTACGGTGACCTGCGCCACCTCCGCTTTGGATGTCATGTAGGTGCGCCGCACCCTCAGCGCGGGCGTTCCCTCGCGCACTTTCAGGCCGTCTACGAGTTCCGCCGGAGTCAGAATTGCAGTGACTTCTTCACGAGCCTCGGTAATGGTCACCCCATATCGGTCTTCGATCAACGCGAAGACGGCGCCGGTGTGATGTTGCAGGTACCTGCCCACTGCGGCGAAGGATTTGTTGATGTAGTACTCCATCCAGCAGAGGGGCTCTTCCGCATCTTCGGACCGGCGGGAACCCCGAACAGTCAGCCACTTTTCGCCCTTGCTCAAACCGGTCATATCTTCGAGTTCGGCGTCGATCGTAACCATGTCGATGGAGCTGACTGTCAGCCGCGTGCCGGCGGCGAACGCACCAAGATCGTTGACAGTCATGACATCGCGGTGATTTGTGTCGGGCCGTCGGAGCACCATGGTTCCCCTTCGCGGACAGGATGACACGAGGTTGTCGGCGCGGAGTCGACGAAGTGCTTCGCGCACTGTGTAACGGCTTACCGAAAACTTTTGAGCTAATTCGTGTTCGGGTGGGAGGCGCGATCCAACGGGGCATTCGCCCTCGGAGATATTTTTTCGCAGAGCACGTTCGATTTGGATGTAGCGGTGCTCTGTCATTCGCGGTCAACCTGTTGGCGTGGAAGGCCGGCTCGTAGGTCCGGGTGGCGGCCGCCTGGCGCGATAAGCCTCCCGGCCAAAATGTCGCACCGGGCCTTCACCTCTTGGCAATGAGGTGGTCCACCGCAGGCGCTCGACGACCGGCTTAACAAAGTGGTCCGCGTACGCGATCGAGGCTGGATGTTGCGCACCGTTGAATAATACTGCACAGTAGAATACTGTCAAGTTCTATACAATATCTGGTTCTAGTGTCGATCAAGTCCCAAGTCCTCACAGTGATGTCCGAATAGTCGGAGAGGGATTCAAAAAATGTCGAAGTACCGGGTCGTCCAGTGGGGTAGTGGCTTCACCGGCGAGATCGCACTGCGGTATCTCATTACGAACAAGAGCCTCGAACTCGTCGGACTGAGGTGTTATACGGAGGCGAAGCAAGGGGCCGATGCGGGCGAGATCGCCGGTTTACCCGTTTCCGGTGTAGCTGCGACCCGCGACGTTGACGAATTGCTGTCATTGAAACCCGACTGTGTGATCTTTATGCCGCGGGACGCTCTTCAGGACCCATCTGTGCCCGGCAGCGCGTCGGAAGTGTGGGTTTCAGAGCTGGAACAGATCCTGCGCAGTGGCTCAAACGTCGTCAGTCCAATTTGTTCCGGAACGCACTACAAGCACATGGCAAACGGCGAGGACTTCCATGCGCGTCTGCAGGAAGCCTGCGAGGCGGGGAAGTCCACCCTTTTCTTCACCGGACTTGACCCAGGTTTCACGGATGTCATGGCATTCAACATGACTAGCGGTGTCGGAGATATTCGGCGGATCGACATGTGGGAGTTGCTCCACTACGGCGGGTACACGGTGTCCGAGACGCTACAAGCGATGGGATTTGCCCTTAAGCCCGAGGATGTACCGAACGAGGTCATCGATGCCGTTCGATACAACTGTTGGGGCGGTGTCCCTTACGCTCTGGCCATGGGCCTCGGGGTACAAGTGGAAAAAATTGAGGTGACGGGCGACGTTGAGCTCGCGGCAGAAACCTTCGTGACCGACGCGGGCATGGCGGTTCCGAAGGGGTCGATCGCTGCGATGCGTTTTACCATTACTGGAGTTGTCGACGGCGAGCCGCTCATTAATGTGCATCACGTCAACCGGCTCCGAGGCGAAGACGCTCCGCACTGGCCTTCGCTCGGACAAGACGGTGGTTATATTGTCGAGATCGACAGCTTCCCGCCGCTACGAGGGGAATTCGCGCTGGGCTTACCCGGCGGCACGGGCACAGCCTTGACGGACGGCTTCGCCATTACGGCGGCCCGATGTGTCAACTGCGTCGGGCCTGTCGTCGAAGCTTCGCCGGGATACCGACACTTCGCCGAATTATCGGTGGGCGGACGGCACGGCTTTCGTGGGTGAGTCGATTTACGCGATGCCAACAAGCTTTGTGGCCTTGCTTATGTGTCCTCGCCAATGGGCGCACTTCCCGCAGTAACGAGATCTGGATGGCGTGCCCCGCATTCAGCCTGGCTGAGGAGGACGGCTGCGGGTTGGGGCATATTTTGAAGGGGTTCGTCGGGCCAGAAGGCCTCGTTGAAGGTGGTGGGTGCGTCGGGTTCACCGATGAAACGGGCGAACTTTTGTCCTTCGAATGAGGCCGCGGCCATGGGGCGAGGTGCCAACGCGTCGCCGATGGTAAACAGTTGTCTCACTTTGCCTTCCAGGGCGTCGCTCAACGAGTCATTGGGCTCTCGCGAGGAGGCCAGGATGACGGCTTCGACATTGGGGATGGTTCGTTCGGCGCCGGTGAAGACGTCATAGAGGGTCACTGCGTGGGTGTCGATGCTGCGCAGATAGGTTTGGGTGGAGATGGTGACGCCGGCGGCCTTGATTCTCCCGACCACAAACCCAACCTCGCCCGTATACATCAGGTCCGCGCTGACCGGTGCGAATGCCGATGTGACGAGTTCGACGTCAGCTCCGGCCTGGGCCAGGATTTCGGCGATGCCGGGGCCGGTGTGGGTGCCTTCGCCGTCGAGCAGGATCACCTTGCCGGTGGGCCGCACTCCGTTGAGGAGGATGTCTTCGGGCCGGTAGACGAAGTCGTGATGATGGCCGCTGATGGGCTGGTTGAGAAATCCGCTGCGGCCGGTGGGTGAATAACGTGACCCGGTGGCGACGATGACCGCATCGGGGTGTTCGCCCAGAATGGTCTCGGCGGTGGCCTCGGTACTGAGACGGACATCGACGCCGAGTTGGGCCAGCTCGGCGGCCCACCAATCGACGCCCTTCTGGAACGATTCCCGGCCGGGAAGGCAGGCCCACAGGCGGAGCCCGCCCCCGAGCTGATCGCACGATTCCAGCAACACCACCTGGTGGCCTTTGAGAGCTGCCACCCGGGCGGCCTCCAGCCCGCCGGGTCCCCCACCTACGATCACTGCCTTCGACATTTTCGTAGCCGCCGTCCCGAAAACGCCACCGCCCCAGATACGTTCGCGGAAGCTTGCCGGGTTTATCGTGCACCCCGCGGCGCCTCGTGGAAACGAGGCCATGCACCAATTGCAGGCGATGCAAGTGCGGCTACGGTTCTCATTGCCCTCGCGCGCATTACGTACCAGATTCGGTTCGGCGATCAACGCCCGCGCGGCGCCCACCATGTCACAAACCCCGTCGGCGAGAGCGGTTTCGGCTTCGGCGATCGTGGTCAGCCGCCCCAGGACGCTGATGATCGGCACGGAGCCGGCCGCATCACGCATCGCCACCACATAGGGCTCATAGACGTGCGGACTGATGAACACTGACGGCATACCCAAGTGAAATTGGTTGGGCTCCACTGCAACATCGAGATCCACAAAATCCACCAGACCCGAATCGCAAATCTCCCGGAGCATCTCGGTCGCCTCTGCCTGGTTGTACCCACCGGGAAGCATCTCGTCGCAGTTGAACCGGATCCCCACTGCCATCTGCTCGCCCGCACCGTCACGCGTGCTTTCCAGGCACTCGAAAATGAACCGCAACCGGTCGCTGGGACGGGCGCCGTACTGGTCGGTGCGCTGGTTGAAGTACGGCGAGGCGAATTGTTCGAGCAGAGTACCGTGACAGACGCTCAACTCAACGCCGTCATAGCCGGCACGCCGCAGGTTCGACGCGGACCTGCGGTGTGCATCGACCACGCTTAAAAGCTCATCGCTTCGCAGAGCGTGACCGCACTCGTTGTTCCCGAACACTTGGGCAGACGATGGTCCCAGCGCCGGTCGCGGGGGGCCGAGAGCACCCCACTGGCCAACCTGAAACGGGTTGTACCAGAGCTGGCCAAAGATCCTGCCACCCTCGCTGTGGATGGCATCAGCCATCGCCTGAAATGACCGGACATTCCGCTGTGGGTAAGGCGACGGCATCCCAAACACTTTCCCGTGCAAGTTCAGGCTGGTGATGACCAGGCCGCACCCTCCCCGCACGCGCTCGGCACTGTAATACGGAAAGTCATTACTCGGTTCCGTTCCGAGCGCAAGGTTGAGCCCGTGCGGCGCGAAGTAAAACCGGTTAGGAATCTCAACAGGACCGATCTTGATGGGAGTGAATACGTTTGGATATTTGGAATGGCCGGTCTGGCTCACAGCAGTGCCTCCTTGCCGGAATGACCCGTGGGGGTAGGGGCGAGTGGCAGTACTTCGATCGATCTCGCCATATCAGTTCCCTTCAACATGATTCGTTCACGTACATTCCGAAGCTGCGTAGCACTTGTCCTAGGTCGTGGTCGTCGTTGAGTAGCCGTAGGGACGTCACACTGAGCTCCGAAAGGATTTCGGCGGCAACTTCATCGTTGATGCCGCGTTCGCATCGACTCAACTGTTTGAAGTGATCGCATGTCCACGGCTGACCGTCGCGACGGATGTAGACAACGACGCCTTCTCCCGACCTGACGAATGCAGCCAAGTGCTTTCGCAGGTCACTTCGACATGCGCAAGTCGTGAGTCCCACGACGTCGCCGTTCAAGCACTCTGTGTGGACATATACGGGTATTCCGGGACGGATAGCGCCGGCCATGAAGGCAAGATGTGATCCGTCACCATACAGGCTACGAAACGCGAGCACATGCAGATCGCCATCCGCCGTTGTGGCGGTTTGGGTGCCAACACATTGCACCTGAGGATCGGTCCGGCGCCGATAATCTTTTAGCGCCTTGATTGAAATAACTTGCAGCCCATGCTGTTCCGCGAAACCAAGCAGTTCTGCGCAGTCTGCCGTCTCGCCCGAGATCCGCTCCGACATGATCGTGCACAACACCGCCGCGAGTCGCCGACCCGCAAGCCGAACGAGATCAAGCGCTGCCTCCGCGTGACCTGCCCGCTCGAGCACACCTCCCGGTCGAGCCCCTATGGGTAGCACGTGTCCGGGACGTGCAAAGTCGAGCGGTGAGGATTCGGGGTCGGATAGGGCGACTGCGGTCCGGGCCCGAGCAGCTGCCGAGATCCCGGTTCCGTTTTCCCGTAAGTCCACTGTCACGCGGTATGCCGGGTCATCTCCAGTGCAGGGAGATATCGGCGGCAGCCCCAATCGGTCGCAGTGTTCACCAGGCAGCGCCACACAAACGAGCCCGGACGTGTACCGCACCGTAAAGGCCATCAGCTGGGTCGTGGCACTCTCGGCCGCAAAGACCAAGTCTCCACAGTTGTGGTCGCCGTCTACGACGACGACCGGATCCCCGGCGGCGATCGCCGCGATCGCGCTGAGAACTTCGTTTAGCGAAAACGATTCAGAAGCAACGCCCTCAGCGCCGAGCGGGAGGCCGGGGTCACCCACGGGCTCTCTCCCGTGCTCTCGGCAAGAAAATTTCGACTGCCCGGTATCATTCAGTGCCTGAGTCTCTGGAGTGATACGCACACCGTGCTGCTTGCCCGCACCGGCACCCGGCCCAACCAAGGATGGATCAACGTCAGTCGCGTTGACGCCCCGAATGTGTCGGGGCTGTCGAAACATATCGCTCGAGGTAAGGGCTGACACCGGTCTATCGATCTGCCTTCCCCAGTCTGCGGGGAGAACCGACGCCCATTAATCTCGACAAGTGGCGATGGAAATTCGTCACCTTCTGTTCCTGGTGCGGGTTGGGCTGTGGTCCACGGAAACCACGGGACTTCATGCCCTTCTGAACCCATTCCATATTGGCGAAATCTTGGGCCAGCACCAAACCCCACTTTTCTGCGGTTGGCTCCGCATAAATCCACTCGGTCTTCGGTTCTGCGCCCTCCGGAAAGCGTTCCAGCGCATAGGATTCAAAGATGCACTTGTTGGGATCGTCGCCGTAGGGGCGGACGCGGTAGCAGAGGGCGAAGGTAACACCCTGCAAGATGGTTTGGTTGGGAAACAGGCTCCAGGCTAGTCCCGCCTCGGTCATCACGTCCGGCGGGATTTCCGGCCAGATAACGCCGCGTGCGGCATCGTCGGCCTTGGCCGACGCCATCCAGTGTTGGATGACTTCTGACGGCGGTGTGCCTTCGGGGAGCTCGTCGACCAATCTTTTTGCCGCGTTGACGAGGGTTTCGGTTGAACCGGCGTAGTTGACTGTCTCGTAGTTTTCCCGGGCCAGCTCGTAGGTGGAAACGCGCGGGTCACCCAGGCCCGCCCGGGTGACCGAGCTGCTCTGACTCGTTTTCATGGCGGGATCGCGCTCGTCGAAGCCGCTGACGCCGTGTAAGCCGTACGGCTTGCTATACGCGTAGTACTGGCCGTATTTCAGCAACTGGGGATGGGTTCCGGCTACGTGATACGGCTCCATAAAGGCCTCAATGGCCGTCTTCCAGTTACACGGATAGACACACCATTGGCGCCATTTGTACCGCATCTTCTCAAACTCGAAATGATCCAGGATCCCAGCGGCCGGCTCCAAGTAGCTTCGCAGTGGCTCGCACTGCGGATCCATGTTGATATAGACCCAGCCGCCCCAGGTATCGACCTTGACCTCGGAAAGACAGGTGCGCTCGGCGGTCAGTGCCCCTTTCCAGTCTCCCTTGTCGAGAATGTAAGTGTTCTTGCCGTCACGGTCGTAGGTCCAGCCATGAAAGCCGCAGACGAAAGCCCGCTTCTTGCCGCTGACGCAGTTGACGTCATCTGGGGTGTTGACCAGTTGGCGGCCACGGTGAGGGCAGACGTTGAAGTACGCCTTGAGCGTTGCCGGTGAAGTGCGGATGATGACGACGGATTCATCGCCGATGTTGAAGGTGATGAAGTCGCCCACCTCAGGAATATCTTCCACGCGGGCGGCCATCAGCCAGACCTTGGACCACAGCGACTCAGCCTCTGCGGCCGCATACTCCCGAGAAATAAAGGCATCAACCGGATAGGTCAGGGGCTCACCCAGATCTTCATCCGTGAGTGCATCAAATCTAATGTCAGTCAGGCTGTCCATGATCCAAACCCCCTACACTTGAAGCTTTCACGCTAACCTGCGGCCACTAGCCCTTGAGCTTCGGCAGAACCCTTTCAGCGAATAGCTTGGCCTGTTCATAAACGAGCTCGTAAGGCATGCCTCCGAAACTGAAGTTGGCGAGGATTTCATAATCGCCCACCATCGAGGCGCGGTTGAGGTGATAGTCCACCAGCGCCTCCGGAGTCCCGATCATGTTGCCGTTGACGTAATCGCGGTAAGCTTTGTCAGCGCCGCCCGCCGCTTCGGCCATCTCGCCCATGAGGGCGTAGGTTGAGTAAGATGGCAGCTCCTTGAAATGCGGGCTCATAAACTCGTAGTGATTGGCTACCGTTTCGAACATCCGACTGAAGTACTTGTCGCAGTACTCGGTGACTTTGTTCTTGTCGTCAAAGCACAAGACGAAATCCGAGATTATGAACGGTGGCGGCGTCCGGCCATGACACTGCTCGAAAACCTCCCGGTAATGCGTGATTTCCGGAATCGCATTCCGCCAATCGCCTTGCGAGAATCGCATGGTTTGAAGTCCATAGTCTGCCGCGACTTCCACCGAGGTTGGCGACATCGACACCATGACGGTGCGTTCTTTGAACGATTTGAACGGGCGTGGGCGGACTTCGGTGCGCGGGATCTGGTACCATTTCGTGTCGGCTTCGACGATGCCGGTTTCAACGCCGTCCATGATAATCAGCGCAGCTTCGTCGAACATTTCCCGGGAGTCCGCGAGTTCCACATTGAACGAGCGGAATTCGCGGCGTGCTGCCCCGCGCCCCATACCCAGAATCAGGCGTCCCTCGCTCAAGATGTCGAGCTCGAGGGCCTGCTCCACGACACGCAGTGGATTATTCCAAGGCAAGATGACCGCGCCGGTAATCAGCTTGATGTGCTTAGTTTTTGCTGCGACGTAGGCCAGCATCTGGAAGGGGTCGGGGCATGCTGCGTAGTCGGTGAAGTGGTGCTCGACCGGCCCGACGTAATCGAAGCCCATGGCCTCGGCCTCGATGGCCAGTTTCGTTTCCTGCATGAACTTCTCGACATCAGAAACGCCGTTGAGGTTTTGGAAACCCAGATGCATTCCAACTCGCATGTTCAGCCCTTTGCTTGCTGTCCGGTCGATGTCATTCGTTGGTGGTGAGATCGCCTTAGGCCCGAAACTCTCGAAGCGGTCGTGCCGCAGCCGGCCGTTGGCTTACAGGCGATGGCGATCAACGCGGCTGGCTCCTCTCGGACGCTGCTCGTCGTGTGCTATGTCACCTTAGTCGTTTCAACGATAACCGACAAGGCTCGTCGTGGGTTCAAAGACGAAACATCGCGACATCCCGGATCGTGAGGCGTGCTGCCTAGGAATTTCTGCATTTAGGAAGGGTTTCGCGCGTTAAGTCGCGAACGGATGGTTGCCTAATCCGTATGCCGTCCGTCAGCCAAGGCGGGCGCCGGGCCCCATGGTTGGCGGTACTGTGGTTGAGCAAGAAACGGTCGAGGTGCCGGCGACGCAGTCGGGCACCGTACGGTGAACCGCCACCGCCGATGTACGGGTTCTACTTCTTCGCGGTTTTGCCGCCTCCGGCCACCGACCCGAGGCGTTCCCGTGCCTGGTCGAGTTCGATCAAGCTCTCAGCGAGCAACTTCTTGAGCCGCAAATTCTCGTCCGCGAGTCGGGCGTCGCTAACGGCCGCGCTCGTCGTCGACGATCCCAGCAGGCCGTGAAGCAGCAGACGCACGCCGTAGCGGGTGCGTTGGTTAATCGCTGTCTGCTCACTCACCACACCCCACGCCGCTTCGTTCGCCGGGCCTCCGACGACGAGATCGAGGAAGGCCTGCGCCGCATCCCGGGCTTCAGGGAAGCCCGTGGCGTCGTTGCTGAGGTGGCGCCGAAACAGGTCGGCAAGGTACGTGATGGTCGGATCCTCGCCCTGTCGAACGGTGAAGACGCCGATCTCGGGCATATGACCGGATTCGGCGTTCGTCAATCGCAACAGCCGCAGTCCCTTTGGGCTTAGCATGTTTTCGACAAGGATGTAGGCGATGGCCAGCAGACTCTCTTCCAGAGTGGCGCATTCGGCCTGGCGGAGGCGTTCGACGGGTACGATCCATTCTTCGATCGCTCGCTGCAGGGCAGCCTTGAAAAGGGTTTTCTTGTCGCCGTAGCGTGCGTAGACGGTCCGCTTCGCGATGCCCGCGGCGGCTGTGATCGCGTCAATGCTCGTGCGCTCGAAGCCTCGTTCCAGAAACAAGTCGAGGGCCTTATCCAGGAACTCCTCGTTGCTCAGCGACGGTCGTCTGGGGCGGCGGTCCTTCGACGTCGCCGCATCCTTTTTGACGACCGTGGTTGTCGTCGCATCCTTCAAGGGCATTCCATCGAGTCGGTCCGCTAATGATCGGTCGACCGTACACGGTCAGGGTTCAATGGTAGCCCCGTGCTTGCCGGGAGGGCCGTAGGCATGCGGGCAGTGCTCTTCGGCGGTCGCGGAAGTCAAGCGAACGAGGACAGCCACGACGCGGCAGGCTCCTGCAGCGGTATCGGATTAGCTGTGGTGCATCCCCCTGCGAAATCCATTGGAGTGCAGGCAAAGGGTTGGCATCGCGGCCACCGGGCCGGGGTTGCGTGAGCCGAGGATCGGCTCAGGGCAGCGTCCAGTCGCAGACTTTGGCCCCCCATTGCGCGGGGTGATCACTAAAGATATTTTCGACCCGGGTAGGCAATACATCGAAATATCCTGCAACGCAGCCAAAGCCCGACGACGAAAGCGGCCTACGCATATGAAGCTAAATCTCACGGTCGATGAGGTGTTGTCCACTACACGAGCTGTGCGGCAGCGTCTGGATGTGACAAAGCCGGTGCCGCGCGCCGTGCTTGAGGAATGCCTCGAACTCGCGATGCAGGCTCCTAACGGCACCAATCGCAACGAGTGGCGGTGGATCGTCGTGGACGATCGAGAAATGGTCGCGCAGCTAGCCGCGGAATACAAGGCGGCGATGGGTGCCTATCGACAAGGAGCAGTGGACGGCGCGGCACTGACCGACGGAGTTCCCGGAGAAGACCGGATCGTCGCATCCGCCTATGCGCTCGCCGAGAAACTGCACCAGATGCCCGCGATTCTCATACCGCTGATGCCCGGACGCCCCGACGGCAGGCCCCTTTCGGAGCAGAGCCCGATGTGGGGCTCGATCCTGCCGGCGGTGTGGAGCTTCCTGCTTGCCTTGCGGGAGCGCGGTCTCGGCTCGGCCTGGACAACGGTTGCCTCGCGTCGTGAGGAGCAGATCGCCGAGTTGCTTGGCATCCCCTGTGATCGCTACACGCAGGTAGGGATGTTCCCGATCGCGTATACGGTGAGGGTCGACTTCAAGAAGGCCTATCGCAAGCCGCTATCCGAAGTTCTGACCTACAACGCTTTTTAGAGACAGCTTTATTTGAGGCGTTCGTTAGCATCGATGCCGTTGGGGTGCAACGTTTTAAGATCATCGGCTCGCCCGGCGCCCCCACCGTGCCGCCCATCGCCCGCAGTTCAGAGGTCAGATCGCCTAGCCGTAGGCAGCGGTCTCGCTCGCTTCGCGCGTTCTGCCGTACCGACGCCGTCCGCGGCGAGGCGCAGGTGAGCCCTTGGCAGGCGGACAGGCGAGGTGAAGCATCTCCGACGTTGTAGGCGGCGCGCGGATTAGTGATGGCGATATACAATATTTTGATTTACGATATGATATTTGTGTGCGGCAGTTGGGGGTTTGACGGTACCTCGACGCATCCGGGTTCTCTGCGAACGGAACGACAACGTGCGGACGTCCGATGTGTTCGATCCGTCCGCAGAGGAGGGCAATGTCGGGCAGCACGCCTCAATCCGCCTGCTGCGTGGCCTAAGAGCGCTCGACGACGCTGCCGTCCGGTGAAGATGGGAGGGCATTGATGGCCTACATCGGGGCGGTCGGGGGGTTGTGAGAAACGGCATGCATCCGAAATACCCCAATATTTTCACGCCGATCAAGCTGGGTCCGATTGAGCTGACGAACCGGTTCTATTCTTCGCCGCACGCTGTGCCGTTGACGATAGGAGCTGGCAAACCCACTGACGACTATATTCATTACAATGTGGCGCGGGTGAAGGGCGGCTGTTCGCTCATCATGCTGACCATGACGATGCACCTGCGCGGCAGGGCTTTTCAACCTTCTCCCTTTCCGAGAGAAAA
Source organism: Mycobacterium arosiense ATCC BAA-1401 = DSM 45069 (assembly GCF_002086125.1). Classification (GTDB taxonomy): domain Bacteria; phylum Actinomycetota; class Actinomycetes; order Mycobacteriales; family Mycobacteriaceae; genus Mycobacterium; species Mycobacterium arosiense. The sequence continues at coordinate 24,430 of NZ_MVHG01000065.1, forward strand.
CATTCCGGCGTTCCGAGCGCTGGCGGATGCCGTACATGAAGCGGGAGGCAAGATCTTCGGCGAGCCATGGTATTTCTGGGGAGCCGCTGGGCAATGGCAACCGCTCAGCCCTCCCGCTCCGGCACTCAGCCCCTCTGTCGCACAATTCAGCGCGTACGAAAAAGTGGTGGCCACACGCGAAATGACAAACCGCGAAATCCGAGCCATGCTCGACGCATTTCGGCAGTCAACTGCCAATTTGCGTGAGGCGGGTTTCGATGGCGTTATGGTTCACGCCTCTCACGGTGCGCTTGCCGAGCAGTTCCTCTCGCCGTATTTCAACCATCGGACAGACGAATATGGTGGCTCGCTCGAGAAGCGGATGCGATTCTTGGCCGAGTCCCTCGAAGCCGCTCGCGAAGAGGCCGACAGCAAGATGGCCGTGGGGATGCGGCTCAACTGCGATGAGCTCCTGTCGGGAGGCTACGACTCCAAAGACGCCTACCTGGTTTTGAAAACGGTGTCTACGTCCGGGCTTATCGACTATGTGGACCTCGACATTGCAGTCGAGCCCAATCAGCTGCATCTCGGCATGCCGTCGGTCTTCGTGGAGCCGCAGGTGTACCGCCCGTACGTCGAAGCCGTGCGAAGCGCAGCAGGGGACGTCCCAGTTCTTAGCGTCTTGGGCCGGATGACCTCGATTGCTGACGCCGAGGCGGCGTTGGCGGCGGGTGTTTGCGATATGGTCGGTGCCGCCCGTGCTTTGATTGCCGAACCGGAGCTGGTCAAGAACGCCTTCGACGGCCAGGAGTCGCGGAGTCGTGTCTGCATAGCATGCAATTGGTGCCTGGCGGCGGTCTATGAGGGCGCGGCGGGCTGTGCGATCAACCCAGTGAGCTATCGCGAGCGTGTGTGGGGCGCCGATTCGATGACGCCGGCGCCACGTCCCTCGAAAGTGGTCGTCGTCGGTGCGGGTCCGGCTGGTTTGGAGGCGGCGCGGGTGGCCGCGTTGAGAGGTCACGACGTCACCGTGGTGGAGGCGCGTGGCGAGCTTGGCGGGGCGTTCGCGCTCTGGACGCGTTTGCCGGGACGCGAGTTCTACCGCCATGCGGTTGACTGGTGGGCCCGAGAGCTCGAGCGGCTCGAGGTTGCGATTCGGCTCGAGACAGTGGCGACGGCGGAGGACGTCTGGCACGAGCGGCCGGATGCCGTGATCTTGGCGACCGGCGCGCGTTATAGCGCGAGCGGTCATAGCAGCTACCGCGATTTCGAGATCCCAGGATTCGACCGAGATTTCGTCTACGTACCCGAGGAGATCCTCCTTGGCGAGGCTCGGCCGTCGGGCAAAGTTGTCTTGCTCGACGGTGAAGGGCTGCACGCCGGTATCGGCGTCGCGGAACTGCTCGCCCGGGAAGGGTCCGACGTCGAGCTCCTGACGCCGGCTTTCTCGCCTCTCTCGCCACGGGTCCATGGTGCCCAAGAAACCCGCCCGATCATGGAGCGGCTGAGATCAGCCAAAGTCAACATCTCGCCGACTTCCTACATCAGGTGCATCGGCGATCACGAGGTGACCGTATCGGACGTCTATTCTGACGAGGACCGCGTGATCGAAGGGGTCGATGCCGTGATCATGTCGACCGGCCGCGTCTCAATTAACGCGCTGGAGACGGAGCTGGATGGGAAGGTGCCACAGCTCTTCACGGTTGGCGACGCGCTTGCGCCAAGGGTGTGGGCGACGGCCAGTTTCGAAGGGCACAAATTCGCGCGGTACATCGGCGAGCCCGGAGCGCCAAACTCGTTGTCGGACGCCTATTTCCGAGCGAACAATCCCGTTTTCCAGCCTATTGCCAGCGATATCGAAAGAAGAACGCAGCCACGCCACCCTGAACCTTGGTAACTCACCGCCGCGGAGGCGTAGGCTAGCTATCCGCTGAAAACATCTGGGCTAGGCCGGGTTCCGCGGAACAAGCGTGATCACCTCGGGCAGCGGCCGGACCCGAGTTATTGGGTCCGTTGATCCAGTTGCCTGCTTCGGCGAAGATCACCGTCCGCAGAGAGCCCGCTCCATCTGATAATCCCTAGGTCAATACTTGCCAATTTCTCGTGCGATGCCAATCGGTGGTCGTCACCGGTCAATTTTTAAAATTGGTGCTGCCGTAGCAAGCGGCATTGCCCACATCCAGGGTGTTTTGGCAGAGGACCGTTCCTTGAAAATAGATTCGAACTGTGACCCACTTGTTGGGCAAGGCTTCTGGGCACCAGTACCGTCCGTCACAGGCAGGCGGGCGCCAGTCGGCACGAACTTCCGCACCATCTGTTGACGGGCTGCGAGCGTCAAGCACCGTCACGTCCGTTCGCCAAGGTAGCGGGACAGCGTTGAGCACTTTTCGCACTGAGTAGTCGAAGTACTCGACAGTTGCCGTGGGGACGACATCCGAAACGACCTCATATGTCACGTTATCTTCAGCGCGAGCGACCGGGGCCGGCGCCACAGCATAGACGCCAGCGATCAGTGAGAGCGTCATAAGCTGGGTACGAATCATTGGTCCTTCCTGGATGTATCAATGTCGGAGTCAATGGGCCGAAGAGTGCCAATGTGTCGGACTCATCAAAAGCTTGTCGCAGCAAGATCAATTGCAGCTATGCCAGCTAGGGGCCGGCCAACACAGCCGCCGTCAAGTTGTAACCACTTGTTTCGTTTTGAAACATGCTCACCCCAAAGTCTGTGTAGGAGCAATCAGGGATCGCGGCGTGGCCTTCCAATAACGCGCCCTTGATCGCGTCCGCGGGGTTCTTGTGGGCACCTTGCAGCAAGACCGCCTTGTTCCCGGGGTAGCCAAGGTCCTTGAGCCCGGGCAGTGGATCGGAGATTGGGACGTGTGTTGCGGTGTGGTTCAGGTATGCGTCGGTCGATCGATTGATGATGTCGGCTGCTTGCTCGGCAGCCGAGTTGTCCTGCAGCGGACCACATGACGTTCCACTGCGCAGGGATGCCACCGCGTCTCTGAAGGTGGCGGCTACTTGGTCCGCGACAGCCGCCGGTGCCAGCACGATGCACGCAGGGACAACCGTCACGATTGCCATTACCGATCCGATCGACGGCCCGCGTCGGCGGAGTATCGAGTCGACCATGCCGTAGCCAAGTGGAGTATCCGACCGTCTTAACACTTATCCTCCTTCTCTAAGCGTCTGAAACGACGACGCCGCAGACGGTGTGGGAAGGCACGTGTGTGTTTCTCGTCGTTCGGTCCGGGATTGGTGGCAGGGAGTGTCGGAGTGGTTGGCGTATGTGTAACCGTGTCGTGCCAAGGGCGTGGCCTTGGACAGCGCACTGTGCTTCGGACAGCGCAGCTGGCTGCCCCGCAATACGATTCGGCACACACGACCGTCCATGTGCGAAACCTGCCAAGAGGAGTCCGCTACGCGGGTGCGGTCTCGGTGGCGGGTCGTGAACTCACACCGCGGACACCGCAGTTGTCGAGGATGCAGACAGGTCATCGCCGGGAACTCGACGTTCACGATGGACAGGTTTGGTAACTATTGCAGACGTAGGACCGCCTGTCGTCCCAACCTTTGAACCAAGTTCCCGAAGGGGTAATCAAGAACTTGAAATCGCCGTGCCCGCAATATGTATTGCCGGTTGGCATGGTCGCACAGGTAGTCGACTCATAGGTCACGTAGCTGCGGGGCGGAAGCGTCTGAGCCGCTTGCCCGGCGGGGAACTGAATGGCTGCAGTCCAGCCGTGATGCACGCCGCGATTCCCGTTGAACCATGCAATGTGATTGTCACCCGCGGGTGCTCCTGGGATATCACCGGTGCAGCCGAAGCTGCCCCAAGTCCAGATGCCACAGTTGAGCCCGGAGGGTGACAAGAACCAGACACCTGGATGGTCCGGAATGAAAAACTTGTCTGACTCGAGCTGGTCGTACCACGAGTCTATGTGCGCCATCTGTGGATATGGATCGGCTGGAGCATCCGCGGGCGGTTCCGCGTGCCCCAGAGGCGCGGTGCCGAACATCAATCCGATCGTGCACGCAGTGGTCGCCAACCACCCGCGACTGCCGATACGCTGATGCATCCTGTCATCCTTAATGCTTCACTCTTGACATCAATCGTTTGGAGAGCGATGCGCCGTATAGCGCACCTCGAGGAGCGGTTTTCGTGCGATATTCGCAACGCAATGGCCGTCACCCATCGGTGGCGCAATCCAGTCGATTGCACTGCGAATACTGTAACAGACGTTACTACCAGCCGATCAGATTATAAAGGCATTGACAATATAGGGGAGCGGGATCTAGTCTTCCACGAGGTTGATGCCGTACCCCGTGCCTGCGACAGGGTCGGGTACGGGCCGCTCAAGCAAGTGGTTGCTGCCTGGCAGCACGAAGTCGTTTCGGTTGGGAGGCCCAGCCGTGGGCTTGGCGGATTCGCGCGCGGGATATTCCGAGCGTGTTTCACTCCGGTCGAGATCGGTCCCGCCGAGGTCCCCAATGAACGAGGTCGGTGAAATGACTTCTCACCCAGCAGCGGAGCATGTCTGATTTGGCGCGCTATGCAGAACGCATACAGAGAGGATCATTGGACAATGACGGCAACCGAATCACAAACAGCACAGAGCCGTTCGATCGTCGAACAATTCTACGATGCGGGGCTACGCGGAGACATCGAGACGATGATGGGCTTCTTGTCGGACGACGTCGTCATCTACGAACCGGCGTTCTTGGCCTATGGCGGTAAATACCGCGGCAAGCAGGGGCTGCAGGCCATCTACGAGAAGGTCCTACAGGTAACCGATGTCATGCAGCTCAAGGTTCATTACTTCGTAGTCGACGGTGATCGGGCGCTCGCGATCGCAGGATTTCCTGTCAACGGGACCGAGGATTACACATTGTTCGCCGAAGAGTCCAGGCTCGTGGACGGCAAGATAGTTGAGATCCGACTCTACTACTACGAACCGCAGTCGTTGCTGCGTGTTCCCGCGACTGAGGCAGGTGTGTGAGTCGGGTCATCATTAGACTTGACTTGGCTGATGACTCGTCGAGATCATCAGTCCGCTAAAGCTTCTAGTGCCGTAAAGGGCAAGCCGAATCAGCGGCGAGGCCAGCTTGGCTTACTTCAGGCAGCTGCCGGCGTCGATCGGAAGCGTGACACCGGTGACATAGCGGGACTCGTCGGAAGCGAGGAACAAAACCGTATTGCTGACGTCCTGAGGTTCCACCCACGGGATCGGCAGTGTGTGGAACGTTTGGCAGACCGGCGCTATATCGGCGGGGACGGGGTTTTCTAGGTCGGGCCGGAACAGCCGGTAACTCGCTTCGTTCATGACCATCGGCGTGTTCACATGCGTGGGATGTACCGAGTTCACCCGGATCATGTGCTGGCCGAGTTCGACAGCGAAGGCTCGCATCAGCCCCACAACACCGTGTTTGGCGGCCACGTAGTGACCGAAGTGCTAGCAGGCTTTCAGTCCGCCGGTCGAGCTCGTCAAGATGATCGAACCGCCGTGTCCGTCGGCTAGCAGATGCGGCACGCCGGCTTTGACGGTTTTCCAGACACCGGACATGTTCACGTCAATCGTTTCGTTCCAGTCTGGCGGATTCTAGTCATCGTTGCGAATCAGTGAAGTGTGTATCGACGTTCCCATCGTCGCAGAAGTTGGGTCGGTGTGTTGTCTTTGAGGCACAATCGTGGGCGGTCGTTGAGTTCGTCGGCGATCTGGCGGAGTTGGTCGTCGTCC
>NZ_MVHG01000066.1 GCF_002086125.1 Mycobacterium arosiense ATCC BAA-1401 = DSM 45069
GCGGGGGCCGGGTCCGGGTCCGCCAGTGCGGGAGTCGCACTCAGCACCAGCGCCAGGCCCACGACGGACACCAGGCCGGTGGTGTTCAGAGCGGCGAAGAGGCCCTTTCCGATCCTGGCCCTCGTCCTGCCCGACATACGCATACCTCCACTCGTGGTCTGGACATAGTGTGGCATAGGGGGCACGCCAGCTACCGTCAGCCGCGGCCGCGCGCACCCCGAAAGTGGCGGTGAATATGCGGCTGAGCTGGGCGGCTATGAATCGGGTGAGCTTGTCGGAGCAACGTCTAGCATCCGCCGGTTGGCCGCGATGCCGGCCAGCGCGACGGCCATCAGGGCCGCCGAAGCCGTCAGCATCATCGTGATGCTGCGCTCGAAAAGCAGGCCACCGGCCAGCGAGCCGGCCATGATGCCGACCTGGAAGGCGGTGACGTAGAGCCCTGACGCCCCGTCGGGGTCGTCGGCCCCGTTGCGCATGGCGGCGGATTGCATCATCGGCGAGACCGCGGTGGCCATCGCCCCCCACAGCACGATGGCCGCGGTCCCCACCAGCGCGGTGGCCACGCCGGTCGTGCCACCGATCGCCAGGCCGGTCAGCGCCACGAAGGCCGCCGTCAATCCCGTGATGCACAGAAGGATCGCGCCCTTGGGCCGGTGGTCCAGCGGCCGCGCCACCAGCGGCAGCGACAGCAGGCCGGCCAGACCGTAGGCGGCCAGCACGAAGGCCAGGTTCGGCCCGCGCACACCGAGCACGTTGCGGATGATCTCGACGATGTAGGTGTACGAGACGAAATGGCCGGTGACGGCGATCATCGCCAGCACGCTGACCAGAATCAGCCGCGGGTTGCGATGATGTCTCGACCTGGGACCCACGTGAGCGAGCTGGTCGGAGGTGAGCGCCATCTCCGGCAGCATCAGGCGGGCGGCGACCGTGACGGCGGCGGCCGCCACGGTGACGCAGACGACGGCCAGGCGCCAGCCCCACATCAGGCTCAACGCCGCGGTCAGGGGGCTCCCCACCACCAGGGCGAGGCTGGTGCCGACGTAGATCGACATGGTGGCGCGCCCCGCATGGCTGGGCGGCACCAGCCGGGTGGCGATCGGTGCGATGACCGCCCACAGCAAGCCGTGGGTGATCGCGCAGAGCACCCGCCCGGTGGCCAGCACGGCGAAGTTGGGGGCCAGTGCCGAGATGGCCTGCGAGGCGGTCAGGCAGGTGAGGCTGAGCATGAGCGCACGACGGCGGGGCCAATGCGCGGTCCAGCGCACCAGCGGAAACGTCGTCAGCGCCGCCACGAAGGCATACCAGGTGAGCAGCGTGCCCACCGCGAACAAGCTGACGTGCAGGTCGCGGGCGATGGCGGGCAGTGCGCCCACCGGCAGGATCTCGGCGGTGACGTAGGTGAAGGCCGCGGCCGCCAGCACAGCCAACTGAGCAGCGATCCGTGGGGTCCACGTTCGCGCGGCGGCATTGGTTTCGGCAGTCATGGCTTCTGTATCGGCCGGACTACCCACTTCCTGGGTTGTCGCGCCTAATGCGATCACACTGCCTTACCGTACGGACCGCAACCACGCCTCCCTGTGAATCAGGGCCGACACGCAGGTCTCAACTACGTCACCAATCAGGAACGAACCAACCGTGCGATCGCGGCGGAGGCCTCGTCGAGCTTGGCCTGCGCCTCGTCGCCGCCCTCGGCGACCGCGCGGGTGACGCAGTGGTTCAGGTGCTCGTCCAGCAAATTCAGGGCGACCGACCGCAGCGCGCTGTTGACGGCGCTGACCTGAGTGAGGACGTCGATGCAATACTTGTCTTCCTCGATCATCCGGGCGATGCCGCGGACCTGGCCCTCGATGCGCCGCAGCCGCTTCGCGTAGTTGTCCTTCTGCTGGGAGTATCCGTGGTCGTCGGTCATCTGCACCCCTGCTCATCGGCCGCCCGCCGGGCGGCAGCACGCTCTACACGAGCTTATACCCTAGCGGGGTATCACCCCGGACATGGGCATCCCGACTGGCCAGCGCATACTTGAGCGATGCCCACCACCGATTCGGCCGCAACCGCCGACATCAAGCCGCGTAGTCGTGACGTCACCGACGGCCTGGAGAAGGCCGCCGCCCGGGGCATGCTGCGGGCCGTAGGCATGGGAGACGAGGACTTCGCCAAGCCACAGATCGGGGTCGCGTCGTCGTGGAACGAGATCACCCCGTGCAACCTCTCCCTGGACCGGCTCGCCAAGGCCGTCAAGGAGGGCGTGTTCTCGGCCGGTGGATATCCGCTCGAGTTCGGCACCATCTCGGTGTCCGACGGCATCTCGATGGGCCATGAGGGCATGCATTTCTCGCTGGTGTCGCGCGAGGTGATCGCCGACAGCGTCGAGACGGTGATGCAGGCCGAACGCCTGGACGGCTCGGTGCTGCTGGCCGGCTGCGACAAGTCCCTGCCCGGGATGCTGATGGCGGCCGCACGGCTGGACCTGGCCTCGGTGTTCCTCTACGCCGGCTCCATCCTGCCCGGGGTCGCCAAGCTGTCCGACGGCAGCGAGCGCGAGGTCACCATCATCGACGCGTTCGAGGCGGTGGGTGCGTGCGCCCGGGGCCTGATGCCGCGTGCGGACGTCGACGCCATCGAGCGGGCGATCTGTCCCGGTGAGGGCGCGTGCGGCGGCATGTATACGGCCAACACGATGGCCAGCGCCGCCGAGGCGCTCGGGATGTCGCTGCCGGGCAGCGCCGCGCCGCCGGCGACCGACCGCCGCCGCGACGGATTCGCCCGGCGCAGCGGCGCGGCCGTCGTCGAGCTGTTGCGGCGCGGCATCACCGCCCGCGACATCCTGACTAAGGAGGCGTTCGAGAATGCGATCGCGGTGGTGATGGCGTTCGGCGGCTCGACCAACGCGGTGCTGCACCTGCTGGCCATCGCCCACGAGGCCGGCGTGCGGCTCTCGCTCGACGATTTCAGCCGGATCGGATCGAAGGTTCCGCACCTGGCCGATGTCAAACCCTTCGGCCGCCACGTCATGTCGCACGTCGACCACATCGGCGGCGTGCCGGTGGTGATGAAGGCGCTGCTGGACGCCGGGCTGCTGCGCGGCGACTGCCTGACCGTGACCGGGGCGACGGTGGCCGAGAACCTGGCCGAGATCGCCCCGCCCGACCCGGACGGCAAGGTGCTGCGCGCGCTAAGCAATCCCATCCACCCGACCGGTGGAATCACCATCCTGCGCGGATCGCTGGCGCCCGAGGGCGCGGTGGTCAAGTCGGCCGGTTTCGATTCCGACGTGTTCGAGGGCACCGCAAGGGTTTTTGACGGTGAACGGGCCGCGCTGGACGCCCTGGAGGACGGCACCATCGCCAAGGGCGACGCCGTGGTGATCCGTTACGAAGGCCCCAAGGGCGGCCCCGGCATGCGCGAAATGCTGGCCATCACCGGCGCCATCAAGGGCGCCGGTCTGGGCAAAGACGTGCTGCTGCTGACCGACGGCCGGTTCTCGGGCGGGACCACCGGCCTGTGCGTCGGCCACATCGCACCCGAGGCCGTGGACGCCGGGCCGATCGCTTTCCTGTGCGACGGCGACCGGATCCGCCTGGACGTGGCCAATCGGGCGCTCGACGTGCTGATCGATCCGTCCGAATTTGACTCCCGGCGCCGGGATTTCACCCCACCGGAGCCGCGCTACAAGACCGGGGTGCTGGCCAAGTACGTCAAGCTGGTCAGCTCGGCCGCAATGGGCGCAGTCTGCGGCTGATCGCCGTCCCGGGCCGCGCCGGAGCCGGCCCGGGGCAGCGAATTGCCTTGCCGCTCAACCGAGGTCGAGGTTACGCGTGCGTGCCCTTCGTGCGGGTGCGCATGCCGAAGTAGGTTGCGTTGAGCCCCAAGAACGTCAACAACGCGCCCGCAACAACATTCGACCACGTCATGCCGGCGGTCAGCGTGACGCCCGGCAGGATCCACGTCGAGACGATGACCCACACGCCCAATACCGGCAGCGTCCAGGTCATACCGTGCGCACGATCCAGTGTCGTCGCGAACCCGTAGGCCAAGAACGCCGCCGCGATCCCGACGATCAGGTCAGACGTGGCAAGCGATCCCGTCGCGCTGAATCCGACGATCCATGGCGACGCCGCCACGTACAGGCCCGTCAGCAGGATCAGTCCGAACGTGACATGCGCACTCATCGACTCGGCAACGCGCTCGTAGCGCGCGCGAAGAGCCAACAAATCGGGGTGGTGATCGATTGATGAATGGACTGTACTCATTTTGTAACCTTTCTGTTATGAGGGAAGCCTTTTGAGCGTTGCCGCACCCATCCATCTGCGGTCCAGATTACGCCCGCACACCGCCGGCCAGCAACGAAAAATTGACGCCACCGCAAGGCCGGACGGTAGGGCATTTCCGGCCACCGGCGTAGCGTCTTGGAACATGGATATCGCGGACCGGCTGCGTCTCGATGTGCCGATCGGGCAGGCCGGCATGGGTGGCGGCCTTTCGGGCGCGCCACTGGCGGGTGCCGTCGCCGCGGCGGGGGGACTGGGCACGCTGGGCATCGACACGCCCCGCCGACTACGAGCCTCGATAGATGAAGTGCGAGAACGCGCTCCGGGCCGCGCCGTCGCGGTAAACCTGTTGATGCCCTTCGTTCATCGCCGGCACGTCGCGGTCTGCGTCGACGCCCAAGTTGACGTCGTTGTGGTGGCGTTCGGGGAAAAGCGGGGGTTCGTCGAGCACTTGCGCGATGCGGGCATCTTCGTGTTCGTGATGGTGGGCACCGAGGCGGCGGCCCGGGCCGCGATCGCTTGTGGCGCCGACGGTTTGATCGCTCAGGGGCGCGAGGCAGGGGGCCATCTCGTCGGGACCATGCCGGCCTTGGAGTTCTTGCCGGTGGCCCTCGGCGCGGCGGGGACGCATCCGGTGTTCGTGGCCGGCGGCATCGCGACCGCCGCCGACACCCGTGCCGCGCTGGACGCCGGTGCCAGCGGCGTCATCGCCGGCACCCGGTTCCTGTTGACGCACGAGGCCAACGCGAGCCGCGAGTATCAACGACGAATCCTGCAGGCGGACAGGACGATCGAGACCAACCTGTTTGGCCTGAGCTGGCCGTTGCGCCACCGCGTCGTGCCCAACGCGGCCACCCGCCGCTGGTGCGGCGATGACGGGCGGGCCAAGTCGCTGCCCGCCGCCCTGAACGCGGTCAGCCGACCGTTGTCGGCGCTGGGTTATTTCGACGCCGGGACGCTGATGCGGCTCCAGTCGCCAGCGCTGCCGTTCTTCACGCCGCTGGCACCGGTGGCCGGCGTGCCGGATTCCTGGCTGGACAGCGCCGCCCTGTACGCCGGCGAAACCGCCTTGCGGATCAGTGAACTCACCTCCGCAGGGCAGGCCGTCGCCGAGCTGAACCCCCGCTGACGCGCCCTATCGCACCACAGCGAACGCGAAGCCATCCCAGTGCTTGGCGCCCACCGTCTGGATCACGGCCGTGTCCAGCCGCGGATCCTTACCCATCGCTTGCAGGGTCTGGCGCACCGCCTGCGCTTGCGCGTCGGACCCCGGGTCAAGCACTTGCCCCTGCCTGATCACGTTGTCCGCCACGATGATCGTGCCGGGGCGGGCAAGTCGCACCGCCCAGTCGAGGTAGGCGGGGTAGTTCTCTTTATCGGCATCGATGAAGATCAAGTCGAAGGGGCCGGTCACCGTCGGCAGCGTATCCAGTGCGGGTCCGACGATCACTTCCACCCGGTCGGCGAGGCCGGCCCGTTCCAGATTGGCGCGCGCCACCTCGGCGTGCTTGGGCTCGTATTCGAGCGTCACCACTCGCCCTTGCGGGCCGGCGCCGCGCGCCAGCCAGATGGTGCTGAAGCCGCCCAGCGTTCCGAGCTCGAGAATGTTGCGGGCACCGACCGCACCGGCGAGCAGGCTCAAAAATTTTCCCTGTTGCACCGACACCGCAATCGGGGGCAATCCGGCCGCGCTGCTGGCCTCCAGGGCCGCGGTCGAGGACGGATCGTCGTCCACCACCGTGCTGTCCAAGAATGCGTCGACGTCTCTCGGGGTTGGTTTCTCGGTCATGGCGCCCAGGCTAGCGCCGCGCGCGGCGACGATGGCATCGGGTGCCGGATCGGCGTCGAAGCGATCGCGCCCATTTACGATATACCCATAGGGGGTATACAGTGAGGGTGCGGTCGACCCGCACCGCAAGAGTCACCAGAGAGAGAAAAAAGGTGAGGTGAATGGCAACATACGAGGCCGGGACCGAGTTGACGTGCGGTCACGAAGGCTGCGGCTGTCGCGTCCGCATCGAGGTCCCCTGCCACTGTTCGGGTTCGGGTGAGCCATACCGCTGCACGTGCGGCGACGCGCTGACCCCCGTCGAGTAATCCGTCAGGCCGGTCGTGCGTTTCGGGCGTCAGCCCGCGAAACTCATCGTCCGAACGTACGGCCGGCGAGCTCGACCGCCGCTTGCAGCCGCATGGCGATCGCCGACGCGCCCACCGCCGCCGTGTAGGAACCCGGGGCGACCCGCCAGCTCCCGACGCCGCCGTCGTAGCGGGCGAGCAGCCGCGGGTCCGCCTCGATGGTCACCCGCCGCGTTGCTCCCGGCTCGAGTTCGACACGCTGAAATCCCAGCAGCCGCAGGCACGGTTCACCGGCGGCGGCCGTCAGGTAGAGCTGCGGTACATCGGCCCCAGCACGGTCGCCGACGTTGATGACGCTGAAACTGGCGATGACGGTTTTGTCGCCAACGACCACCAGGTCGCGGTAGTCAAACCTGGTGTAGGACAAGCCATGACCGAAGGCATACATCGGGTCGTGGCCGCATCGGGCAAACCAGCGGTATCCGACGTCGGCTCCTTCGACGTAATCGATCGTGGTCGGTGTCCCCCACGGTTCATCCGCGCCGGGCAGCTGCGGGCGCGGCGTCTGGGCGAGATCGGCCGGGAAGGTGATCGGCAGCCGACCCGAGGGATTCACCTCGCCGCTCAGGATCTCCGCGATGGCGCGGGCACCGGCCTGGCCCGGAAACCACGCTTGCACAATGGCATTCACCGAGTCTCGCCATGGCATGGCCGCCGGATTGCCCGTCTCCAGCACCACCACGGTGTTCGGGTTGGCGCCCGACACCGCCGTGATCATCTCGTCCTGACCCCAGGGCAGCGAGAGGTCGGCGATGTCAAAGCCTTCGCCCTCCGCGCGCACCGCGAACACGATCACGATGTCGGCCATTGCCGCCGCGCGCACCGCCTCGGCCGGGGTGATCCCGGGATCGAACTCGATCCGCGCGTGCGGCAGCCGCTTTCGCAATTCTTCCAGCGGGCTCGACGGCAGCAGGTACAGGTTGCGCAGCCCGGCCTCGGGGCCCGAGCCGCCGATGGGCACCACGCCCGCGTAGCCGCCCGGCGGGACGACGGTGCTCGAACCGTAGCCGGCCGGCACACCCGCGTGTGCATACCCCCCGATGACGGCGATGCGCGCCGTCGACTCGACCGCCACCGGCAACAGCCCGCGGTTGGTCAACAGCACGGTCCCCTGCCGCGCTATGCGCAGTGCAATCTCGTTGTGCGCGGCCATATCCGGCGCCCGGACCGGATCGGCGCGGTCGACTCCGACGGCGAACATCGACCGCAGGATCCGGCGGACCATGTCCGACAGGCGCTGCCCGGGAAGCCTGCCGTCGGCGTGGGCCTCGCGCAGCGGCGCACCGAAGGACTCGGCGTGCCACAGCAGCGCGTCGATCTGGGCCCCGCACTCCTGGTCCAGACCGGCCAGCGCGCACTCCCAGCTCGGCGTGGCACCCCAATCGGACATGACCCAACCGCGGTATGCCCAGGCGCCTTTCAGCACGTCGTCGAGCAGGGCGGTGTTGGCCGCGGCGTAGTCGCCGTTGACCTTGTTGTAGGCGGTCATCACGGCGCCGGGTTGCGACCGCTCGATCGCCAATTCGAAGGCCAGCAGGTCCGATTCGCGGTGCGCGGCGCGATCGATGACGGCGTTCAGGAAGTGCCGGTTGGTTTCGTTGCAGTTCAGCGAGTAATGCTTGACCGTCGAGATGACCCCGTGTTGCTGGATGCCGCAAATCGACTCGGCCGCCATGGCCGCGGTCAACAGCGGGTCTTCGGAGAGGTATTCGAAGTTGCGGCCGTTGCGCGGGTCGCGGGCCAGGTTCATCGCGCCGGCCAGTTGCACGTTGAACCCCCGGCTGCGCGCTTCGCTGCCGATCACTTCGCCGGCCGCCCGGGCCAGCGGCGGGTCGAAGGTGGCGGCCAGCGCCAGTCCGGCGGGCAGCGCGGTGGCCGTGTCGCCCGGGCGGTAGCCGGGGTTGGTGACGCCCAGGCCCGCATCACTCATCAGCAACGCGGGCACGCCGAGGCGGGCCACACCCGGCACGTATCCCGCGCTCATCGGCGCGTCCGCGGGGATGCGCTCGTCACGCGCCGGCCACATGTCGCCGGCGCCCATCACCGAGACCAGCAGCGCGAAGCGCTCGTCGTCGGTCATCAGGGCTTCGACCTGGCGCGCCCGCGCGTCGGGATCGGCCGCGCTCACCGCACGCCCTCTTTGGCGTAGACGACGCGCAGCACGTGCCCCAGTTCCGGTCCCATCACCAGCTCCGTCAACTCGCAGATCGTCGCCACGAACTCGGGGCCGTGCGCCGGCTCGGCCTGACACAAGTGATGCGCCACTTCGTGCAGCACCACCAGCTCGCGCAGCGCCCAGTCGGCGGTGTCACGATCGGGCACCGCGATAATGCCCGTGCCGTCGCGAGTTTCGTAGTGCGCGGCGGTGGCGGCCCGCCGCGGCCGCACCCGCAGGGGCGACACACCGGGCCAGCGTTGCCGCACCGCCGCCAGCGCCAGCACGTCGTCCACGTAGCGCTGCGCGGATTCCACCGAACCGAATCGCCCCTCCGGCGGCAGCGTCAATTGCGTGCCGAAGAACTCCACCACGGGTGAGCCGTGCTCGGCGGCACGGTCGAACAGCGTCCGGACGAACTCCTCGGCCGCATAAACCTTGGAGCGTTGAGAATCCCGCGGTGGGGAGCTCCCCGCGGTCACCGGCTCAGCGCGCTCCGCGCCCCGGGCAGTTCGGGGCTGTTGCCCAGGCGCGCTCGCTTGCCGGCCCGATCGCCGGCGCGCCGCGCCGCCGACGAATACCCCGCTGACGCCCGGCTGGCCTGCCAGGTGCCGCGCGCCTTCGACGCGCCGCGGTAGTAGTCCACCAGCTCGACTTCCTTGTCCCGCAACGCGATAGCGGTGCCCGGCGACCGGCGGCGATCCTGGGTGGCTTCCAGGCGGGCCTGGTCACGAGCCTCGGCCAGCCGCTGGCCGACCCGCGCCCCGAAGGCCAATTGAAAGTTGAGCCGGGCGGTGATCGTCGGCGTGGGACGATGCGCCCCCGAGGCCAGGTAGGCGTCCGACGCGCGGACCATCTGGACCACCAGGCTGGCGTACAGGGCGTGGCTGGCGTCGATGTCCTCGACGAACCCGTAGGCGTACACGAACGTCGAATTCGAGGCCACGTCGCAGCGCACGTCGTTGGCCGCGGCGATCAGCACGAACAGCTGCACGTAAGTGCGTAACCCCTTGGTGCCCGCCGCCCCGATGGTGATGGTGCGCTGCGTCGGCGTCTGCGCCGCCGACCGCTGGGCCGAATGCGAGCGGGCCACCGCCAGGTCGATGGACGCGGCCGTCGCGAGCCGCTGCGCCGCGGACATGAACGCATCGGCTTCGTGGCTGTTGTCGGTGCCTTCGGCCTGACGCAACAGCGCGGCAATGCGCGAGAGCATCTTGTCGTCAGTCATGGCGCCGCTCCTCCTCATCGCTTCGTCCCCCGCAAGCGGGAGGTGCCCCCGCTGCATCGTCGCCGGCGCGAGTCATGGCCGCCAAATTACGTGAGCGCACCGACACTCTCGCCTCACAGCCGAGCGGTGATCCACGAGACCACATCGTCGAGCACCTGCTCGCGCTCGGGCTCGTTGAAAACCTCGTGGTAGAGCCCCGGATAGATTTTCAGCTCCACGTCGGTGGAACCCACGCAGTCCACCAGGCGACGGCTGCCGGCGACGGGAATCAGCCGGTCCTGTTCCCCGTGCACCACCAGCAGCGGCGCCGTCAGGGCCGGCGCCCGCTGCGGCATCGTCTCGCCGACCTGCAGCAGCGCGCGGCCGATGCCGGCCGGCACCTTGCCGTGGTACACCAACGGATCCTCCTTATACGCCGCCACCACCGCGGGATCCCGGGAGATGGCGTCGACGTCGAGCTCTTGGGCCGGCAGTCCGGGCACGACGGCCCCCAGCACCTTGGCGGCCAGCGCCAGCAGCGGCGACACCTGATCCTGGGCGGCCACCGCGGGACCGGACAGCACCATCAGGTCGTAGTTGTCCGGGCGTTCGACGCCGTAGGCGAACACGATTCCGCCGCCCATGCTGTGCCCCAGCACTACGCACTTGAGGCCATGGTGTTCCCGGTTGGCGATACCGACCAGGGTGTCGAAGTCGGCGGTGTACTCGTGAATGTCGCGCACCAGCACCCGCTTGCCGCCCGAGCGGCCGTGCCCGCGGTGGTCCAGCGCATACGTGACCAGGCCCGCCTCGCCGAAGCGCTGGGCGACGTGGTCGTAGCGGCGCGCGTACTCCCCCAGACCGTGGGAGAGCACCAGGACCGCGCGCGGTGCGGTCGCAGGCGTCCAGACGTCATAGACGATGCGCACGCCGCCGTACCCGTCGAAACTGCGTTCGGTGCGGTTCGCTCCGGGGCTCGTAGTCATCACCGGCAGCGTAATCGCTGCTGATGTGGGCCGCGCGCCCCGACATTGCGTAGGCTCATGCGGATGAGCCTTCTCGCGCACTCTGAAGGTGATCCGGTGGCCGCCGCGGATTTCTCGGCGCACACCGAACCGTATCGGCGCGAACTGCTGACCCACTGCTACCGCATGACCGGGTCCCTGCACGACGCGGAGGACCTGGTGCAAGAGACAATGCTGCGGGCCTGGAAGGCGTACGACCGCTTCGAAGGCAAATCCTCGGTGCGCACCTGGCTGCATCGCATCGCCACCAACACCTGCCTGAGCGCGCTGGAGGGACGGCAGCGCAGGCCGTTGCCGGTGGGCTTGGGCGCGCCTAGCTCGGACCCGACCGCCGAGCTGGTGGAGCGACGCGAGGTGCCGTGGCTCGAGCCGCTGCCGTCGCTGACCGAGCACCCCTCCGACCCCTCGGTCGTCGTCGGCTCGCGCGAGTCGGTGCGATTGGCGTTTGTTGCCGCGCTGCAATACCTTTCGCCCCGGCAGCGGGCGGTGCTGCTGCTGCGCGACGTGCTGGGCTGGCACTCGGCCGAGGTGGCCGAGGCGGTCGGCACCACCACGACCGCCGTCAACAGCCTGCTGCAACGCGCTCGATCCCAGCTGCAGGCCGTCGGGCCCAGCGCCGAAGAACCACTGCCGCAGCCGGATTCGCCCGAGGCCCAGGATCTGTTGGCGCGCTACATCGCCGCGTTCGAGACCTATGACATCGACCGGCTGGTCGACCTGTTCACCGCGGAGGCCATCTGGGAGATGCCGCCGTACACCGGCTGGTACCAGGGCGTCGGGGCCATCGTCACCCTCATCCATCAGCAATGCCCGGCGCAGGGCAGCGGGGACATGCGCATGCTGCCGCTGGTCGCCAACGGTCAGCCCGCCGCGGCCATGTACATGCGCGCCGGCGACGTTCATCTTCCCTTCCAGTTGCACGTGCTGGATGTGCGGGGCGGGAAGGTATCCCACGTGGTGGCCTTCCTCGACGACGCCTTGTTCGCGAAATTCGGGCTGCCCGGTTCGCTGCCCCCGGGCGAGAGGTGACGGGACCGCTGCCATGATGAACGCCGCCCAGGTGACGCCCGCCCCGGGAAAGCCGGCGCTGCTGCTGAGCGCTTACGACCTCGCCGATGTGGGTTACGCGCTCGAGGAGTTCTTCGTCTCCGCCACGGCGTCGTGCTACGCCCCGGTGGGCGAACCGTCCCCGGACGGCCGCTGGGACGTAACAGCTTCGGGCTCCGCCGATTACACGACACGCATCGTGGCGCTGACACCGTCCGATCCTGGCCGGTTCAACGGGACCGTGCTCGTCGAGTGGCTCAACGTCAGCGGTGGCATCGACGCCGCGGCGGTGTGGATGATGGCGCACCGCGAAATCGTGCGCGCCGGTTACGCCTACGTCGCGGTCTCGGCCCAGCGAGTGGGAGTCGAGGGCGGCGAAAGCCTGCTCGGGGCGGACATGTCGCTGAAAAGCCAAGACCCACAACGGTACGCGGCCCTGCACCATCCCGGCGACGCATTCTCCTACGACATCTTCGCCCAAGTCGGCCGGCTGCTGAACAGTGGTGACCACGGCGTCATCCTGCGCGGCCTGCCCGCCCGTCGCGTCATCGCGGTGGGCGAATCGCAGTCCGCAATGTTCCTGACCACCTACATCAACGCCGTCGACCCGCTGACCTCCGCCTACGACGGCTTCCTGGTCCATTCCCGGTTCGGTCCGGCTGCGCCGCTGGATGGCGGCTCGATTTTCGCCGAAACCGTTGCACGGCAGGCCGTTCCGTTCCGCCCTGATCTGCGGGTGCCGTTGCTGACGGTCGTCACCGAAACCGACGTTTTCGGCGGCCCGCGCGACGGTTATTACTTCGCCAGGCAGCTGGACAACGACCGGCTGCGGGTCTGGGAGATCGCCGGGGCCGCCCACGCCGACAACTACACGATCCAGGTGGCGTTCATCGACAGCGGCTCGGCACCGCTGGAGGCCCTCGTGGCCGGCTACGCGCCGACCGACGTGTTGATGGGCCAGCAACTCGCGCACTACATCAACTTCGGCCCCCAGCATCACTATGTGGTGCAGGCGGCCATCGCGGCGCTGAACGCCTGGGTCGTCACCGGTGAGCCGGCCCCGCGCGCCGACCCGCTCGAGGTTCGCGAAAGCGCCGGGCCGCAACCCGTCCTGGACGGCAACGGAATCGCCCGCGGTGGCATCAGGACCCCGTGGGTGGACGTGCCGACCGCCGCAACGTCGGGCCTGGGCGGCCAGGAGAGCGTCATGTCGGCGATCTTCGGATCCGGGAATCCCTTCGACGCCAACATAATTCGGCGGCTTTACCCCGGCGGGTGCGCGGAATATTTGGACAGCTTCACCGCGGCCCTCGACGCGGCGATCGGCTCCGGGTTCATCCTGGCGGCCGATCGCGCCGAGATTCTGCAGCTCGCCGCCGCGACGTATCCCGGCGAACCGGCGTAGATCCGATTTCCCGGCTTTTCACTCGCGCCGTTCCGGCGCTCGCCGTCGCCGGGTTAGAACAGCCGGCTGTCCGGCGACGGCCCGGGTACCGGGCGCACCAGGCCGGCGCCGGTGATCAGCGGCAGATCCAGTGCGGACAGCAGACCGGGCGGGGCGGCGCACACCGCGGGGATGGCGTTGACCATCCGCGACGAGCCGGCGATGCGGGCACCCAGGTCGTGGTCCGCGTCCTCGGCCATCTCGAATTCGCAGCGCATGCTCGGGGAACCCTCGATCTCCACCCGGTAGAGACCGCGTCCGGACGCCTGTCCGTATCCGAGGTCCTTCGGGGGAATACAGATGTGTGGCTGCGGCCAGTCCGGGGCGATGTCGTCACGCATGCGGGTCACGTGGTCGAGCACGAAGGTCGGCTTCCCGTCGACGTATCCGGTGAGCGTCGAGCGCATCGCGGCGATGGTCCCGGCCGCGATGTGACCGGTGGGCGTGTCGAAGGACTCGGCGGCCGGTACGCGCTCGTTGCTCTCCTCGATGTTGTCGATCTTGACGCCCAGCCCGGCCGCCAGCTGGTGCAGCACCGGCCCCCAGCCGAACGCGAAGATTCCCGGCTGGGCCGCGAACGCCGGGTAGTCCGGCTGCTGGCCAAAGCCCAGGATCTCGTAGACCGCGGAGCGGTCCGGGTAGGTCGCGTAATTGAACATCTCGGTCACCCGTACCGACTCGATCACCCGGGACACTCCGGTAAGGACCAGCGGCAGAACGTCATTGGCGAACCCGGAGTCGATGCCGGTGGTGAAGAACGAGACGCCGCCCTCCAGTGCGGCCTCGCGCAACGGATCGGTGAAGGCGGCGTCGACCGCGTCGGGAAAGACCAGCGGCACCACCGAGCACGACACCACGTTCTTGCCCGCCCGCAGGATCGACACCATGTCCGCGACGGCCTCCAGCGGTCGCAGGTTGGCGCCGGCCGCGTACACGACAGCGTCGGCGTCACCGGCCAGCAGGGCGGCCGGGTCCTGGGTGGCCCGCACCCCGACCGGCGCGATGCCACACAACTCCCCGGCATCGCGGCCGGCTTTCGCGTCGCTGTGCACGACGAGGTCGACCAGTTGTAACTCCGGATGGTCGATCACCCCACGCAGGGCGATCACGCCCATCGAACCGGGCCCCCAAACTCCCACCTTCAACACGATTGTCTCCTAATATTAGGACGCATATTCTTGCATTTTGGACGGATCGTAAGGAGGCGGCGGTGGATACGTCAATGGCCGCAACCCGCGGCGAGTCGGGCACCAAGTCGCCGCCCACCGCGCGGGTGATGGATGTTCTTGCCGCCCTGGCGAACTCACCACGCGGGCTGTCCTCGGCCGAGTTAGCGAAGAACTGCGCGATCAGCACCTCGACCTGCGCGCTGGTGCTCGCCGAACTGGAACGCCGGGCCTGGGTGGGCCGGCGAGGCGATCGTCGCTACGTGCTGGGCAGCGGGCTGTTCGGACTGGTCCATGGGCTCCGCGAACAGTTTCCGCTGCTGGACCGTGGGCGCGACGCGCTGCGCTTCCTGCACGACACGCTCGGCGCGGGCTGTTCGATGTCGAAAATCGGCCCCCGGCATCTGACCACCGTCGACGCGGTCGGCCACGGCACCGACGGCGAACACGCCGTGGGACAGCGCTTCCCCATCGACCCGCCGTTCGGTCTGGTCGCGATGGCCTGGCGTGACGACGACTTCGTCCAAGCGTGGTTGCACCGCGTGTTGCCCCGGCTCACCCGCACCGAGATCGCCGAGCACCAGCGGGTGCTCGCCGACATTCGCGCCCGCGGATACGGCGCATGGCGTTTCGACGACACCCACCGGTCGCTGCACACTCGGCTGGCCGACGTGCTGGCCTCGCTGGAGCCCATGGCCCAGGTCACCCGCCAGCTCACCACATTGATGACGATGGTGACCCTGCAGTCGGTCACCAACTCGCTCGAAGACGACCTTGCCACAACCGAATTCGTAGTCCTGCCGATATTCGACCACGATGGCCAGCCCGAGTACCAAATCGAGATCCACCTGGGTCACTCGACCGGGCTGACCATGCCGGAACTCGACGCCGCGCTCCGTCACGCCCAAGGACTGCTCACCGACGCGGTGACCTGACGCGACGCACGATTAGGCTGGGATCATGTCCGCCACCACGCAGGTCAAAAGCGCGGCAAGCCGGGCCGTCACCACCACCGGATGGCTGACCTCCCGGCACTCATTCTCCTTCGGTGACCACTACGACCCGGACAACACCCATTTCGGGCTGCTGCTGGTGAACAACGACGATATCGTCGCGCCCGGAATGGGATTCGACACCCATCCGCACCGCGACATGGACATCGTGACCTGGGTGCTGCGCGGCCAGCTGTCGCATCACGACTCCGCCGGCAATCGCGGGGTGATCTATCCCGGTCTGGCGCAACGCATGTCGGCCGGCAGCGGGATCCTGCACTCCGAGCGCAATGAGTCCCCCAGCGAGCCGGTTCATTTCGTGCAGATGTGGGTGGTGCCGGATGAGGCCGGGGGCGATCCGAGCTACCAGCAGCATGAGATCGACGACGAGCTGATGGCCGGCAATCTCGCGACGATCGCCTCGGGCAGGCCGGCGCATGACGCCGCGATCACCCTGCACAACCGCGACGCCGCCCTGCACGGAACGCGGTTGCCTCCCGGCGCATCGGTAGACCTTCCGTGCGCCCCCTACCTGCATCTCTTCGCGGCCCGGGGACGGGTCGTCGTGGAGGGGATCGGGACGGTCGGCGAGGGCGACGCGGTGCGCTTCACCGATGCCGACGGCCGGCGCGTCACCGCGAGCGAGCAGTCGGAACTGCTGATCTGGGAGATGCACGCGAAGCTGGGTGATTGAGGCCATAGAGGGTTGGCGTCGCCAGCCCATAAAGTGGGCACGACAGAACAGGAGTCGGCATGCCTCACTCGCACCCGCAGCACGCGGCGCCCAACCTCAACCGGAATATCAAGGCGGTCCGCACCGTGCGATTCTGGGCGGCCCCCCTGGTCATCACCCTGGCTCTGATGTCGGCGTTGTGCGCGCTCTATCTCGGCGGCATCTTGAACCCGACGACCAACCTGCATCACTTCCCCGTCGCGGTGGTCAACGAGGACGCCGGCCCCGGCGGCGCACAGATCGTCGACCGGCTGGTCAATGGATTGGACAAGAACAAGTTCGACGTCCGCGTGCTGTCCCGCGCCGAGGCCAGGCACCAAATGGACACCGGCCTGGTGTACGGCCAGGTGCTGATACCGCCGAGCTTCTCGTCGATGTTGCGCGACTTCGCGACCAGTGCGGTGTCGCCGGCCCGCACGGACCGCCCGTCGATCACGGTCTCCACCAATCCGAGGGCCGGCACGCTCGGCGCGAGCATCGCCGGACAGACCCTCAATACGGCGATGGGGATGGCCAATGGCATAGCTGGGCAACGGGTTATGGCGCAGGTGGCCGCGCAGACCGGGGGCGCACCGCTGCCCGGCGCGGCCGTCGTGGGTCTGAGCGCCCCCATCGACATCCAGTCGAACGTGTACAACCCGCTGCCGAACGGCACCGGCAACGGCCTGTCGGCCTTCTATTACGCGCTATTGCTGCTGCTGGCCGGATTCACGGGCAGCATCGTGGTGAGCACGCTGGTGGACGCGCTGCTCGGTTACGTGCCGGCCGAATTCGGTCCGGTGTATCGGTTCGCCGAGCAGGTCAGGATCTCCAGATTCCAGACGCTGTTGTTGAAGTGGGCCATGATGGTGCTGCTCGGGCTGCTCACCTCGGCGGCGTATTTGGCGATCGCCAACGGGCTCGGCATGCCCATCGATCACACCTGGCAACTCTGGGCGTTCGGCGTCTTCGCGATCGCCGCGGTGGGCATCACCTCGAGCTCGTTGCTTTCGGTGCTGGGCACGGCCGGGATGCTGGTCAGCCTGCTCATCTTCGTGATCCTCGGGCTGCCGTCGGCCGGCGCCACGGTGCCCTTGGAGGCGACGCCGTCCTTCTTCCGCTGGCTGGCCGGATTCGAACCGATGCACCAGGTCTTCCTCGGGGCTCGGTCGCTGTTGTACTTCGGCGGCCGCGGCGACGCCGGGCTGACGCAGGCGCTGGCGTTGACGACGATCGGCCTCGCGGTCGGCCTTCTTCTCGGTGGCGTCGTCACTTACCTGTACGACCGCAAGGGCTTTCACCGGATACCGGGCGCGGCCGAGTTGGCCATCGCCCAGGAGCACCAGTCGAAGCACCAGACCCGCCGCGCCAGGCACGCCGAACCGGCCGCCGCCGGGCCCACCGCTGCCGACGCCTCCCCCGCCGGGCCCACCGCTACCGAGGCGGCCGCCGGCGAGCACGAAAGTTCCAGCGAGCAAGCGTAATTCGGGCGTGGCCCGACCGTCACCGCGTCGTGATTTTGTTGACAGTGTGACTACTGAGGCTGATGATTTTTATCATTCATCAGTTCCGGGCGGAAAGGGCTATCGTGCTGACCCGACGCGCCAGCTTCCGCCGGCTGGCTGCGTCGTGCGCCGCCCTCGTCGCTTGTTTCACGCTCGCCGTCACCTCGGGGCAACCCCTCGCCCGGGCCGCCGACGGCCGCGATCTGCTCGCCAATGCCATCGGCAGCACCCGTGGTTCCTATCTGGTCTACAACTTCGGGCCCGGCCATCCCGCGCCGATGCTCAACGCCGGCGGCAAGTGGTACGAGATGAACAACGGCGGTCACCTGATGATCATCAAGAACGCGGCGGGACGGCTGTCGCCGCACCTGCTGGTCGACACGCACCGCGGCGATCAGGCCCGCTGCGAGAACAACCCCGGGGCGCGCACCGGCGAGGGGCTCTGGCAGGCCTCCGAGCTCTACGCGCCGCTGCAGGCGTGGCAACGCATGGGCCAGCCGACCATCGCCATCAACGCCAACTTCTTCGACGTCCGCGGACAAAAGGGCGGCTCGTGGCGCCAGACCGGCTGCAGCTCACCGCTGGGCGCGTTCGTGGACAACACCCAGGGCCAGGGTCGCGCCAACCAGGCGGTCACCGGTACCGTCGCCTACCCCGGCAAGCAGGGTCTGTCCGGTGGCGGCGAGAGCTGGAGCGCGCTGTCGACGATGATCCTGCCGTCCGGTGGTGCGCCATACGTGGTGTGGCCCAGGACCAAGAGCGACTACGACGCCGCCACCCCGGTGGTCGCCGACCTGCTCAACAAGAACGAGAAGTTCGTCGCCGTCTCGGGCATCGGCCTGTTGGCGCCCGGCAACACCGGGCAGCTGCACGACGGCGGACCCAGCGCGGCCCGAACGGCTTTGGCCTACGCCAGGCAGAAGGACGAGATGTACGTCTTCGAGGGCGGCAACTACACCCCGGACAACATCCAAGACCTGTTCCGCGGGCTGGGCAGTGACAACGCGGTGCTGCTCGACGGCGGCGGCTCGTCGGCGATCGTGCTGCGCCGCGATACCGGGGGCATGTGGGCCGGCGCGGGGTCACCGCGGGGATCGTGCGACACGCGGCAGGTCCTGTGCGATTCACACGAGCGGGCGCTGCCCAGCTGGCTGGCGTTCAATTAACAACGGGCACTGCGGGTTTCGCCGCCGGCGGGCCGAAGCGGAAGATCAGCAGGCTGGTGGCGATCACCGCCGCGGTGACGACGAACACCGGGGCGATCACGTATCGCGACATCGTCGCGCCGAAGAAGGCTCCGGCGCACATGGTGGCGACCACGCCGATACGCAACCTTTGCCGTTCACCGGTTCCCCCGGCCAGCCGGCTGTCCAGTCCGAAGCTTACGATCGTCGAGGTCAGCACCGTGGTGGAGAGCTCTTGAATGCCGAACTGGCGCGCGCTGGAGTGTTGTAGGCCAAACGTCACCGCGAGCATGCCGATCATGATCAGCTTGGAGGTCGCCTGATAGCGCAGCACTCCGGTGCCCGCCAGCAGGGCGATGACCAGCAGCAGGACTATTTCGATGGTCAGCACCGTCGTGATCCACGTCCGCGTGCGCGGGCCGAAATGTCGCGACAACCGGCCGCTGAGGATCGCGGTGCAGATGAAGGTCGGCAGGGCAACCGCGACGGCGGTCAGGTCGATGACTGTTCTTGGGGCGAACCAGAATCCGAGGAAGATCACGTTACCGGTCATGTTGGCGACGAACACGTGACCGAGCACCAGGATGCTGATCGAGTCGGCCAGTCCGGTGGCGAAGGTCAACAGCAGCAACGCCGCTACGGTCCATCGCTCGGATACCGGTGACGTGACGGCCATGCGCCCGGCCTCGCCCGCTAAACCTTGGGCGTCAGATCCAGCGACGTAATCGTCGTCATCCTGGTCACCAGCCAACGGTCGTGGGAACGTTTCAGGAACAGCCGGTAGGACAGGTACTTCAGCGACGGGACGTTCTTGGTCAGCGGACTGGTGGACGTCGTATTGGTGTACACGATGACCACGGCGTTGGTGTCGTCGAGCGTTTCGACCGCGGCGCCGGTCACGTCGGTGTGGTTGGTGATCTTGGCCTGCTTGTTGGGGGCCACGATCGCGTCGACGAATTTACGGTACTGCGCCTCGAAATCGCCGCTGAGATACCGGGACGCCCGATCGGCCAGGGTGTCCATGTTTTCCGGCGTGTACGTCCATAGCGTGGTGATCGCGTTGGCGGCGGTCCGCGCGACGTTCAGTTTCGTTGCGGCTGTGGCCCGGTCGGTTAGATACGGCTGCAGCATCGCGCCGGCGAATGCGGCGGAGCCGACAAACAACAGGGCGGCAATGGTGGCGACGACGGCCCAAACCTTGCCGGTCCGCCGGTTCTTGCGCGCGGCGGTGTTCTGTGGCGCGTCCGCCACCCGCTCGGCGTCCTCGCCGGTGGTCTCGCCATCGGCGTCGTCCGATTCGGCCGCGTCCCCCCCGGCGGCTGCGGATTCGGTTGCGGCATCGGCCTCTTCGTCGTGGCGCTCCGGGCGGGCCCCCTCCGCCGCACCAGGCGCGTCGTCCCCCGCGGCGGCCGGGTCCTGCTCGCCGGTCACATCACCTGCTGCAGGTTGCTGATCTTCCACTGGTTCCCTTCCTGCGTCGCGGTCGCGGCCCACCGATTGGCGTTCTCCAGAACCTGCTTTTCGTCCGGCGACTTGGTGGTGATCGCCGTTGCCACCATGACATTGGCGCTGCCGTCGTCGTTCCAGCGCTCCAGGCCGGCGTCCAGGACATTGCCGGTGGCCGGTTCGGCCCGGGCGACCTGCAGCAGGATCTCGTTGGCGTTCTTCTCATACTGCTTGGCGAAGTCCCCGGTCGCCTGCGCCAGGATCCGGTTCACGTAGTCGTTGGCGTGAAAGGGATCGATGGAGACGAACTGCGTCATGAACCCCGTCACGTAGGTGAGCACCTCACGGTCCTTGGACGCGGCCCGAGCCCGGGATTCATGCGAGACGAGCATCAGCGTGGCGGCGGTGATCGACACCACCATGAGCGCGGCGGCGACCGTGCCCGCCAGCGGCATCAACCATGGCCGGCGGGCCTCGACGGGGCGCGCGCTGAGCAGTGGCCGCTCGCCGGGCGCATACCTGCGGCGGGGACTCACTTGCCACTCCCCGGCTGCTTCGGCTTGGTCAGTACGGTGAGATCGTCCACGCGCCAAGCGTTTCCGGGCCCCCTGGCGAAGGCCACCCGCACCGTCGCGCTGATGTAGCGCTGCTCGGGCCCGGTGCCGCGTCGGCCTTGCATGAAGATCAACATCGTCGCTGCGGACGGGGCGGCCGATTCGATCGAGCTGTTGGTGACCCAGTATTCGTTGATGACCGGATGCCCCTTTTGCACCAGGTCCTGCTGGGCCGACAGCTGGGGCCGATACTTGTCGGTCGCCAGCGACAGTGCCCGGGCGAAGTCGTCGTGCAGCGACTTGGGGTCGTAGGTCAGCATCTGGGCAACGATTTTCGGCCCCTGCGTCGCCAGCTGGGCGCGGGTCTGATCGGTCGCCCGGTCCTGCCAGTACGCCCCGAAAAAGCTCATCGCGACCCCGGCCAGGCAGAGCGCCGCGGCGCTCAGCACCGCGACCGCGCTCCAGCGGCGGATGTGCGGCGGCGACGCGTCCGGTGGGAGGCGTCGCACTTCGGTGCGCGCCAGCATGTCGGCGAAGGTGCGTCGCCGCGAATCCCACAGGGGCCAAAGCCATCCCACCACCGATGCGGTATCGAGCAGATGCGCGATATCGCGCAGCAGCAGGGCCCACGGGCCCGGTGCGGCGCCGGTGCGTCGCGTCACCGCGATACCGGCCAGAGCGCGGCCCAGGCTCCATCCGGTGATCACCGGCAGCAGCAACCGGTTGGCCAGCATCAGCAGGGTGACGATGCCGAGCACGGAAATGCTCAGCCACCACCACACGCCCTGGGCCGGCACGGTACGCAGAACCAAGGCCATCGTGAGGATGACGGCGAGACCCACCACCGCGTCGACCGCGAACGCGGTCACCCGAGAATGCCACGGCACCAAGGCTTCCCGCGGTGACTCCTGGATTGCCGGGGGCGCAGTCTGTTCGACCACCACCGTCACTTCGTCACCTGGTCGAGCTTGGAAATCTTGTACTGCCCTTCGGCGAACGCCATTTTCACGCGCAGTCGGTAGCCGGCCTCGTTCTGGTTCTGGTCGCTGGCCACCTTGACGCGCAGCGCGACGAGGATGTCGATCGATCCGTCTCTGTTGTTGCGCTCGACCGCCGCCCGGACATCCGACACCTGAACGTGAATGTTCGCGGCCCGATACGCCTGCACGAGCATGCTGGTGTAGAGCAGCGCCTGCGAGCGGAACGCATCGGTGCCGCAGTCGACGATCTTCTGCTCGCTCGCGGTCATCGCGTTGGTGTCCGGCGCCTGGGTCGCGGAGACGCATTCCACCGCCGCCTTCAGCGCCAGGGCGTCGTTGCGGGCGATCTGTTGGCTTTGCTGGTGGTAATGCAGCGCGAGGTAGCCACCGGCGCCGATGCCGGCGGCGCACAGCACCAGCACCGCGGCGATAGCGGCCAGCCACCCGCGGGTCACCCGCGCCGGGCGACGCTGGGCGACCGCGACGGACTCGCCGGCTTCGGTTTCGCCCTCGGCGGGGCCGTCCTCGGACTGGCCGGCCCCGGCGTCGACACCGGCGGCATCGTCGGTGGATTCGATCGGATCCGCGGAGGCGTCCTGCGGACCGGTCTGCTCGGCGCCGTTCTCCAGCGCCGTCGAATTCTCGCTCTTGTCTTGGATGGTCAACGAATCGTCCGTGTCGATGGGGTTCAGCCGGCCGGCGCCAGCATCTCCTTCCATCCGTCGTCTCCTGTTCTGGTCGAGTTCTCGACGGAGTATTTAACTCCGTCTGGCCCTACCAGTTCACCGCTTTGGGGACTGTAGATCGCCGAGGGAGGCCCGCTGGGTTTGTAGACGCAGGGGTTGGGCTGCTGGCCATTGCACTGCACGGTACCCGACCCCGGCCGGGACAACGGATCGCTGGTCGGCGGGGGTGTGCCCGCCACCCGGTCCGAGGGCGCCGGGTTGAGCCCGTTGTCCACCGACGGCGCGGGGATCACCATGCCCGGCTTCACCGGCTGGTCACAGCGAGCCGAGGGCGCGGGGCAGGTCAGAGTCTGATTCGGGTCGCCGTACCAGGGGTTGGTACCGGCGGGCACATACGGCTTGGGGTCGCGGCATTCCCGTGGGGTTGCGGCCCGCTTGCCCGGAATGTCCGTGCACGGGATGTTGCGCGACCCGCGCACACTGTTCGCCGGTGTCTCCATCGGAATCTTGCAGTACGTGCCGGTGGGCAGCGGCTGGATGCTGGTGTCGGCCGGGGACCGCCACTCCGACGCCGGAATGAAGCCGGTCAGGCAGGGCGGGGGCTGGTTGATCGACAGCGCCAGGTCCAGCGCGGCCATGTTCGGGAACGGCGCCGCCACCGTCTGGGCGATCGACGCGCCCTGGGGCAGGAACACCAAAACCTGCTCGACGCCGGTGTGATAGCGCTTGAGCAGGTCGAACACGACCTCGAGGTTGGCCAGGGTCTGCGGCAGCGAATCCTTGACGTCGTTGAAGACGGAGTTGACCTGGTCGGCCGTCGGCGCCGCCTGGCGCAGCAGGCTTCTCAGGTGTTGGTCCTCCTGCGCCGACTGCGCACCCAGCCTGTTCAGGTTGCGCGCCCAGCGCTCGATGTTGTCACCCGATTTGACCTGGCTGTCCAGCACCGGGCCGGAGTTCTGGATGATGTCGTTGACGTCGGTGATCTGGTTCTTGAAGTCGCCGACGATCGCCTGCGTGGCGTCGACCAACCGCTGCAGGTTGGGGCCCAACCCGCCGACCGACTGCGCCGTCTCGTCGAGGAGCCTCCCGATCTTGTCCTTAGGCAGCACCGCCAGGCCGCGGTTCGCCGTGTCCAGGGCCGGCCCGATCTCGGCGGGCACGGTGCCCTTCGTGATGGTCTGTCCTTCTGACAGGTACTTGCCGGGGTTGCCGCTCGACGTCAGGTCCAGATACTGCTCACCAACGGCCGACACCGAGTGCACGTTGGCGGTCGCATCGATCGGGATCTTGTAACGGCTGTCGATGCTCATGGTCGCCTGGGCGCCGCGCTCGGTCGGCTCGACGTCGGTCACCTTGCCGATGGTGATGCCGCGATAGGTGACGTTGGCCGTGGGATACAGCCCGCCGGAGGCCGGCAGGTCGGCCTTCAGCGTGTAGCGGCCGATGCCCGCCAGGCTTGGGATCTGCAGGTAGTAGATCCCCAGCACCAACAGCGAGATGACGGTCAGGATCCCGAAGGCGATCAGCTGGCGTCGGATGAAGGGAGTCAGCAATTCCTGTCCCCCCTTTCCACCAACGGCCCGCCGGGTGCGTCATTCGGGTTCGGCGTGTAACGCACGTCCGGGATCATCGTCTCCGGGTCGCGCCCGAACGACTGCTCGAGTGCCCGCAGGGCTCCCGACAATCCGGTCCCGGTGAGGAAGGCGTTGTCGACGGCGCTGTAGGTCAGGTCGAGCGTCAGCGAGATGTTGATGTAATCACCGCGGAAGATCTTCGGGACCGTGTCGATGTCGAACGGCTGGGTCAGGATCAGCTTCAGCGCGCCGATCAGGTACGGCGAGGCCTTGCCGAGCTCCTTCAGCGGGCATTGCAGCGCCTGCAGATCGGTGTGCAGCGGCCCGCGCGCCTCCGACAGGTATTGGTCGGCGGCCTGGCTGAGCCGTCCCACCGAGTCGACGGCGTTGATCAGCAGGTTCTTGGTGTCGGCGAAATGCTTGATCAGCGGCGGGATGTCGGTGAGCACCCGATCCAGGACGTCGGCCCGGCCACCCACGTAGGTCAGCAGGCGGTTGGTCGAGTCGATCGCGTGCGTGATGTCCTCGCGCTGCTGGTTGAGCTGATTGGTGAAAGTGTCCAGCTTGCCGAGCAGCGCCCGGATCGCCTCGCCCCGCCCGTTGAAGATGTTGTAGACCTCGTTCTGCAGCACCTCCAGGTTGGGGATGCCGCCGCCGCGCAGGATCAGCGACAAGCTGGCCAGCGTCTGCTCGGTGGTGGGGTACGAGGTCGAGTTCTTCAGCGGAATGGTGTCGCCGCTCTTGAGCAGTTCGCGCGACGGCTTCGGGGGCGCGGCGAGCTCGACGTGCTGTGAACCCAGCAGCGACGTCTGGCCGATCTTGGCGGTGGCGTTCTTCGGCAACTTGACGTTCTTGTCCACACCGAGCGTCAGGGTGGCGACCCAGTTCTTCAGGTTGATGGCCTTGATTGAGCCGACGAAGACGTCGGCGACCATCACTTTGCTGTTGCCGTTGATCGCCAGGGTGTCGGGCACCTGCACGTAGACGGTCATCGCCCCCGACCCGCTGCCGGGACCGCCCGGAATCGCGACGTTCGAGATGCCCTTCCAGCCACACGAGCTCAACACCGTCGCAGCCACCAGCAAGGTCAGTCCTTGCCAGGCCCGATGGCGGATCAGCCGAAGCGCGCCTAACGGGCTCCTCGCGCCCATCGCGCTCGTCGCGCACCTCACTGGCCACCTCCGAACTCAGCGGGTGCCGCCGGCCCACCCGCGTTCGGGGCGGGCGCGGACACCGGCGCCGGTGTCGGAGCGACCGGGCCCGGGATCACACCCGGCCCTGGCGGCGGCGGCGGTATCGGAACCTGCGGCGGGTTTTGGCCGATCACCGGAGCGATCGGGTTCTCGTCGTAGGCGTTGGGCGGACCCGGCGGGGTCTGCAGGTTCGACTGGACGGGTTCGATGTTCGGGCCCCCCATCAGCTCACCCAGCGACTCCGGGGTCATCAGGCCGGCGGTGATCGGCCCGACCTGCTGGCCCTGCATGCCCGGGGCGACGATCCAGCCCGGCTGGGTGTTGCGGTGCGACGTCGGGGTGTCCGGCACCCAGATGCCCGGAACGGTGGTGTCCTTGTAGCCGTTCGGCGGATGCAGCCGGTCCTCCGAATAGGCCACTTCCTTGGGCAGCGTCTCCGCCGTGCTGAACAGGTTCAAGCCGAACGGCGGGTAGTTGAACTTGATCGCGTCGAGGATCGGCGCGAGGTACTGCGCGCACAGCTCGGCCGACTCTTGGTAGCCCAACCGGCTGCCGGCCTGGATCGCGCTGCAGATGAACTGCATCGGGTTCGCAAAGTTGGTGATCGACGGGATGGCGACGACCGAACCGTGCGACGGGTGATAGATCTGGTTGATGTTCGCCGCGGCCGTCGGCAGCACGTGCAGCGCGGTCTCCAGCCCGTTCAGCGGATCCGGTTGCAGCAGCGCGTTCGTCGCGGTCTCGAGGTTGTTTACGTCCTGGGTCAGCACCCCGCGGTTCTGGTCCAGCCAGGGACGCACGGTGGTGAGCAGGGTGTCGAACTGCTGAATCGCGCTGGCGAGGGCGGTGTCGTCGTGGGCGAGCCGCGTGGTGAAGTCCGCGAGGTTCTGGTTGAGCGCGACGAACTGCTGGTCATCTTGGTGCAGCGCGTTGACGAACAGCGCCAGGCTGCGGACCACCGCGAAAAAGTCGCCGCGACCCTCGTTCAACGCGGTCAGCGCCTGCGACAGATTACTCAGGGTGGTGTTGATCTGCTTGCCCTTGCCGGCCAGCCCGTCGGCGAACGACGTGATGACCTCACCGAACGGTCCGGTCGGCTGCTCGGGTGTCGGCCCCAGCTTGGAGATGATGTTGGTGATGCTGTTGCGCAGCTGGTCCCACTCCACCGGCACCTGGGTGCGCTCTTCGGGAATCACCGCGTTGTCGGCCAGCACCGGGCCGCCCTTGTAGGCCGGCTCCAGCTGAATAGACCGCGAGGCCACCAGCGTGGGGTTGAGGATCACCGCCGAGGCGTTGGCCGGGACCCGGTACTTGTTCTCGTAGTGGAAGGTGACCTTCATCTTGTTGCCGGCCGGCTCGATCTTGTCGATCGCGCCCACCCGCAGGCCCATGATCTGGACCTTGTCCCCCTTGTACAGCGCGTTCGCCGCCGGGAAATAGGCCACCACGGTGTTGTTGGTCAGCTTCTCGTACAGCCGCCAGCCGACGAACGCGACGACGAGGGCCAACACGATCACCAGGGATCCGATGATGACCGATGCCCGCGTCAGCTTGGGTAGCCGGATGTTGCGGATGTCAAAGGCGGTGCTCAATTCTGGCTACCTCCTCCCGCTGCGCCGCTGCCTCCGGATCCGCCCGGGTTGATGAACGGTGCCGGCAGCTGGTTGCCCGGCCCGGGTGGCGCGGCCGGCCCCGGCGGTAAGCCCGGCGCGAACGTCGACGGTGGTGGCGGCGGCCCGGCCGGCGCCAGGTTCTCGGTGCGCGCGCCCGGGGGTGCTTGCGCCGGCAACGGCACCGGGGTGCCCGGAACGTCGGGCGGCGGATCGCCCGGCCGGCCCGCGATCGGGATGCCCGGCGTCGGCGGGAGCCCGGCGGGGTTGGGCGGCGACGTCATCACGTCGACCGGAGCCGGGAAGCCCGGCCCACCGAACGGCCCCGTCGTCGCACCCGCGCACGGCAACGGATTCCACGGCCGCGGCAGACCCGCGTCCCCGACGGTGACATTGCCACCCGGATTGGCCGGCGTGTATGAGCACGGCGATCCCGGTGGGACGGCCGGCCCCGGGTGATCGGGTGTGCCCTCGAGCACCGGCGGTGCCGGCGGCGGTGCGCCGTTGGGGAACCGGGTGCCGTTGGGGTCGGGGAACCGGTAGGCCGGCAGCCCGGCACTGCGCCAGAAATTCTCCGGATCGATGCCGCGCTTCTTGAAGGCGGCGTCCACCCAGGGCTGCGAAATCTGGTACAGGGCCAGGTTGTGCAGGACGACCTTGAAGAACGGGCCCGAGGCGATGGCCTCGTTCAGCGACGGCAGGAATTTGCCGACCTCGGTCAAACCGTTGGCCAGATCGTCTTTGCGCTGCACCAGGATGTCGCTGACGGTGCGTAGCTGTTCCAGCACGTGGTTGAGGTTCGGGTTGTCGTTGATCAGGCCCTTGACCTGCTCGGAGAACGCCGCGATGTTGCCCAGCAGGGCGTTGATGGCCTGGCCGCGCTCGTTGAAGGCGGTCAGCAGGGTCTTGGCGTTGACCAGCGCCCGGTCGATCTGATCGCTGCGGTCACCGAGGATGCCGGCCACCTGGTTGGCCTGGGCGAGCAGGTGCTTGACCTCCTCGTCGCGCTTGCCGATGGTGTCGGAGAACTTGGCCACCCCTTCGAGCGCCGGGCTCAGGTGCGGGTAGGTCTGGTCGATGGTCTGCGACAGGACGTGCAATGACTGCTTGACGGTGTCGATGTCCCAGCCCTGCGCCGCCTTGGTGACGTCGAAGAACGCGTCGTAGATCTGGTAGGGCGTGGTGCTCTGGCCGATCGGCAACGTCGCCCCGGGCCGCAGCGCCTGGGCGCCGCGCGGCTCGAGCTCGAGGACCTTCTTGCCGAGGATGGTGTCCGTCTTGACCGCGAGCCGGCTCTCGGTGCCGAAGGTTGCGGTGCCGGCGTTGAATTGGACCGCGATGTGATCGCCGTCGATCTTGAGGCCCTCCACCTTGCCGACGTCCACGCCGGCGATGCGCACCTTGTCACCTTTGCTGAGACCGCCGGTGTCGCTGAACTGCCCGTAGTAGTGCGGCTTGGCCATCAACATCGGGACGCTGGTGAAGCTCTGGCCCACGCCGATCACCAGCACCGTCACGACGATGCCCATCAGCCCGATGCGGACCCGGTTCGGGGGTTCGAGTGTTCTCATTGCGGCGTGCACCTGCCCGTAGGCTGCTGGAACAGCCGGACCGTCCGGACCGGGCCGCCGGCCTGCAGACCGTTGATCTTCAGGGTGATGTCGCAGGCGTAGAAGTTCACGAAGTCCCCGTAGGATCCGATGGCGCGCCCGATCATGTTCAACGCGGTCGGCACCTTCTTGAGGTAGTCCTGCAGTTGATCTTGCTGGTCGATCAGCGGCTGCTGCACGGCATCCAGATAATTGAGGGTCTTGTGCAGCAGGCCGCGGTCCTCGGCCAGCAGGTCGGCGACCGTGCCGGCGGCGTTGCTGATGTGCGCGGTCCCCCCTGCCAGTTGGTCACCGTGGTCCTTGAGACCGGTGATCAAGACTTCCAGGTCGTTGATTGTCTGGTCGAACTGCTGCCGGTGCCGGACCGTCGTGTCCAACACCGTGTTCAGGTTCTTGATGACCTCGCCGATGGCCTGGTCGCGCTCGCCGAGTTGGTTGGTCAGCTGCGCGGTCTGGTCGAGGATGTCGTTGATGGTGCCGCCCTGCCCCTGGAAGACGGTGACCAGCGCGGTCGCGATGCTGTTGACCTTTTGCGGGTCCAGCGCCCGGAACAACGGCTTGAACCCACCGATCAGGGCGTCAAGGTCGAGCGCTGGCTGGGTGCGGGCGAGCGGGATGAACCCGCCCGGCGGCAGCACCTTGTCGGCGCCTTCGCCTTGACCGCGCTTGAGCTCCAGGTACCGGTTGCCGATCAGGTCCAGGTAGCGGATCTGGGCGGTCGTCGACTGGTACAGCGGGATCGAGCGGTCGACATTGAATTTCACCCGCGCCCGCCTGCCGCCGTCGACCAGTTCCACCGTGTCGACCTTGCCGACCTCGACCCCGGAGGCGCGGACGAACTGGCCCGCGCGCAGACCGCTGACATTGGCGAACTCCGCCGTGTACCCGCTGGTGCGGTCGAAGCGCATCTGACCGAACACGACGATGATCATCACAGTGAAGACCAGCAGCACCACCGAGAAGATGCTGAGCTTGACAAGGGTTCCGGTGATTTTCATGGGTTGATCGTGTTATCCCCTACCTGGCGTCCCCAGACGTACTCGATCGCATACGGCGATCCGGTGTCCAGGTGGTTGTACGGCGCAAGGCTGTTGCCGGAGTCCATCACCAATTCCGGTGCGGGCCACAGGTCGTGGGTGAGCGGCTGCCAGCATCCCGGTGCACCGCCGGGGCCGCCGCGCGCGTTCACCCGCGGCAGGTTCTCCGGCCAGACGTAGGGGTTCGGCGCGCCGCCGACCAGACCGGCGACGCCGCCCAGGCCCAGCGTCAGCGCGGCGATGGCGACCAGCGACAGCGGGTTGGCGACCAGGCCCAGCCCGGACAGCGCCTGGGTGTGGCTGTTGAGCGAGTAGCCGTTGCCGCCCAGGAACGAGGCGGCCTTGGGCTCGACGTCGTGGTAGTTGCGCACGGTGCAGAACAGCTCGGGACTGTAGGTGTCCAGCAGCTGGGCGGTCGGCACCAGGTCGGCGGCCCCGCGGGCCAGATACGGCCCGCCCTTGTTGAACAGCTCGGC
>NZ_MVHG01000067.1 GCF_002086125.1 Mycobacterium arosiense ATCC BAA-1401 = DSM 45069
AGACAAGCCACACCCCACCCGGAGGTTCTCCTCACATCAAGCCAACACGCCTGCTACCAACGTCTGGTCCGAGTACACCTAGACGGGGTTAGGCTGCCGGGTAGCGGAAGGAGATTCTCAATGACGTTGTCAAGCCGCCGCTGTAGTGGTGGCGGGTTGGTAGGCGGCGTAGTCACGCAGCATGGCCCACA
This sequence comes from Mycobacterium arosiense ATCC BAA-1401 = DSM 45069, assembly GCF_002086125.1. Taxonomy (GTDB): domain Bacteria; phylum Actinomycetota; class Actinomycetes; order Mycobacteriales; family Mycobacteriaceae; genus Mycobacterium; species Mycobacterium arosiense. The sequence goes on from NZ_MVHG01000067.1 coordinate 192, forward strand.
AGACGTTGAGACGCCGGCGGGCCAGGGCGAGGACGGCTTGGGTGTGGGTTTTGCCTTCGACTCGTTTGCGGTCGTAATAGACGCGGGAGGCCGGGTCGGTGCGGATGGCGATCTGGGCCGACAGGTAACAGGCGCGCAGCAGGCGTCGATCGTAGCGGCGGGGTCGTTTGAGGTTGCCGCTGATGCGGCCGGAATCACGGGGTACCGGTGCCAGTCCGCAGATGCCGGCGAGGCGATCAGCGGAGGCGAAGACGCTAATGTCGCCACCGGTGGCGGCGATGAATTCGGCGCCGAGGGTGACGCCGAAGCCGGTGTCGACGACCACGCAGTGGTGGTCGGACTTTCAGGCATCGACGCCGGCCCACAGTTGTTGCCCCACAACCACCTCCGTAATCGTTGTCATCCCTACCAGCCCAGCAGACGACCACGCCGACGTGTCCTTACACAGCGCTCCAATCGCATCTCTCAATTAGCGGTCGAGTCGTCGCGAGACGCCGGGCGGCCAATCTCCTTCGGCCATCAAACCCAGCAAAACCATGAAAGCCATACCCGGCGTCCCTGGGCGATTCGAAGCCTAAGGCCGACGACATCAATCACCCTGCAAGAAAGGTAAGGACATCATGACCGTCACTGTCGTCGACCGGGGGCCCCGCCAGGTGAGCCGCAGGGTCGACGTGGCCGCCCCGGCCGCGGAGCTGTATGCGTTGGTCGCCGATCCCCGCCGTCACCACGAACTGGACGGGTCGGGCACGGTACACGAGAACATCACCGTGCCACCGCAACTCGTTGCGGGCTCGAAGTTTTCGACGCACATGAAGATGTTCGGCATTCCCTACCGCATCACCAGCACGATCACCGCGTTGATGCCGAACGAACTGGTCGAATGGCGCCACCCGTTGGGTCACCGCTGGCGGTGGGAGTTCGAGGCAGTGTCGCCGACCCAAACCACGGTCACCGAGACCTTCGACTACCGCGACGCTGGAGCGCTGAAGAACAAGCTGAAGTACTACGAGCGAATGGGTTTCGCAAAGGCGAACGCCTCGGGCATCGAAGCCACGCTGAGCAAACTGCGCGACCGCTACGCCGGCTGATCAACCGGCCGCCGGATCGGCTGCGTCCCAGGGCATCACGCCGGATACCCAGTGGCTGAGTTCCTTCACCTGATCGTTGCGGTGCAGATGGCGCGGCGGGGTGGCAAAGGTGGAGTAGGGCCGGCAGCGAATGACCACGCGATTCTCGCGTTCACACATTTCCCGGATGTGCGGCCGGGCCTCGTCGCCCAGCGGTTGGCCGGACATCCGGCCGCCGACCGCCATCATCACGTCGATCGCCAGATCCCGGTCCTGGTCGAGCGTCGCGTCGGCATAGACCTGCAGATAGGCGAAGGGCCACCGCTCGTCGAGTACGCACAGGCTGACCTTGCCGTCGCGTTCGACGACACGAGCCTTGCCGCGACCCGCCATGGTGGAGACGAGCAACTCGTCGGTATCGGTGGGAATGTAGTACACGATCGACATGCCCGGCCCGTCGCTGCGCCGACGGTAGCCGAAGACACAGGTGCGATGCGTGCGCACGAATTCGCGTCGCTCGGAGGGCAGCATGTCGCGGTCGGTGGGAACGGTGAAGGGCTCTGCCGCCAGGGAGAGGAGCATCGCGAATCTTCCTTGCTGTCAGGGCGCTTGAAGCATTGCGGTAATAATGGCTACAGTGTCTCCATAATGTGTCGGGCTGTCAAGCGGCAGGAGGACCACCTTGCGTGATGCGGACGGCGCCGATCGGCCCCGCCGTTCTCGCGGGCGCCCCGCAATACCGGTGGACCGGATCCTGGGTGCGGCCGTCGAGCTCGTCGACGAGCACGGGCCCGAGGCGTTGTCGATGCGGTCGCTGTCGCAGCGCCTCGAATCGGGCACCGCCACCCTGTACCGCCACTTCTCCAACCGGTCGGAATTGGTCTCGCTGGTGATCGACCAGATTCTCGGCGAGATCGACCTCGACGCGGAGGAGCTCGCCGCAATGCCATGGCAGCAGGCCTGTATCTCGTTCGCGCAGCACATGTTTGATGCGCTGAGCCGGCACGGCAATGTCGCGGCGCTGTTGGTGGAGTACACGCCGATGGGGCCGAACGCGTTGACGAATCGCGAGCTCTGCCTGGCCGTTCTTCTCAAGAGCGGCTTTTCGCCGGCGGTCGCCGCCCACGCGTACGCGACCCTGGCGCGCTATGTCCTGGGGTTCGCGATCCAAGTGGCGGGCGCGGCGGCCGACGGCGGGCAGCGGGACGCGGAACTCTCGGCGGCGTTTCACCGGCTCGATCCGTCCCGCTTTCCCGCGACGGTCACCGTCGCCGACGACCTGCCCGTTTCCTTGGCGGACGAGTTCGCATTCGGATTGCGGCTCATCGTCGCCGGGCTCGAGCGGTTGCCGAAGTGAACGCGATCGTGCTCTGAACCGTGGGTTGGGTGGACGCCCCTCGCATTGAGCCGAAAGGACTTCGTCCGGATGATCGACCAAACCCTCGCGCCCGCCGCGGCGCCGGCGCTGACCCGGTGGGGACAACTGGTCAGCCGTTACGGCCTGGTGCTGGTTCTGGCGTGGATCGGATTCGGCAAGTACGTGAAAATGGAGGCCCGGGTGCTGATTCAGCACAGCCCGCTGATGAGCTGGGTCTATGACGTATTCAGCGTCACCTTCGTCGCGTATGCACTCGGAACGATGGAAATTGTTGCCGCCCTGCTGATTGCGGTGCGCCCGCTTTGGCCGCGAGCCTCGGCGGCCGGCAGCGCCCTGGCGGTGGTGCTGTTTCTGGGCACGTTGAGCTTTCTGTTCACCACCCCGGGCGTGGTCATGACCTACGCCCACGGCGTTCCGGTGCTTTCGGCGCTGCCCGGCCAGTTTCTGATCAAGGATCTGGTCTTGATCGGGGTGGCGTTGTGGACGTTGGGCGACTCGCTGGCGGCCGGATTCGCCGCGGGCAAAGAGCGTGCGCCGCAGTAGCCCTTGCCGCCCTGTGCGTCGGCATCTCGGGGGGCCTCAGTCATGGTGTCGCGCAACGCCTTCAGGCCGGGACGGGTCAGCCGGATCCCGCGGCACGCCCTTGATATGGTCAAGCGATTGATTATAGGGTCGAGGCCACCGAGAGGAACCCCAGGCCGTGACCGAGACAGTTGGCCAGTCGCTTGACGTCGACGCGCTGCGACGCAAGTATGCCGAAGAGCGCGCGCGCCGGTTACGCGCGGATGGCATCGGGCAGTACGTCGAGATGACCGGCGCATTCGCCCGATTTGCCGAAGACCCGTGGGGCAACGACGACTTTGTCCGCGAACCGCTCACCGACGAGGTGGACGTCGCCATCGTCGGCGCCGGTTTCGGCGGGCTGTTGACCGGGGTCCGGCTCCGCCAGCTCGGCGTGCGCAGCGTGCGGCTGATCGACAGGGCGGCCGACGTGGGCGGCACCTGGTACTGGAACCGCTATCCCGGAATCGCCTGCGATGTCGAGTCCTACGTGTACATGCCGCTGCTCGAAGAGCTCGGCTACACGCCGACCGAAAAATACGCCAAGGGTTCCGAGATCTTCGCCCACTGTCGGCGCATCGCCGAACACTACGACCTCTACCGCGACGCCTGCCTGCGGACCGACGTGCGGGAAATCCGCTGGGACGCGTCGCGATCGCGCTGGATCATCCGCACCGACCGCGGCGACGAGATGCGGGCGAGATTCGTCTCCATGGCCAACGGGTATCAGGCCAAGCCCAAGCTGCCGGGCATCGACGGACTCGGCGCCTTCCGCGGTCATGCGTTCCACACCAGCCGCTGGGACTATGCATACACCGGGGACGCGCTGCAGCATCTGGCCGACAAGCGGGTCGGCATCATCGGGACCGGCGCGACCGCGATCCAGTGCGTACCGCACCTCGGCACGGCCGCCGGCCGGCTCTATGTCTTTCAGCGCACCCCGTCCTCGGTGGACGTCCGCGCCAATCGCGCCACCGATCCGCAGTGGGCCAACGCATTACGGCCCGGCTGGCAGCGCGAGAGGATACAGAACTTTCAAATCCTCACCGCCGGAGGGCAAGCCGACCACGACCTTGTCGCCGATGCCTGGACGAGCATCACCCGCAAGCTCCCCGTCATGCGCCATGACGGGGACGGCCTCGCCGATCCCGAACAACGCGGCCGCGACATCGAGCTGGCCGACTTCGCCAAGATGGACGAGATCCGTGCGCGCGTCGATGCGATCGTCGCCGATCCCGAGACCGCCGAAGCGCTCAAACCGTGGTACGGCTACTTCTGCAAAAGGCCCTGCTTCCACGACGAGTATCTGCAGACGTTCAACCGGGATAACGTCACCCTGGTCGACACCCGGGGCCGCGGGGTGGAGCGCATCACCGAAGCCGGTGTCGTCGTCGACGGCGTGGTCTACGAACTCGACTGTCTCATCTTCGCAACGGGTTTCGAGGTCGGAACCGACTATTGCCGCCGCACGGGGTTCGAGCTGATCGGCCGTGACGGCGTGACCCTGACCGAACACTGGGACGACGGCGTGCGCACCTTCCAGGGCCTGTGTACCACCGGATTCCCAAACTGCTTCATCGAAAGCATCGCCCAGGCCGGTCTGACGGTGAACTTCCCCTACCTGCTGGATGTGCAGGCGGTGCACGTCGCCTGGATCATAGCCACCGCGCTCGCCGAGGGCATCACCGAAATCGAGGCCACGCCCGCCGCAGAAGCCGCCTGGGTCGACACAGTGGTTTCCCGCTCGGTCGCCAGTGCCGAGCGGGCCAAGGTGTGCACGCCCGGCTACTACAACCGGGAGGGAAAGGCCGACGTCAAGACGCGGCAGGGCAGCTTCTTCTTCGGCGGCCCCACCGAGTACGCCGACATCCTGCAGCGGTGGCGCACCGGCGGAGACCTCAACGGCATGCTGGTCCGCCGCCCGGGAGACGCGCCATGACGTGTCGAAAAGCCCAGTGGCTCTACGCCATTGGGCGGCTGCGAGCGGCGACGCGGCGTCGCCGCGGACCGAAGGTGGCGATCATCGGTGCGGGCTTCGGTGGCCTGGGCGCGGCCGTCGCGCTGCGCCGCGCGGGCATCGACGACCTGGTGATCATCGAGGCGGCCGACGGCGTAGGGGGCACCTGGCGACGCAACACCTATCCCGGGGCCGCCTGCGACATCCAGAGCCACCTCTACTCGTTCTCCTTCGCCCCCAACACTTCCTGGAGCCGCACCTACGCGCGCCAGCCCGAGATACTGGCCTACCTCGAATCGGTGGCCGACGATTTCGACCTGCGCCGCCATCTCATGCTCGACACGACGGTGCGCTCGCTGCGCCGGGACCCGCACACCGGCGCGTGGGATTGCCGGCTGGAGCGCGACGGGCATCCGACCACGCTGACCGCCGACGTCGTCGTATGCGCGATCGGGTTGTTCGGTGCCGCCAAGCGCCCCGACATCGACGGCCTGAGCGACTTCGCCGGCCCCGTGCTGCACACCGCGCACTGGGATCACGACGTCGAACTGGCCGGCCGCCACGTCGCGGTGATCGGCACCGGCGCCAGCGGGGTACAGGTCGTCCCCGAACTGGCCAAGACCGCCGGGCGCGTCACGGTCTTCCAGCGCACCCCACCCTGGATGGTGCCCAAGGACGATCGGGCCTACACCGCAACGGAATTGGCGCGCTTCCGGCGTAGCCCCCTGGCGCTGCGCCGCACCCGCTGGCAGATCTGGAAGTTCCAGCACGACAACACCGCGACCTTCGCCGACGACCCGGTGGTGACCGCGCGCACGCAGATCGCGACGTCGTTTCTCGAGCGCACCGTCGATGACGAATCGCTGCGCCGGGCGCTGACGCCGGACTATCCGTTTCGCTGCAAACGGGTGTTGTTGGGCGACGACTACTACCGGGCGCTGCAGCGTGACAACGTCGAGCTGGTCACCGATCCCATTGCCCGCGTCGGCCCGGCTTCGGTGACCACCATGGCGGGTGCGGAAGTGGGCATCGACGTCGTCGTCCTGGCGACCGGCTTCGAGACGTCCCGCTACCTCTCCGGCATCGACGTCGTCGGTACCGGCGGCCGCCGGCTGCACGAACACTGGGGCGACGACCCTTGCGCCTATTTGGGGGTGGCGGTCAGCGGATTCCCGAACTTCTTCATGCTCTATGGCCCCAACACCAACCAGGGCGGCAACTCCATCGTCTTCATCCTCGAGGCCGGGGCGCGACTGGTCGCCAGCGCGGTGAGCCGCCTGGCGCGACACGGCGGATATCTCGACGTGCGTGCAGAGGCCGAAAAGCGCTATAACGACGCACTTTCCGCGGATCTGGAGCGCACCATCTGGACACAGTGCTACAGCTACTTTCGCTCTCCGACCGGTCGCATCGTCACCCAATGGCCGTACACCGAACTGGACTATGCCCGCCGGACCTGGCGGCTGCGGCCACGCGACTGGACCCATGGCCGGGTGCGCGACGATGGCGGTTTGTGCAGGGTCGCGGCCCGCGCCGAGGAATAGCCGAGGGTGTGACGCCGCATAACCATTCGAACCCGGTGGGCGGAGTTATCTTCAGGCTGATTCTCAAGGCTGCCGCCGAGTGACCCGATCGTTAACATTCTTGAGTTCGGTGCTGCCACGGGGCTGTTTGGCACATCATCATGCTCGGTGGTGGGAGGTGTGGTCGCGTGGTGAAACTGCTGCCACCCGATACGGCCCGCCGGCCGCAGCGCCTGCCCTGGCTGAGTCTCTTCGGCGTTCTAGCCATCGTCGTCGCCACGACCGCGATCGCGCTGAAGAATCTCCCTGCGGGCGGTTCCAACGAGATCCTCAACGTGTCCTACGACCCGACGCGCGAGTTGTACGCGGCGCTGGATCAGCGATTCGTCGCGGATTACCATGCGCACACCGGAACGACGTTGAGCATCAAAGAGTCTCACGGCGGCTCGGGGCGTCAGCTCCGCAGCGTGCTCGATGGCAGTCAAAAAGCCAGCGTGGTGTCTTTGGCGTTGATCAGCGACATCGACACGCTCAGCAAGCGGGGCCTGATCGCCGGCGACTGGCAACGGCGGTTACCGAATGCCTCGGTGCCGTACACGTCGACCATCGTCTTCGTCGTCCGCAAGGGCAATCCCAAGGGAATTCACGACTGGCCCGACCTGATCAATCCCGACGTGGCCGTGGTGTCGCCCAACCCGCGGACGTCCGGCAACGGTCAGCTGAGCGTGTTGGCGGCCTGGGGCGCGATCACCACCCGCGGTGGCAGCACGGCGCAGGCGACCGCATATGTCAAGGCGCTACTGCAACACGTCGCGGTTTCCGACGCCGGTGCCCGCGGCGCCGCAGATAGCTTCGCCCTGGCCAAGATCGGCGATGTCCAGCTGACGTGGGAGAACGAGGCGCTGCGCGAGGTCGCCGCCAACAAGGACGAGCTGGACCTCGTCTACCCGCCGGTCAGCATCCTCGCCCAGCCCGCGGTGGCCTGGGTCGACGCGAACGTGACCGATCCCGCAACGGCGGCCCACGCGAAGGCCTACCTCGACTACCTGTTCACCGACGCCGCCCAGGAGTTGGTGGCGCAATACGGGTATCGGCCCTTCAAGCCGGCGATACTGGCCAGGCACGCCGACCGGCTGCGCCCGCTCACCTTGTTCCCCATCACCGCCATCGCCAAGGACTGGAGCGACGCCCGGGAACAGTTCTTCGGCACCAACGGAATCCTGGACACGATCTCGGCGCCCGCCGCGGCGTCGGGTGCCTAGCGGAAAGACGTCGACCTCATGGGTGTGCGTGTGAATTACGGGCTGGTGAAGGGCCGGCACGATGTGATCGCCGGGCTGACCGTCGCCGCCATATCGTTTCCCCAGGCGATGGCCTATGCCCTGATCGCCGGGGTGGACCCGAGATTCGGCGTGTACTCAGCGATCGTCGTGACCATCGTCGCCTCGATCTTCGGGTCGTCCTCTCATCTGATCAACGGGCCGACGAGCGCCATCTCGCTGCTGGTGTTCACCGCGTTGGCCTTCATCGACTCGGAAAACTCCAAGGAGCTGTTCGAGGCGCTGTTCCTGCTGGCCGTGTTAGTGGGCGCGTTCCAGATCGTGATCAGCCTGTTCAAGCTCGGCAACCTCACCCGCTACATCTCCGAGTCGGTCATCATCGGCTTCATGGCGGCCGCGGCGTTTCTGCTCGCCGTCGGACAGCTGGGCAACGCGCTGGGCGTGCGTGACAAGGGCAACGGCCACATGCAGGTGTTGCGCCGCGTCTGGCTCACTCTCACCCACGGCGATCACATCAATTACCGCGCACTGACATTGAGCGCGGCGGCGGTGGTCCTGGCCATCGTCCTGCGCAAGCTGGTGCAACGTTACGGCTGGCCACAGGTCGACATGCTCGCGGTGCTCGTCATCACCGCACTCATCGCCTACGTCGCCGGGTGGTCGACCCCGGGCGCGGGCGGCCACACCGCGGTGTCGGTGGCCGCCAAGATCCCGCGCAGCCTGCCCGGCCCGCACGTCCCGGAGGTCCACACCGAGTGGCTGCCTGAGCTGTCGACGGGTGCGCTGGCCATCGCCTTCGTCGGCATCATCGAGGCGCTGTCGATCGCCAAAGCTGTTGCCTACCAGACGCAACAGAAGATCGACTACAATCGCCAGATCATGGCCGAAGGCCTGGCCAACCTGACCGGCGGCTTCTTCCAGAGCCTGCCCGGCTCGGGCTCACTGTCCAGGTCGGCGATCAATTTCCAGTCCGGAGCCGCGACGCGCTTCTCCGGAATCGTCTCTGCGGCAACGGTTGCCGCGGCGCTGCTGCTGTTCGCCCCGTTGCTGCGATTCGTTCCGCAGCCGGCGCTGGCCGGGCTGCTGCTCGTCACGGCCGCCCGCCTGGTCGATTTCAAGCGCCTGATCTATACGCTCAAGGCGTCCCGCTATGACGCGGGGTTGGTGATCGTCACCGCTTTCACCGGCATCGCCGTCGACCTGGACAAGTCGGTGCTGCTCGGGGATCCTGTCGATCCTGCTGTTCGTACCGCGGGCGGCTAAACTGAAGTCCAAGGAGCTCGTCGTCACGCCCGAACGCGTTGTCCGCGAGCGCATCCCGGGCGACTCCCCGGATCCCTCGATCGTCATCTATGACCTCGAAGGTGAGCTGTTCTACGGGGCCGCACCCGAACTCGACCGATACCTGTCGGCGATCAACCGGCGAATCACCGACGGTGGCATCGCGTTCGTGGTGTTGCGGCTCAAGCGGGTGCGCCACCCGGACGTGGTCTGCATCGAGCGCATCGAGCACTTCTGTCCGTTGACATCCGATGTGATGTATTGCCACCGTATCTGCGGTATCGGCGTGTCTTTGCCAATCTATCCGAGGTACCGCCGGTAGCGTTGTTTAGGTGAGTGTGGCGCCGGCGGCGCTATGGCCGCAGGTCAACGGTGGCGTTGAGGTGGAATTCAACTCCTCCGGGGGTTCTTCGCGCTTGCCGCTGGCGGAGTGTGCCGCAGTGGCCTTTGAGTTGGACTGCTCACCCGTGCGTGGTTTCCCAGCGTTTCGCGGGCAGGGCAATTATCCAGGCCTGTGGTGGTTTTCGACGACTCGTGAGCACGTTGGGTACGAGTCGTGGTCGGAGCGTGACCATTTGATCGCGCTGGACGCCGATCCCGCGGTGGTTGGTGTTGCGTCGCAGCCGTTCCGGCTCCATTGGGGTGACGGCAGGCACCACGTGCCTGATTACTTCGTGCGGTTGTCCGACGGAACGGCGACGGTTCTTGACGTGCGGGCCGATGACCGAATATCGGATGCTGATGCTGAGTTGTTCGACCGGTCCGAGCAGGCGTGCCGTTCCCTGGGATGGGCCTATCGGCGAGCGGGCGTTGCGGATCCGGTCGTGACGGCGAATTTGCGCTGGTTGTCTGGGTATCGGCATCCACGGGTGTACCGCCCGGCGGTCGCCGCAGCGTTGGAGGCGGTGTTCGACTCGGCGCGGCCGCTGATGACCGGGGTGAGACCGGTCGGTGAAGCGATCATGGTGTTGCCGGTGCTGTTTCACCTGTTGTGGCACCGGCGACTGGGCGTGGATCTTTCCGCGGCTGTCTTGACCGAGGAGTCGATCGTCGGGCCCGCGTTGTCACGATGACGGGTATGCGGTCGGGTGTCATCCGCGAGGGCGATGAAATCCGGTTATCCGACGGCGTATTCACGGTTGTCACACTTTCGGGCAGTTCAGCCAGGCTGACCGATGCGGTCGGCGGGCAGTCGGTGGTACCGCTGTCTCGGCTGCTGGGCGACCCGGCGTTGGAGTTGGTGTCAGGATCGCGACCGGCTTTGTGTTCCGAAGAAGCGTTGGCCGGGGTGCCCGAGGCTGCCGCCGAGCGGGCCCGCTGGTGGGAACGGCACTTGATCGAGGTGTTGACGGGTCGACGGGTTGATTCCGAGGCGGGTAGCCGGCCGCGGCCGGAGTTCGATCCGGCGTCGCGTTCGTTGCGGCAGCGCGAATTGGCCAAGCTCGCCGAGCTGCGCTCGGCTGGCCACGAGATCAGCTTGTACACGTTGCAGCGGCAACGCTATGCCTACGAACGAGACGGCCTGCTGGGGGTTGTGGATCGCCGGCACATTCCCCGGCGGGCGATGTTCGGCCGCGTCGACGAGCGGCTGGTGGCCGCAGTGCGGCAGGCCATCGATGACGAGACCGACGTGTCGACCGGGACGGTGAGCCGCCTGCAGCGACGGGTGACCAAATCGCTGGTGGCTCAATACGGTGCCCAGGACGCACCGGCGATGCCGTCTCAGCGGACGTTCTATCGTCTGGTGAAGAGGCTGTCGGAGGGCCGGCACACGTTCGGGTCCGCGCGCACCCGGCGTTCGTTGTCCAAACAGCCCGACGGCCCGTTCGGTGCGCTGACGGTGGCGCGCCCCGGCGAGGTGGTCGAGATCGATTCGACCCCCCTGGATGTGCGGGTGGTCCTCGATGACGGCACGGTGGACCGGGTCGAGCTGACCGGCATGGTTGACGACGCGACCTGCTCGATTCCGGCCGCGGTGTTGCGGCCCACGACCAAAGCGGTCGACGCGGCGCTGCTGCTGGCCCGAGCGTTGACGCCAGAACCGATGCGGCCGGAGTGGTCCGATGCGCTGCGGATGTCGCGGTCGGTGCTGCCGTATCGCTGTTTGACCGGCGTGGATCAACGGTTGGCCGATGCGGCCGCCCGGCCGGTGATCGCCCCGGAGACCGTAGTGTGCGACCACGGGAAGGCGTATCTGTCGCAAACCTTCCGGCAGGCGTGTTGCACGTTGGGGATCAATCTGCAGCCCGCCCACCCGGATACGCCGACCGACAAACCCAAGATCGAGCGGACCCTGCAGTCGGTGGCCACCTTGTTCGCCCAGCATGTCGCCGGGTATGTCGGCTCCAGCGTCGAGCGGCGCGGCAAGAACGCCGAACAGGACGCAGTGTGGTCGATCGTGGAGCTGCAAGCCCTGCTGGATGAGTGGATCGTCGCGGTATGGCAAAACCGGCCCCACGACGGCCTGCGTGACCCCGTCACCCCGGGCAAGGCGTTGACGCCCAACGAAAAGTACGCCGCCTTGGTCGAGGTCGCCGGGTATGTTCCGGTGCCGCTGTCGGCCGAGGACTACATCGAGTTACTGCCGTCGTGCTGGCGGCGCATCAATGCCTACGGGATCCGGGTCAACAACCGCAGCTACGACGCTAAGGCACTCAACCCCTACCGCCGCCAGCACTCGGGGGTGGAATCCAAGAAGGGCCAGTGGGAGGTGCACTACGACCCCTACGACGTGTCGCGGATCTGGGTGCGCAACCATCACGACGAGGGCTGGCTGGCCGCGACCTGGACGCATTTGCGCAGCCACCCGGTACCGTTCGGCGAATTGGTATGGCAGCATGCGCGGTCCGTGCTGGCCCAGCGCGGATGCGATCAGGCCACCGAAGCCGAGATCGCCCGCGCGGCCGATGACCTGCTCGACCGGGCCGCGCAAGGCCCCGCCCCCACCCGACAGGAATCCAAGGATCGCAGGGTGGCGGGTCGAACGCGAGCCACCGCGACACCGGCCTGGCCCCGCCCGCCGGATACCGCAGAACCCTGCGATGAGGAGCCGCCGCCAGGCGGTGACGAGGACGCCGACGACATCGAGATCGCCCAAGTCATTCCACTACCGGTGTTCGATGCACGCAAGGAGGCTGAATCGTGGCGGCTGTGAACACTTTTGCCCCGGTGAGCCAACTCGAGGACCGGCGCCAACCCACCACCACGCTCGAGGGTTGGCGCCGTTTCGTCGATGCCGATCCACCCGAGTTCACCCTGTTACCCGATGAGCAGTGGAGCACCCTGTCGGAGACCGAACGGACCAACTACAACGAAGCCCGGGTAGCGCATCACAGTGAACTGGTCGTGGTCACCACGTCGGCGATCCAGCGCATCACCAACGAAGGCCGGCTGCTGACCCTGCTCAACCAACGCGAGATCGGCGCCCGGCGCGGGCTGATCATTTCCGGGGCGGCCGCGACCGGCAAGACCACCGCGGTCAAACAACTCGGCCGATTCCACGAACTGCGTATCAGGACACGATTCGCCGACAAGTCCCGGATCCCGATCGTATACGTGACCGCGCCCCCGAAAGGCTCGGCGCGCAAACTCGCGATGGAGTTCGCGCGATTCCTGGGCCTTCCGCCGATGCAACCGCGGATGAATGTCACCGATATCGCCGACGCTGTCTGCCAGGTCCTCATCGACGCCCGAACCGACATCGTGATCGTCGACGAGATCCACAACCTCAACCTCGATACCCGGGCCGGCGAGGAACTGTCCGATCACCTGAAGTACTTCACCGAACACCTGCCCGCCACGTTCGTCTACGCCGGCATCGACGTCGAGCGCTCCGGTGTGTTCACCGGCACCCGCGGACGCCAGCTCGCCGGGCGCTGCGGTGTGATCAACACCAGCCCGTTCCCGTACGCCGGGGAATGGAAGTCGCTGGTGGCCGCGATGGAAGGCACCCTGCGGTTGCACCATCACACCGCGGGAACGCTGGTCGCCGAAGCCAAATACCTGCATCGACGCACCGGCGGAATGATCGGCAGCCTGGCGCACCTGATCCGCTCGGCTGCGATCCGCAGCATGCTCGACGAAACCGAGAACCTCACCAGGGATCTGATGGACACGGTGCTCATCGACTACGCAGCCCAAACATCGGCGCAACGCCATGCCAGCTGACGTATCAACCCCACCGGCGTGGCCGCAGGGGCCTGCCGCGCCACTACCGCGCACCGTCACACCGTTTCGTGGCGAAACGGTGCAGTCCTATCTTGATCGGCTCGCGCACGCCAACCACCTAGAACCCCGAGGTCTGCGGCGCTACCTGGCCGACGGTCCAGCGATCTGCCGTCCCCGGCCGGACTGGTTGGCAACCGCCAGCGGCCAGCCCGTGGGCATCCTTCACGCCCGGCTCATCGGGCTGGCCGCCCCCGACCGCGACACCACCCGCCAACGCCGCCACGCCCGGCCCGCATGCCGCCTGTGCATGGCACGCCGCGGTGTCTATGAGCCGGTCTACTGCTGGTTGCCCGACTACGCGACCGTCTGCTGCCGCCACCGCCGATGGATCGGTGCAGGCACCTCCACCCTCGACGATCAACGCGATCTGCGCTGCGCCCCCGCGGTGATCGCCGCAGCGCAGCGCCATGCCCGACTGGATCGGTGTCACGGCGACGCTGCGCGCTTCGCGGTCAGGGATGCCGCGCGGATTCACCGCTGCTGGGCACGCAGCACCAGCCCGTTTACGCTGCCGCCTGCCCGCGCCGACGCCGACACGCACATCGGCGCCTACCCGGACCTGATCGCCTTGGCCGCCATCCTGGCCGGCGCTCATCGCCGGATCTGGGGCACCGCGCCAGCCACACCCGCCCGTGCCCGCGCCGTCGATGCGGTCTACGTCAACGTCAGCGCCCGGTTTCCCCAGCACCGCGACCAAACCCGCCCCATCGAACAGTGGATCCACGATCAACAACTCAGCGCCACCCGCCGCGCACACCACTTCGACGCGTGGAAACCACGACCAGGTCAATCCCCGCGATCACCGTGCCCGGCTGGGCCAGCTGGGCGGCGTCAGGGCTGACGGCGGCGTGTGGAGCCATGGCACAATTCAGCCCTTGCTGACATATCAGTATCGGCTGTACTGTTTGGTGCATGCTGACGTGTGAGACGCGGGAATCGGCGCTGGCTCGGCTGGGCCGAGCGCTGGCGGATCCGACGCGGTGTCGGATTCTGGTGGCACTGCTCGATGGGGTGTGCTACCCGGGCCAGTTGGCTGCGCAGCTGGGGTTGACACGGTCGAATGTGTCCAATCATTTGTCGTGTTTGCGGGGCTGCGGGCTGGTCATCGCGACCTATGAGGGCCGGCAGGTTCGCTACGCGCTGGCCGACCCTCACCTCGCCCGTGCTCTGGGCGAGCTGGTCCAGGTTGTTTTGGCGGTGGATACCGACCAGCCCTGTGTCGGCGAGGACGCCGCATCGGGCGCAGCCGAGGCCACCGTTGGTCGATGACCATCAGTGGCAGCGATCCGGTGACCTTGAAGATCGCGGTCGCTCAATCGTAGTGAGTTGGCAGAACAGAAGGGATAAGCAGTGGCTATACATGGGTTCGTGGCCAAAGCAGCCGGGACAGTGTTCACCGGGCTGGTCGGGGTGAGCGCCTACGAGGTGCTGCGCAAGGCGGTGGGCACGGCGCCGGTTCACCGGGCAGCGGTGACCGTGACGGAGTGGGGACTGCGCGGAACTCGGAGCGCAGAGGTAGCAGCGGAGTCGGCCCGGCTGAAAGTCGCCGACGTGGTCGCCGAAGCCCGCGGACGCATCGGCGACGATGCCCCTCGGCCGCCCGCCGCCAAGGCTGACGATGACGACTGCTGCCAAGTGATGGGTTAGCCGTTTTCACGGGGAAAGGTCGATTGTGCCTACTGCTGAGGTTTCCTCCGATCACGGGGCCGCGCTGGTTGTCGTGTCTGCGGGTGCGCGACGAATACGGGTGCGTGCTAACTGGTTTCGGTTCGACGCGGTGCGGGCTGTCGCGATCGAGGACTCGGTCGCCACGGTGGCTGGTGTGGATGCGGTCCGCGCGTATCCGCGCACGGCTTCCGTGGTGGTCTGGTATTCACCCGAGCGCTGCGACACCGCTGCCATTTTGTCGGCGATCGCCGCCGCCGAGCACATCCCTGCCGAGTCGGTGCCCGCCCGGGCGCCGCACTCGGTCGAGGGAGGCAACCCCGGTGTGGTGCAGAGAATCCTCGACTGGAGCGAGCGGACGCTATCCGGCGAGCAAGCTGACAGGGTTTCACAACGACCAGTGCAACGAAGCGATGGCTGCTGCGACCACGACGACAGCCACCCTGAGTCGGAGCGGCTGTGGGGCGTTGTCAAGCTGCGGCGGGCCGCGTTCTCCGGGGTGGTGCTGACAGCCTCACTGGTGACGGCGTGGCTGACTCCATTCGGGCCGGTGGCGTTGGGATTGAAAGTCGTGGCGCTCGCGGTGGGCGCTTCGACGTTCGTGCCCTCAACCGTTAGGCGACTGACCGAGGGCCGTGTCGGTGTCGGCACGTTGATGACGATCGCCGCGCTCGGCGCTGTTGGACTCGGTCAGGTCGGCGAGGCCGCGATGCTGGCGTTTTTGTTCTCCATCAGCGAGGGTTTGGAGGAATACGCGGTGGCCCGTACCCGCCGCGGCCTGCGTGCTCTGCTGGCGCTGGTGCCGGATCAGGCCACGGTCTTGCGCGCAGGTGTCGAAACCGTGGTGGCCGCAGCCGAACTGCGCGTCGGTGATCAGATGATTGTCAAACCCGGGGAACGCCTGGCCACCGACGGCATCATTGTTGCCGGGCGCACCGCCCTGGACGTCTCGGCGATTACCGGCGAATCGGTGCCGGTAGAGGCCGGACCCGGTGATGAGGTGTTCGCCGGGTCGATCAACGGGTCCGGAGTGCTGCAGGTGGAGGTCACCGCGACCGTTGAGGACAACTCGTTGGCGCGAATCGTGCAGATCGTGGAAGCCGAACAGGCCCGCAAGGGCGCCAGCCAGCGCCTGGCCGATCGGATCGCGCAGCCGTTGGTGCCGGGCATCATGATCGCCGGGGCGCTGATCGCCGGGACGGGCAGCATCTTCGGTAACCCGCTGGTGTGGATCGAACGCGCTCTGGTGGTGCTCGTCGCCGCGTCCCCGTGCGCGCTCGCCATCGCCGTGCCGGTGACCGTCGTGGCGGCAGTCGGTGCCGCCTCGAAGATCGGGGTACTGATCAAGGGCGGTGCCGCGCTGGAAGCCCTGGGCACCATCAGTGGGATCGCGCTGGACAAAACCGGAACTTTGACCGCCAACCGGCCCACCGTCATCGACATCGCCACCACCAACGACGCCACCCGCGAAGAGGTGCTGGCGGTCGCGGCCGCGCTGGAAACCCGCAGTGAACACCCGCTGGCCGCGGCCGTCCTGGCCGCTACCCAAGCGCCGGTGGCCGCCGCGAGTGACGTGCACGCCGTTGCCGGAGCTGGGCTGACCGGCCACCTCGACGGGCAAGCCATCCGGCTGGGCCGGCCCGGCTGGATCGACCCCGCCGACCTCGCCGATCACGTAGCGCACATGCAACAAGCCGGGGCCACAGCGGTGCTCGTAGAACGCGATGACCGGCTGCTCGGTGCCATCGCCGTGCGCGACGAACTACGCCCAGAAGCTCCCGAGGTCATCACCGCGCTACGTGCCGGCGGCTACCAGGTGACGATGCTCACCGGCGACAATCACGCCACCGCGGCGGCGCTCGCCGCCCAAGCCGGCATCGAGCACGTCTATGCCGAACTGCGCCCCGAGGACAAGGCTCACCTGATCGCAGAACTGGGCGCTCACCGGCCCACCGCGATGGTCGGCGACGGCGTCAACGATGCTCCGGCCCTGGCCGCCGCCGACCTGGGAATCGCGATGGGCGCCATGGGAACCGATGTCGCGATCGAAACCGCCGACGTCGCCCTGATGGGCCAAGACCTGCGGCACCTGCCCCACGCACTAGCACATGCTCGACGCTCCCGGCAGATCATGGTGCAAAACGTCGGACTCTCCCTGGGCATCATCACCGTGCTCATGCCGCTGGCGATGTTCGGAACCCTCGGCCTGGCCACGGTCGTACTGGTGCACGAGCTTGCCGAAGTCGTCGTCATCGCCAACGGCGTACGCGCCGGACGCATAACGCCTCTTGCGGGGCCAGCACGAGACACCCGGCGGCAGGACAACTCAAGGTAGCGGCGGCCGTCACTGAATCCGAGGCATCGCAGGTCAGGCCCTCAAGCGCTGCCTCAGCCACAACGACAACGGACAACAAACACCCCGCCGAGCGCATCCAGGGCCGCGGGCACCAGCCGGTAGTACGCCCACTTGCCGCGCTGGGTTCGGTCGAGCAGGCCGGCCTCGACCAGGATCTTGAGGTGATGCGACACCGTCGGCTGGGATAGCCCCACAGTAGCGGTCAGGTCGCATACACACGCCTCGGCGCCCTCATGGCCCGCGATCATTGACACAAGCCGTAGCCGGGTCGGTTCGGCCAGCGCCTTGAGCACGCCGGCCAGCCGCTCGGCGGCGGCCGCGTCGAGTACGCCGTCGGTGATCGGGCTGCAGCACGCCGCAACGTCAGCGACCAGCAACGAGTCATCGCGTTCGGTCGGGGAGGCGATCGCGGCGGGCATGGCCCCAGTATGACACACGCATTGACAGTCATCGATGTTTCCCGCACACTGCTCACATAGATGTCTGTCGATGGAAAGAGTAGGTGCGATGACCGCCGAACACAATGAGCTGCGTGATCAGGTCCGGGCCAGCTACGGCGCCGCCGCCACCGCGATCAGCGGGGGCGCTACCAACAGCGATGTGCTGACCGCCGCGAGCTGCTGCGGGTCCAGCGACTCAGCCGATATCGGGACCATCTTCGGCGCCGGTCTCTACGGCGACGACGAGCACTCCGAGATTCCCGCTGAAGCGGTTGCGGCCAGCCTGGGTTGCGGTAACCCGACCGCGGTCGCTGACTTGCACCCCGGAGAGCGGGTGCTTGACCTGGGTTCTGGCGGCGGGATCGACGTTTTGTTGTCGGCGCGCCGGGTCGGCCCGGACGGGTTTGCTTACGGCGTCGACATGACCGACGAGATGCTGGCCTTGGCGAGGCGGAACGCCGAAGAATTCCGAGCCAAGGCCGGTGTCACCAACGTCGAGTTCCGCAAGGGCACCATCGAAGACATCCCGCTGCCCGATGCCGCCGTCGATGTGGTGATCTCCAACTGCGTGATCAACCTGTCCGCCGACAAACCGGCCGTGATCGCCGAGATGTTCCGGGTGCTGGTCCCCGGCGGGCGGATCGGGATCTCCGACGTCGTCGCCGAAGACCACCTCAGTTCGGCCGAGCGCGCCGAACGCGGCTCCTACGTCGGCTGCATCGCCGGAGCGCTGTCCCGCCAGGAGTACCTCGACGGACTGGCCGCGGCCGGGTTCACCGATGCCACGGTCACGTTCACCCACCAGGTGGCCGAAGGGATGCACGGCGCGATCATCCACGCCACCAAACCCGCCGCATCGTCTGATTGAGACAGCCGCAGCGAACGACCGCGCCACCGCGCCCCGACCCACCTCACGTTGACAGCTGCCAGTGAAGCGGTACGCCGCTCGCGCCACGGGAGAGAAACCTCATGAGTGACACCGCCATATCGACTGCTGCACCCGCAGTGGCCGCCAAGCTGTCCACCCTGGACCGGCTCTTGCCGGTATGGATCGGGGTAGCGATGGCCGCCGGCCTGCTGCTGGGGCGGCTGGTGCCCGGCCTGGGCGCGGGCCTAAGTGCCATTGAGGTCGACGGAGTCTCGCTGCCCATCGCCCTTGGGCTGTTGGTGATGATGTATCCGGTGCTGGCCAAAGTCCGCTACGACCAGCTCGGCGAGGTCACCGCCGACCGCAAACTGCTGGCGTCCTCGCTGGTGTTGAACTGGCTGATCGGGCCGGCGGTGATGTTTGCCCTGGCGTGGCTGCTACTTCCCGATCTGCCCGAATACCGCACCGGGTTGATCATCGTCGGGCTGGCCCGCTGCATCGCCATGGTCATCATCTGGAACGACCTGGCCTGCGGGGACCGCGAGGCCGCCGCAGTGCTGGTCGCGTTGAACTCGATCTTTCAGGTTCTCATGTTCGCCGCGCTGGGCTGGTTTTACCTGTCGGTGCTGCCGGGCTGGCTGGGCCTGTCCCAGACCGGGATCGAGGTCTCCCCGTGGCAGATCGCCAAATCGGTGTTGATCTTCCTCGGCGTCCCACTGTTGGCCGGGTACCTGTCCCGCCGCCTAGGCGAACGCGCCAAAGGCCGCACCTGGTACGAGTCGCAATTCCTGCCCCGCATCGGCCCCTGGGCACTCTATGGACTGCTGTTCACCATCGTCATCCTGTTTGCCCTTCAAGGTGATCAGATCACCTCCCGGCCTTTCGATGTCGCCCGCATCGCGGTGCCGCTGCTGGCCTACTTCGCGATCATGTGGGCCGGCGGCTACCTGCTCGGCGCCCTCCTCAACGTCGGGTACGAGCGCACCACCACGTTGGCGTTCACCGCTGCCGGCAATAACTTCGAACTCGCGATTGCCGTCGCGATCGCCACCTACGGCGCCACCTCCGGGCAGGCCCTGGCCGGGGTCGTGGGCCCGCTCATCGAAGTACCGGTGCTGGTCGGACTCGTCTACGTGTCCCTGGCGCTGCGTACCCGCCTCTTCGGACCCGAGTCCCAATCACGCAGTGCCCGCTGATGGCCGACAAACCCAGCGTCCTGTTCGTCTGCGTGCACAACGCCGGTCGCTCCCAGATGGCGGCCGCACTGCTGATCCACCAGTCCGGTGGCCGCATCGAGGTCCGTTCCGCGGGCACCGAACCCGCCGACCAAGTCAACCCGGCGGCCGTTGCCGCGATGGCCGAACTGGGCATCGACATCACAGCCAACAGCCCCGCGGTGCTCACCGCCGACACGGTGCAAGCCAGCGACGTCGTGATCACCATGGGCTGCGGAGACACCTGCCCATACTTCCCGGGAGTCACCTACCGGGACTGGAAACTGCCCGACCCCGCCGGCCAAGCCCTTGAGGTCGTCCGCTCCATCCGCGACGACATCGCCAACCGCGTCCAGACCCTGATCGCCGAACTGCTACCTGGCACCACTACATAACCCAAACCCACAGTCACCGAAACCTGTTGCGCCACTGAGATCCCCCCGGGTTATCCAACGCGGCAACGGCCCATGAAATGCTGGTCGACTGTCTGGCCGTACCCGGGATCGATACGGCGATCGCTGAGCGTGCCGGCCCGTCTCCGTCACCGTCGATACTGATCGGCGGGGCCGAGGTGATGCGTCCCGATCCGCCCCCGATGGGTCGGTTTGGGCCTGCCCGGCCGCCACGTGATGCTGAGCTAGTGGCCGCGAGGGGCGTACATGATCACGGCAACGCCTACCAGGCAGGCCAGGGCGCCGATCACATCCCAACGGTCGGGTCGGAACCCGTCGAGGGCCATGCCCCACGCCAGCGAGCCGGCGACGAATACGCCGCCGTAGGCGGCCAAGATCCGGCCGAAATGGGCATCGGGCTGCAGGGTGGCGACGAACCCGTACATTCCTAGCGCGATGACGCCGAGTCCCGCCCAGAGCCAACCACGTTGCTCGCGGACGCCTTGCCAGACAAGCCAGGCACCGCCGATTTCGGCGACCGCAGCCAGGACGAATAACAGGATTGAACGCGCCACCATGATTGCTGATCTTAGGAGACCGTGCCGGGGCATCGGGGCGTCCCCGGCTTCCGGACGCGGCAGCCCCACAACCCGATCGTCGACCCGTGCGCGTACCCGTGACAGACACCTGCCCCGCACACCATACTCAGAGAGCCAACCCACGGGAACCGACGTGAACACGGCAATGCGTTGGCGTTCAAATCGAATGCCGCACTGCCGGTTCAGTCAGTTCTTCGAGAACTGGGCACTCGGCACTGGACCCGCTCACGCAGGCAGCACCGGCATCCTCGATCAACCCCGCAATACTGTGCTCAAGCGCACGGATCTGAGGCGCCGCAGGTCAAACGGCCAGCAGCGCCTCAGATCAAACGACAGCGGACAGCCAGATCAAAATGTCGCCGCTAAAGCGCAGGGGCGGGTGCGTGGTTGTGTCGTCGTCGTCATGACTTAACTCCTCGCTAGACAAGGTTGATGACCAACGCGGGGTGCACCAGCAGCACAACGCCAAGGATTACGAGCACCGCCCCCGTGACGCGCGTGAGCCAATCGCCGAAGGAGGCGACTCGCTCCAGCCAGATCACCACCGAGAGCGCCAGCATCCACGCCAATTGCATGGTGCCGAAGGCGATCATGACTACGAACAGCATCCAGCAGCTGCCCAGACAAAAGACGCCGTAGCGCCCACCGGCACGAAGCGCCCGGGCCGGGCTGTCGTGGTACTTGCCGCACGGCGGGGAAACCGACAATGGCCAGTAGCAGTGCCGCAGGCACGCTGCTTTCAGCGGCGTGAGCTGATAGATCCCGGCGGCCAGCGCTATGGCGCCGGCCAGGCGGCCGACCCACGGTGATCCGTGTGCCAGTGGCCCGTTGAGGTGGCTCCACGCCCAGAAGGCGGGGATCCCGGTGGCGCTCCACAGGGCCAGGTATCCGGCGACGAAGACGATCGCTGGAGCGGCGCTGCCGGTGGCGGCGCGGGCGTAGGCGCGAACGACGGGCAGGACCGCAGGAAGCATCATCGCGGCCATCATGGCCACCCACGCGATGAGGAAACCGGCGAACGACATCATTGGCGCGGTCTCCATGGGCATTCCTGGCTCGGTGTCCATAGACATGGCGTCGCCGGTCATGCTGACCACTGACCACCACCAGCCCACCCCCGCCACACCCAGCAGGGCGGCCGGCAACCACGCATCAGTCCATGACCACTCACGCAT
The DNA here is from genome assembly GCF_002086125.1 of Mycobacterium arosiense ATCC BAA-1401 = DSM 45069. Taxonomy (GTDB): domain Bacteria; phylum Actinomycetota; class Actinomycetes; order Mycobacteriales; family Mycobacteriaceae; genus Mycobacterium; species Mycobacterium arosiense. Next base: position 22,178 of record NZ_MVHG01000067.1, read on the forward strand.
TTCGGTGCTGTTCATGGTCTAGTGGCCGGGACCGACGGTGGCGTCGGCATCCAGGTCGCTTTCCAGAATCCAGCACACCGTGGACTGGTCATGTTCGGTGGGCGCGGCGTGCGCCGCGTGGTCGAGAAGGGTCTGCAGGTGGCCTTCGAGGGCGACCAGTTCGGCGATCTGCGCGCGGACTTGGTCCAGACGGGTGTGCAGGACCTGTTGCACGTGCCCGCACGGCACCTCACCGCGGTCGTGGATCGCCAGGATTTGGCGCACCTTCTGCAAGGTCAGCCCGGCGGCTTGGCCCCGATGGATGAACCGCAGCCGATCCACGACCTCGGGCCCGTAGTCGCGGTACCCCGACGCCGTGCGTGCCGGTGGCGGGAGCAGCCCCGCGTTCTCGTAGAAGCGAATGGTTTTCGCGCTGGTATTGCTGAGTTTCGCTAGTTCGCCGATCTGCATGGAACCCATCCTTGACCTTCCACTGTACTGGAAGGTCAAGGATGGGTTCGTGTCGCTCCGCAGCGACCGTGGCCGACTGGTCACCGTTTGGCGGTGCAACGACGGGAAGGGAGTGCTTGGTATGGCGTGGCATGGGTTCTTGATGAAGGCGGCGCCCACGGTGGTAACCGGGGTGGTGGGGGTTGCGGCGTATGAGGCAGTGCGCACGGCCGTGGCGAAGGTTCCGTTGCGCACGGCAACCGTTGCTGTGACCGCGTGGGGCATCCGGGCCGCCCGCGAAGCGCAGCGCACGGCCGAAACGAACACGGAACAGATCCGATTGACGGTCGCCGACGTGGTTGCCGAGGCACGAGAGCGCGCCGGAGAGGACACCGAACCGGCGATCGTGACGAGCCCGGGCGACGGCCATGACGACTGAGGTCCTGCCGGCCGCCGACGCCACGGCGACGGTCGTATCGGACGCGTCCGGGCGGATGCGGCTGCGCATCACCGGATTTCATGTCGATGCGGTCCGGGCCGTCGCGATCGAGGAGACTCTGGCCACGGTGCCCGGTGTGCAGGCGGTGACGGCCTATCCGCGCACGGCATCGGTGGTGATCCAGTATTCGCCGCAGCGCTGCGACACCGCGGCGGTGCTGTCGGCGATCGGCGTAGCCGAGCACATCCCTGCAGAGTTGGTGCCCACCCGTGCCCCGCATTCCGGCGATGCGCGCACCCCCGGGGTGGTGCGCAAGGCCATCGGTGGACTCCGCCGATTACTGGGCGCCCGGCCCGATAGCGACGCGCCGCGCGACACCGAGGGTAGTGGCGGCTGCGGGCAGGGACAGGGCGGTGCGTGCGGCACGGCGTCCTCGGGTGAACTGAACAGGCGTGAGCAGCGGAACTGGTTGCGGCGGTTGTGGCTGGCCATGCCGTTGGCGCTGCTGGCGTCGGTGTCGACGATGGTGTTCGGCGCCTATCCGTGGGCGGGGTGGTTGGCGTTCGCGGCGACGGTACCGGTGCAATTCGTCGCCGGGTGGCCGTTCCTGCGCGGCGCGGTGCAGCAGGCGCGGGCGGGAAGCGCCAACATGGACACGCTGATCACACTGGGCACATTGACCGCATTCGGCTACTCCACGTATGAGTTGTTCGCCGGTGGCGCACTGTTCTTCGAGACGGCGGCGCTGATCATTGCGTTCGTGGTGCTGGGTCGCTATTTCGAGGCCAGATCCACGAGCAAGGCGTCGGAGGCGATCGGCAAGCTTTTGGAGATGGGCGCCAAGGAAGCCTGCCTGCTCGTCGGCGGGCAAGAAATTCTCGTGCCGGTTGATCAGGTACAAGTCGGAGACCTGGTACGGGTACGGCCTGGGGAGAAGATCCCGGTCGACGGCGAGATCACCGACGGGCGCGCCGTCGTCGATGAGTCAATGCTGACCGGCGAGTCCGTCCCGGTCGAAAAATCGGTGGGCGACCGTGTTGCCGGTGCGACGGTCAACATCGACGGGCTGCTGACCGTGCGCGCCACCGCCGTCGGCGCCGATACCGCGCTGGCGCAGATTGTGCGCCTGGTCGAGCAGGCACAGGGCGGCAAGGCGCCGGTACAGCGACTGGCTGACCGGGTCTCGGCGGTGTTCGTCCCGGCCGTCGTCGGGGTTGCCGCGGTGACGTTTGCCGGGTGGACGCTGATCGCCGCCAACCCGGTCGCCGGTATGACCGCCGCGGTGGCGGTGCTGATCATCGCGTGCCCGTGTGCGCTGGGCCTGGCCACTCCCACGGCGATCACGGTCGGCACCGGCCGCGGCGCGGAGCTGGGGATCCTGGTCAAAGGCGGCGAGGTGATGGAAGCGTCGAAGAAGATCGACACCGTGGTGTTCGACAAAACCGGCACGCTGACCCGCGCCCAGATGCGGGTCACCGATGTGATTGCCGGCAAGCGGCGCCAGCCCAATCTGGTGCTGCAGATCGCCGCCGCGGTCGAGTCGGGCTCCGAGCACCCCATCGGCGCGGCGATCGTCGCGGCCGCGCGCGAGCTGGGGTTGCAGATTCCGGCCGCCACGGCGTTCGCCAGCCTCGCCGGCCACGGGGTGCAGGCCCAGATCGACGGCCGCACCGTGCTGGTCGGACGTCGCACACTTGTCGACGACCACGAGCTGCTGCTGCCTGAGCACCTTGCGGCGGCGGCCGCCGAACTCGAAGAGCAGGGCCGCACCGCGGTGTTCGTCGGCCGCGACGACCACGTTGTGGGCGTGCTCGCCGTCGCTGACACGGTCAAGGACGACGCCGCCGACGTGGTCGCTCAACTGCACGCCATGGGCTTGCAGGTCGCCATGATCACCGGCGACAACGCGCGCACCGCCGCCGCGATCGCCACACAGGTCGGCATCGATCACGTCCTGGCTGAGGTGCTGCCGCAGGACAAGGTCACCGAGATCGAGCGGCTACAAGACCAGGGGCGGGTGGTCGCGATGGTGGGCGACGGCGTCAACGACGCCCCCGCGCTGGTGCAGGCCGATCTGGGCATTGCGATCGGCACCGGCACCGACGTGGCCATCGAGGCCTCCGACATCACGCTGATGTCCGGCCGGCTCGACGGTGTTGTGGAGGCGATCGCGCTCTCGCGGCAGACGCTGCGCACGATCCACCAGAACCTTGGCTGGGCCTTCGGCTACAACACCGCCGCGATCCCCCTAGCCGCACTCGGTCTGCTCAACCCGATCATCGCGGGAGCGGCGATGGGGCTCTCCTCGGTCAGCGTGGTCACCAACTCGCTGCGGCTACGCCGCTTCGGCCGCCACACCCGACAAGGATCGCCCCAGACCGCCCACATGGTGGACATCCCAGATAGCGCGACGTGGGATTCGTGAAGCCAGTAGGTATGCCACAACATCGGCGCTCATTCACCCCGCAGTATCGAGTCACGGCCGCGCACATGGTGATCGACGGGCAGCGGCGAGTCGCTGAGGTAGCCCGCCAGCTAAACGTGGACACGAGCCTGCTGCATACATGGGTGCGCGATGAGCGGTGGCTGATGTCCCAGGCCCGCAGCGGTGACGGCCAGCGGCCAGATGTCGCTGGCGAACAGCCGCTTTCGGTCCAGGAGCGAGCGGATTTGGTCCGGCTAGGGCAGACCGCAGCCGAGCAGGCGCAAGAAATGGCCGGCATAGACGCGTCTCGGCACACTTTGCGACCGCAGCAGCGGCGAGCCGCGGCTTGAACTCGCCGCAAGGGAGTGCGCCTGCCACGGCGTACCCGAAATCGCCGAGCTACCGGGCGCGTCGAACTCCGGCTGCAACTGTCACCGGGTCGCGAAAATTGACCCACCTGAGATGCTAATGACGGGTGTTGGGAGACCGTGGGATGCGGATTGAGATTCTGAGCAGCCCGGGCTGTCCGAACGCGGCAACGGCCCATGAAATGCTGGTCGACTGTTTGGCCGTGGTCGGGATCAACACGGCGATCGTTGAGCGGGTCGGACCCTTTCCGTCACCGTCGATACTGATTGACGGCACCGATGTGATGCGTCCCGATCGGCCGCCGACGGGTGACGTCTGTCGGTTGGATCTGCCCAGCCGTGACGTCATACTGACCGCGCTGCGACGGGCGATTGCGGCCGAAAGCTAGTGGCCGCGAGGAGCGTACATGTTCACGGCAACGCCGGCCAGGAAAACCAGGGGCGCCAAGCACGTCCCAGCGGCCGGGTCGGAACCCCTCGAGGGCCATACCCCACGCCAGCGAGCCGCCGACGAACACGCCTCCCCGTAGGCGGCCAGGATCCGGCCTATTTACCTCAGATCAGATGACAAACCACCCGCAACAGGATCGCCATTTGATCTGAGGCACCGCAGGTCAGACGCCCGCACCTGCCTCAGATAGAACGACAACGGACAGCTGTCCTTATCACCGGACGCGCGGCATTCTCCCTGAATCTGGGGCAAGTCGATGGCGACACGGTCAACGGGACCACCCGTCAAGTGCTGCGCAAACTCGACCGGCAAGGTCAGCCCACGACATGACTGATAGCATGATAGCATCGATGTGTGGCGCAGATTCTCATTCGTCAACTTGAAGACGACACCAAGACCAAATTGCAGCGACTAGCCCGCCAACACGGCCGCAGCACCGAAGAAGAGGCACGCGAGATCTTACGGAACGCAGTCCGCAACGTCGATAAACCGCCCGAACGGCTCGGGTCTCGTATCGCGTCGCGCTTCAAAAGCGTGGGCCTGACCGAGGACATACCCGAACTGCGGGGCCAGCCCGTCCAGCCTGCACAGTTCAACGAATCATGATCGTGCTCGACACCAATGTCCTGTCCGCGCTAATGCGGGACACACCCGATCCGGCCGTCGTGGAATGGCTCGATAACCAGCCCACCGAATCAATCTGGACGACATCGGTCACAGTATTCGAGATCCGCACTGGTATCGAACTTTTGACACCAAGCCGCCGACGCAAGCGGCTCGACGAGATCTTTTCTGAACTCCTCGATGAGGACCTCGACGGTCGTGTGCAATCCTTCGACCTGACCGCCGCGATCGCCGCCGGGGCCATCGCCGCCACCCAACAACGAGTCGGGCGAGCTGTGGAAATTCGAGATGTGCAGATCGCCGGCATCGCCGCATCCCGGCACGCAACTGTGGCCACCCGCAATACTCGCCACTTCGACGGAACAGGCGTCGACTTGGTCAACCCCTGGGACTGACATCGTGCCCCAGATGCATTGAGAATGCTCCAGATCGATCCGGTGATAACGTGCAGCTGCGAGTTCAATAGTTCGCCCTTGGCGTGCCGCATCTCGCCGGCGCCCCACCCCACTGGAGCAGCGCACATGCAAGTTTGTTGGCGACGGCGCGATACAGACCTTTGGGTTAAGAGCGCCGGGGTGGAACCTGGTAGGCAGCGCGGATCTCGTCCTCTCCGTAGGTGCGGCCAGCGGCGATGTCGGCCTCAGACTCGGAGATTGATTCGACGATGCCGGGCTGCGATAGCCAGTGCAGCGTCTCTTGCACCGACTCCCATTCATCGACACCGATCAGCAGCGCGGCCGGAACACCGTTCTGGGTGATCGTGATCTGGTCATGCGTGCGGGCGACGGTATCGACGTACTCGTTGAGCTTCGCCTTTACTTGGGAAATCGGAAGAATTCTCACATCCAACACCGTAAACCTGTGGTCGCGATTTGCCACTGGTCCAAATATGGCGCCGTATTCGGACCCGCTCCGACCGGGCGTGTCCAGAGGGTTGTGTCGGATGTCGGCAATACGATCAATGGCGTGCCCACTCATGGGCGCGCGGCGGCGCAGATTCGTAACGGCGAGCTGATTTACTACCGGCCCGCTGAGGGTGATCCCGTCGCTCAAATCCCAGTCGATGAACTGTGGTCATTGCCGCTCGAAGAATGTGCGCCGGTTCGCAAAGCAGTGTCGTACAAAGGCCAGAAGAACTTCACCGGCGAATGGTGGAGTTCGACGACAGAGTCGCACCTTCCCTTCGAATCGTGGGTAGAACGCGACTTCCTGGTCGCCGCCGACTTCGACCCGCATACCATCGGAATATCCGTACAGCCCTTCACCTTTCGCTTCCTGTCGGTCGCAGGCAAGCAGCGTGAGCACACGCCCGATGTATTCCTCCGGACCAGATCCGGTGACGGCGTAGTTGTAGATGTTCGGCCGGACCCGCTCGTCGATAGTGATTCACGCGAGTCATTCGAGGCGACCGCTGAGCTGTGCAGGCAAGTTGGCTGGTCTTTCTGTCGCGTTGCGGAGCAGCCTCCGATCCGGGCCGCGAATCTTCGCTGGCTTGCCGGCTATCGGAACCAACGAAACCGAAGGCAGGACTTCGCGACCGAACTGAACCGCCCCGGCGAGTCCGGAGACTTACTGGTTTGAGGACTCAGCCAGCGGCTGGTCTCCGATTCTGAGCGTAGT
>NZ_MVHG01000068.1 GCF_002086125.1 Mycobacterium arosiense ATCC BAA-1401 = DSM 45069
TCGCCGTCGTCTACCGCGGCGCAGCAGTCCTACGCGCCATCACCCTCTGGCTACCCCATTTGTCAGACACGCCCTAGTCAGACGCTGTCCGGCGCGGTGGTGCCGGCCTTGCGGTAATGCTCGGCCTCCAGTTCGGCGATCATCCGGGATGTGCGTTCCCGCAACAGGATTGCGGCGGTCAGCCCTGCCGCGACGGCGATCACCAGCCCGATCCAGGAGAACCGTTCCAGCCAGCGTTCGGCGGCGATCCCGGCGAAGTACACCAGTGCGGTCGTGCCGCCCGCCCAGCAGATGGCGCCCGAGACGTTGGCCGCCAGGAACCGGGGGTAGTGCATCTTCAGCGCCCCCGCCAACGGCCCGGCCAAGATCCGCAGCAGCGCGATGAAGCGGCCCAGGAAGACGGCCCGAACACCCCAGCGGTTGAACAGCTTTTCGGCGAGCGCGACGTGCCCCGGACCGAAGTGTTTGGGGAACCGGCGCCCCAGCCGGTCGAAAAGCGGCATGCCGAACCGGCGGCCGATCGCGTAACCGATCGAATCGCCGACCACCGCGCCGATCACCGCGGCGATGCCGACCCCCAGCGGATTGACGGCCAGGTCGTGGTGCGACGACATCAGCGCCGCGGTGACAAGGACGATCTCACCCGGCAGCGGAATGCCCAGGCTCTCCATCCCCACCACACCGCCGACCACCAGGTAGACCGCGAGCGGCGGAATCGAGTGCAGCAGGGGCTCCAGATCCATGCGTCAAGAATGCCTGACCGACCGCGGATCCGCGGCTTGAGGTGCGCGGTCGAACCGGCTCGGCGTGTTTAGCCCCGACAGGCGCGGGCGCTTGGGTTCGCGCCCGTCGTAGGACGAGAGGCCGCGCAGCCGGCGCCAGATCCACGGAAAGAAACTGTCCTGCGCCCAGCGCAACTGATCGTACGTGCCGGCCGTTAGCGAGCGCCGGGCGGGGTCGGGGCAGCCGAGCGCCCAATCATGGTTGCTGCCAGGCAAATTGAGGGATTCGGCGGCCGCATCGGCGAACAGGATGTGCCCCTTGGTCGATGCGTGCACCCGGTCGACGGCCCAGGTGTCCAGCTCGCGCATCGAGGGCGCGTTGTACAGGTCGACGAGCGCGAACCCGTAGCGGTGGGCGGCGCCGGTGATCGCCGCGTTGATGCGGGCAAGCCGCCCCGCCACCAGCCGCCCCAGCGGCAGGAATTGGGCGACGTTCGGGAAGGTCGTGGTCACCACCGTCGCCCCCGATTCGGCCAGCGCGGCGTAGACCTGTTCGAGGTCGGCCAGGGCGGGACCGAACGATCGCCCGGGCTGGATGACGTCGTTCATCCCGGCGCACACGGTGATCAGATCGGGGCGCATCGCCAGCGCCTGCGGCACCTGCTCGGTGAGCACGTGATTGATCCGTGTACCGCGGATGGCCAGGTTCGCGTACTGCAGGCCGGGATAGAGCGAATCGACCCGCGCGGCGAGGCGGTCGGCGAATCCGAGCAGGCCGACGGTGTCGTCGCCGTCCCACAGGCCCTCGGTCTGGCTGTCGCCGAGGGCGACGTAACGGCGGTATCCAGCACGAACAGCCCCGCTCACGCAGCCGAGAATAACCCGAATCAGCGCCCACAACTGGTTACCGTGGACCTATGCCACACAAGCGTGAGCGGGGCGCGGGGGACGCCGCGGCGGCGCCGGCCGCCGATTCGCTTGCGCCGCAGTACCCGATCGAGTCGGTGGACAACGCACTCAAGCTGTTGCTGCTGTTGGGCGAGCGGCCCCAGATCCGGTTGAGCGAGGCGACGCGCTATCTGGGCGTGGCGTCGTCGACCGCGCATCGCTTGCTGGCGATGCTGGCCTATCGCGGGTTCGTCCGGCAAGACCCGGTGTCCAAGGCGTACCTGCCCGGCCCGTCGTTGACCGGGGTGGCATTCGCCATCTTCGGTCGCATCGACATCGCCCGATCCGCCGCGCCCGTCATGCGCAGCCTCAGCGAACAGCTGCGCGAGACGGTTCATGTCGGAATGCTGGACGGGACCAGTGTCCGGTTCGTCGCCGCGGTCGAGGGGCCGGCCGCGGTGCGGGTGGCGTCGCGGCTGGGCCGTGCCATGCCGGCCCATTGCACGTCGACGGGCAAGGTCATGCTGGCCCAGTTGTCGCCACCGGAGGTGCGTGCGTTGTTGCCGCGCGAGCAGCTCAAGCGGATCACCTCGCATTCGATCGGCAGCCGGACCAAGTTGGAAGCCGAGCTTGCCGGGATCCGCGAGCGGGGCTACGCCACCAACTCCGAAGAGAGCGAGGAAGGCGTCGCCTCGGTCGCCGTGCCGATCCCGACCCGCGCGCCCGGGCTGCGGCTCGCGCTCAACGCCGCGGCGCCGCAAAACCGGCTGGATGCCTCCCGGTATCCCAGCGTGGCCGCCGCACTTGCGGCGGCCGCCAAGGAGATTGGCGATCAGCTCGGCTGCTGACCGTCCAGGCGTGCCACTTCGTGCCTCCAGGCCGCCTCGGCGGTGAACGCGGATCCCAAGTCCGGCAGGTCATCCCAGTCCGCGTCGTCGATGTCGCGCAGCGTGCCCCCGGCCGCGCGGACCCGCAACGACATCCGGGCCAGTGCGTCGAGGCTGATCGCCTGCAGCACCGCCTGCGCCACGGTGGCGGCGGCGCTGGTGATTCCGTGCCCCCGGCAGATCACCACCGGGCGGCCGCGCATCGCCGCGACCATCTCCTTGCCCAGGCGCGAATTCCGGATCAGCACCGCGCGTTCGTAGACGGGGACGCCGCCGCGCGCCAGCCAGGCGCCGGGAATGTCGTACGCACCGTAGACGGGCCGGATCGTGATGCCGGCCAGGTCGGCGGCGACCACGGCCGGTGGGTGCAGGTGCGCGACGGCCGCGTGCGCCGGATCGGCCAGCATCGTCTCGACGTGGATCGGCAGTTCGTTGGGGACCCGGTAGCCGTCCAATTCCCCTGGGGCGCCGGCGGTTCCATCGAACGTGATGAGCCGGATGTCGCCGGGACGGGTGAACGCCACCCCGGTGTCGGCATCGCTTCGGCAGCGCACCAGCAGGTGCTCGTCGTCGACCCGCAGGCCCAGGTGGCCGAGGATACCGTCCACCAGACCGCGGGCCGCGGCCACGCGGCAGCCCTGCGCCACCACGGCCCGTAGCTCGTCAAGGTCCGTCATCGCGGTGCGCCCAACCCGAATCCGCCGTCCGGCCGGACGGTTTCGCCGGTGATGCCGCGGGACCGTTCGGATGCCAGAAACACGTAACTGAACGCGTGGTCCTCGCCGGTGAGCGCGACCCGCAGGGGAGTGCGCGCGGCGATTTCGCTCGCCCGGTCCGCGCTGTCGTCCAGCCGGGTCGCGTCGAGCCCCAGGCTGGACAGGCCGCGCAGGTCGGTGTTCAACGTGCCGCCGGGTGCCACTCCGTTCACCCGGATCTCCGGCGCCAGCTCGTGCGCCAGCGCCGAAACCAGGCCGCGCACAGCGAATTTCGACGACACGTAGAGCACCCCGCCGCGCCCCGGGTAGAACGACGACGCGGACTCCGTCAGCACGATCGAGGATCCCGGCGCGGCGCGCAGTGCCGGGATTGCCGCCTTGACCGATTGCACATGGCTGAGCACATTCGTGCGAAACATCTCGTCGAACGCGTCGGAGAGCGCGTCGGCCTCGATGTCGCCCACGCCCCGGTAAAAGTCGAACACCCCGACGCAGTTGACCAGGGTGTCCAGGCCACCGAAGGTCTCCACCGCGGCGGCGACGGCCCGGTCGTTGGCCTCGCGGGTGGTGGCGTCGCCCTCGATCACCGGCACCTGCGGCAACCGCTGGCGCAGCGCGTCACACTTGATCGGATCACGTTCCAGCACAGCAACATTCGCTCCCTCGACGCTGAAGGCCGCCACCACGGCCCGGCCGATCCCGGAACCGGCGCCCACGACCAGGGCGCGTCGACCTTCCAGCCAGCCGGTCACGGCCGGGGTTCGCCGTCGTCGGGCAGCAGTGGCGCGTGCGCATTGCCGACCATGGCGGCCAGGGTACGGGGGTTCTGCCAGGTCAGTGCCTCGACCTCGAGTGCGTCCAGGGTGATCCACTGGCCGGATCTGGGTGCGCTGATCAATAGCCGCGACCCGTTGCGGGTGTCGACCCGGCGCACCACGACCTCAGTGAATTCGTTTGCGACGCTGATCGGTTCGCCGACCGCGCCGTCGAGCAGCCGCTGCAGCTCGTCGTTCATAAAAACACCGCCAGATTCTGCATTCGTAGCACCGACTCGTCGGCGATGATCCTGCGCCGGGCCAGCTTCCAGCGATCGCCGCACCGGCGCAGTACGTCCCGGCGCCCGCACGACAGCAGGGCGCCGTCGTTGACGTCGCCGCGGCTGCGGAACAGCAGCTCGGCCGATTCGACGAGCAGGTGCACTGTGTCTTCTGGGTCGTCGGGCTCAAAGGTGCGCACGTTGGTGATGAAGTGACGCAGCCGCGACGGTGGGTCCTCGGCCCACGCGTGCTCGGTGCCCATTCGCGCGACCCGCTGGCTCAGCGAGTACTTGTCCTCGTCGAAGTGGTCCATGCCCGGTGACGTATCGTACCCGGCGCCGCGTGCGGTCGTGACGCGCACCGGCATGACGTAGCGGACGTCGTCGGTCAGGGTGTCCAGCCACGCCTCATAGTGCTGGGCGTCGAGCAGGTATGCCTCGTCCACTAGGAACTGATGCGCCTCGAGATGACGAAGATCGTTGAACGGCAGGGGATTTGTCATGCCGGCACCCGCCGCAGATAGTCGGCCCACATGTTCAGCAACGCTCGCTGATTGTGCTCGTTGTAGCCGACCTGCGCGCGGCCGGGCCCGTGGAATGCGCTGGGCGGCAACGCCTCGATGACCGGGCGGTCGTCGGCGAGCAGACCCATCCGGCTGTTCAGCAGCAGCCGGCGCGCCATGGAACCGCCCGCGGTGGTGGTCAGCGACACCCAGTTCTCCACGTCGTCTTGTTCGAACATGCCGGTCGACCCGAAGCACATCAGATACGCCCTGTACGAGTCTTGTTTGTACTGCGGGGGAGCCGCGGAATCCACCGCGAACCACGAGCACACCTCGGTCTCGTTCGCGCTGATCGGCTGCCACAACCGGATGGAGATGAACGGCAGCACCTGATCCTCCCGGTCGTGCACCTTGGGCCAGTTGTGCACGAAGCTGAGGTTGGGAAAGCACGTGGCGGCCGAGACCATGAATCCGTCCTCGCCTACCACCCGTTGCTGCTGGGGTGTCCAGACGCCCTTGATCCGGCCGATCATGTCGTCGGGGTAGCCGACGTAGCGCATCCGTTCCTCGAAGCCGCCCGGTGGAAGTTTGTAGGTGGTGCCGCCGCCGCGGTGGGCCCAATACGTGGCGCCGTCCTTGCGCTTCTGCGCTTTCGGCTCCCGAAACAGCCCGATGTCGACGATGGACGCGTGGGTATGCGGGGTGTGGTACATGTCGCCGGCGAAGTTCTCCGCGCCGATCTTCCAGTTGGCCTTGATCCGCCAGCGTTGCGGCCCGCGCACCTCGACGCCCCCGGCGCTTTGCTTGGTGTAGTAGTCCAGATAGAACTTGAAGTCGCCGAGGAAGTCGTCCAACGGTTCGGCAGCCGGATCCATGCTGATGAACAGCAGGCCGTTGTAGCTCGCGAAATTCGGTGCGGGCAAAAGGGTTTGGTCCCTGGGGAAGCCCTCGTCGCCGCCATAGGCCTCCCGGTGAAACGGCAACCCGGTGAGCCGGCCGTCGTTGCGGTAGGTCCAGCCGTGGTAGGGACAGCGGAAGTTGGAGGCGTTTCCCATCTCCGCGCGACAGACTTGCATTCCGCGATGCAGGCACATATTGAACAGGGCCCGCACGGTGCCTTCCGAATCGCGGGTGATGACGAACGAGTCGTCGAGCACGCGGCGCACCATGTAGTCGCCGTCCTGGCCGATCTCCGATTCGTGCCCCACGAACGTCCACGTCCGGCTGAACAGCCGCTGTTTCTCCAGCGCGAACAGTTCCTGGTCGTTGTAGATGTAGGCGGGGATCAGCCCGCGGCGCACGTTCTCGAACACGTCGACCAAGTCGACGCACCGGTCGGCCATTGCGCATTCTCTCTGATCTACAGAAATAGTCTCCGCTTAGTAGAGTCTCGCAGTCGAGGGCGCCGGTCAACCACCAGGCAGCTGCGTCACCAGGTTTCTACAAGAATGCTTGGTGCCATTTCACAGGCTGTACACAACGGCACGGCAGGAGCGCGCGGCTACGGTGGTTCACGACAGCCACTCCGCGCCTGTGAGCGCGGCGTAAACAACGGGTAATCATTCGGTTCTGCGGTGATTAGCCGTTGTTTTCTACTGATTTGAGGAAGGAACGGGTGCCATGGTGGGTCGGCCACGAGGGGGTCGATTGCAGCGGGTCGGATCGAGGGTCCTGGCCGCTATCGGTCGCCAGGAGTGGATCGATCGACCGAGCTATCGGTTCGAACACCTGCTCAGCTTCGCCTACAACGGGCTGGGCGGCGCCCGCAACACCGTCACCAACGCACTCAACGGGGTCTGGTTGGGGCACCCGGTGCACCCGCCGCTGGCGTCGCTGACCAGTGGCGCCCTGGGGACGACGGTGGCGCTCGACGCGCTGAGCATCCTGCCCGGCCAGCCGGCGTCCGAGGTCGTCGACGCCTCGCGATTCGCGTCGCGCGCGCTGGGGGTGGGCATCCTGGCGAGCCTGGGCTCGGCCGTCACCGGTGTCACCGACTGGCAGCACACCCACGAGCAGGACCGCCGGGTCGGTGCGGTGCACGGCCTGGTGAACGTGGCCGCCACGGCGCTGTACGTGCAGTCGTGGTGGGACCGGCGCCAGGGGCGCCACGGTCGCGGCATCGTGCTCACCGCCCTGGGCTACGCCATCACCGTCGCCGGCAGCTACCTGGGGGGTGCGCTGGTCTTCGAGTCCGGGATCGGCATCGACCAGTCGGGTCCGCGGCTGCGCACCTCGACCTGGACGCCGGTGCTACCCGCGAGTTCGTTGAACGGCAAGCCGGTGCGCGTCGAGGTCGACGGAGTGGGCCTGGTGGTCTGCCAAACCAAACCCGGTGAGGTCGCGGCGTACGGCGAATTCTGTCCGCACCTGGCCGCGCCGATGGCCGACGGCTGGATCGACCGAGGCCGGCTGGTTTGCCCCTGGCACGGTTCATGGTTCGCGGCCGAGTCCGGAGAGGTGGTGCGCGGGCCGGCCGCTGCGCCGCTGCCGTGCTACGAGGCCCGGTTGGTCGACGGAGTGGTCGAAGTCCGCGGCGAGCGACAGCCCGCTCCCGGCGGCGCGGTAGGGATCGCAAAAGGAGAAGTCAATTGAACGCCTACGACGTCTTGAAAGAGCACCACATCGTGATCAAGGGCCTCGGCCGCAAGATCAGCGATGCACCGGTGAATTCCGAAGAGCGGCATGCCCTTTTCGATGACCTGCTGGTCGAGCTCGACATTCACTTCCGCATCGAGGACGACCTGTACTACCCGGCGCTCAAGGATGCCAGCAAGCTGATCGCGGTCGCCCATGCCGAGCACCGGCAGGTGGTCGACCAGCTCTCGGTGCTGCTGAAAACCCCGCAGAGCGCGTCCAACTACTCCGACGAGTGGAACTCGTTCAAGACCGTCCTGGAGGCGCACGCCGACGAAGAGGAACGCGACATGATCCCGGCTCCGCCGGAGGTGCAGATCACCGACGCCGAGCTCGAGGAGCTGGGCAACAAGATGGCCGCCAGGATCGAGCAATACCGCGGCTCGGCGCTGCACCGCCTGCGGACCAAGGGCCGCGCGGCATTGGTGCGCGCCCTGTAACGTCTGGTGGGCCACATCGCCCGCTTACGGGATTCGGTGGGCGACCGAGAGTAGCCTCACGGCACATGGACGCCGAGCGTGTCGCCTCTCAGGCTGACATCACGGCAGAGATCGCCCGCATCGCAGCGCAATACCGGGCCACCGGCTCGGCAGCGGAGCAACACGGGCAGCCGCGGCTCGACTATCCGCCGTACCGCAGCACGATGCTGCGCCATCCGAAGCGACCCCCGGTGCTCGCCGATCCCGAGGGCGTCGAGCGCTGGGCACCGTGCTTCGGACACCGAGACGTCGACCCACTCGACGCCGACCTGACGGCCGGCCATGCGGGCGAGCCGGTCGGCGAGCGCGTCGTGGTCGCCGGGCGCGTCCTCGACGCCTCCGGCCGGGCGGTCGCGGGCCAGCTGGTCGAGATCTGGCAGGCCAACGCCGCCGGCCGCTACCGCCACCAGCGCGACCGGCACCCGGCGCCGCTGGACCCGAACTTCACCGGCGCCGGCCGCTGCCTGACCGGGCCGGACGGCAGCTACCGGTTTCTGACCGTCAAGCCCGGCCCGTACCCATGGCGCAACCACCACAACGCGTGGCGCCCGGCGCACATCCATTTCTCGGTCTTCGGAACGGCTTTCACCCAGCGCCTGGTCACCCAGATGTACTTCCCCGGTGACCCGATGTTCGAGCTGGACCCGATCTTGCAGTCGGTCCTCGATCCCGCCGCACGCCGACGACTGATCGCCCGCTACGACCACGACCTCACCGAGCCGGAGTTCGCCACCGGATATCGGTGGGACATCGTGCTGGCCGGCGGTGCTCGGACGCCGACGGAGGACGAGCATGACTGAATTGCCTTGCACGCCAGGGCAAACCGTCGGCCCCTTCTTCGACTTGGGATTGCCGTATGCCGGTGACAACCTGATGGTCGACGATACTCACCCGGGCGCCATCCGGCTGCGCGGCGCCGTGTACGACGGGGCCGGTGTCGCCGTCGTCGACGCACTGGTGGAGCTCTGGCAACTCGACACCGCGGGACACGTTGCGCGGCAAGCCGGTTCGCTGCGCCGCAAGCAGGACGCAGCACCGTTCACCGGATGGGGGCGCTGCGCGACGGACGCCGACGGCAACTACTCCTTCACCACGCTGAGACCTGGTCCGGCGGCCGCCGGGCGACCGCCGTTCTTCGCGCTCACCGTGTTCGCGCGGGGACTGCTGAACCGGCTGTTCACCCGGGCCTACCTGCCCGGCGCCGACCCGCACGCCGATCCGCTGCTGGCGGCGGTCGCCGCCGAACGCCGGCCCTCCTTGCTGTGTGTCGCCGAAAACGGAGGCACCGCTTACCGATTCGACATCCATTTGCAGGGTCC
Organism: Mycobacterium arosiense ATCC BAA-1401 = DSM 45069; assembly: GCF_002086125.1. Classification (GTDB taxonomy): domain Bacteria; phylum Actinomycetota; class Actinomycetes; order Mycobacteriales; family Mycobacteriaceae; genus Mycobacterium; species Mycobacterium arosiense. The sequence continues at coordinate 9,185 of NZ_MVHG01000068.1, forward strand.
GGCCGAGACCGTGTTCCTGGAGTACTCCGAAGGCGCGCGATGACCAACCTGTTGTGGCCCGGAGACCATCGCGCCGGCGAGCACCTGACCGATGCGGCCCTGCTGGGATCGATGGTCGCCACGGAATCGGCGTGGCTGAGCGCCCTGGCGGCCGCCGGGCTGGCGCCGGCCGCGTGCGCGGCGGCGGACCTGTCGGAACTGGTCGCGCACCACGATTGTGCGGCCCTCGCCGTCAGCGCCGAGGGCGGCGGCAACCCGGTCATACCGCTGGTGAAGCTGCTACGCCAGCGGGCCGAACCGGCCGTCGCGCCCTGGATTCACCGCGGACTCACCAGCCAGGACGTCCTGGACACCGGCCTGATGCTGGCCGTGCGGGCGGCCGCCGACGACCTGAGAACCCAACTGGCTGAGCACATTTCCACATTATCCGAACTCGTCGCCCGGCACCGCGCCACGCCTATGGTGGCCCGCACCCTCACCCAGCACGCCGCACCCACCACGTTCGGCGCCAAGGCCGCCGCCTGGCTTGATGCGACCGTCGACGCATTCGAGCGGGTGGCCGCGCTCACCACACCCGTCCAGATCGGCGGCGCCGCAGGAACATTGGCCGCAGCGACGGAGCTGGCGGCGTCGCTCACCGGTACCACCGACCCGGCCGGTGTCGCACTGCAACTGGTCAAAAGCACCGCGACCGCATTGGGTTTGGCTAACCGGCCCGCGTGGCACACCGCCCGCGCCCCCGTCACCGCGGCCGCCGACGCCTTTGTCGGCTGCACCGACTGTTGGGGCCGCATCGCCTCCGACATCGTCACCCTGGCCCGCCCGGAGATCGCCGAACTCGGCGAGCCGGCCGCGGAGGGCCGCGGCGGCTCGTCGTCGATGCCGCACAAGCGAAACCCGGTGCTGTCCATCCTGATTCGCCGTGCCGCCATCGCGGCACCCCCGTTGGCCGCGACGGTGCACACCGCGGCGGCGCTAACCGACGACGAGCGGCCCGACGGGGCTTGGCACGCCGAATGGGACACCCTGCGCACGCTGGGCCGGCGCACCCTCGTCGCGGCATCCCACGGTGGCGAGCTGCTCGCGGGGCTGACCGTACACGCGCGGCGCATGGCCGAAAACCTGGCCGCCGCCGACGTTCTGGGGGAGCAGCGGGCGATCGCCGACCTGGTGAGCAAGGAGCCGTCCGCCACCTACTTCGGTGCGGCCGACCGGCTGATCGACCGGAGCCTCAGCCGTGCGGCACGGGCGCTCGCTCAGCGCTGATAGATGCTGGCCAGCCAGATGTGCAGCAGGGTGTCGATCACCCGGTCTTCGGGGACGGCCTGATCCTCGGCGGTGAACGCGGCGGCCATCATCCGCTCGCTCAACATGTTGAGCGCCACCGACAGATCCGCGGCCGGGATGGTGTCGGGTGCGGCGCCGCGGCCGCGCTCGGCCCTGATCGCGATGGTGGTGTAGGCGATCCACCTGCTCATGAGCGCCGACCACAGCTGGCGCACCTCGGGGTTGGTCGCCTTGGCCGCCGCACCCGCGACGGCGACCGCCCGGTGCGATCCGGATACCTCGAAGAACGATTCGATGCGCGCCCGCCAGATCGCTTCGGGGTCACCGGATGACACCACTTCGAGCGCCCCCAACGCGGCCTGCGCCTTGCCGTTCATCTGGTCGAGCAGCGAAAGCAGCACCGCGTTTTTGGACCGGAAATAGAAATAGAAGGTCGGCCGCGAGATGCCGGCGCCTTTTGCTAAGTCGTCGACGGAAAAGTCGGCCAGCGGCCGCTGTTGCAACAGCCGCTCGGCCGTGGCAAGTATCGCCTGCTCGCGGTCGTCACCGGAGTGGGGCGACGGCCGGCGGCCCCGCGAGGCCTGCGGATACTTTGTTTGTGTCGGAAGGTCGGACACGCCCGCTACTGTTGGGCACGTCGATATACGTCAACAAAACTGTTGATGAAAACCAGCAATAATGTCGATTAAGAACGGCGCTTTGCTGGACGACTTCTCAGTCGGCCACCGCGATCTCGATGGACAAGCACTCGCTGAGCGCGTGCGCGGCCGCCCAGTCGCCGCCGCACACCGCGCGCTCGAGCTCGTCGACCAACGGGCTATCGGCGCCCAAGTCGGCCAGCCACGCCGCCACGGTCGCCGTGATCTGGTGCGCGGGCACCCGGGCGATGTGTCCCGTGTGGAGGCGGTCGGTCAGCTGGTAGATCGTGGCCGTCGGCCTGCGCTGCGGCCAATGAACCATCCATTTCGGTGAATTCATCGTCCCCTCCCCGCTAGCGTCAACGACCCGTCCGGCCCCGGCGGCGCGTTCCGCTCTAGCGCACAATAGTACGTCTGTACCAAAGCGGTGGTCGGTATTTCGGCCGCGAGAAATCGCGTTTTTTCCAGGTTTTTGGTCATCGGATCGCCTACCAGGCCCTCCGGAAAAACGGGCCGATCAACGCCGCGCCATCGGGGCGCGGCCGCGGGCCATGATGCGTTCCAAGACACTGTGGGACAGGTCGCCGTCGTTGGCGACCCGGGCGAGACCGCGCCGTCGCAGGAACACGTCGAGGCGTCGATCCGGTGACCAATCGGCATAGATCGACCCGAGGTAATTCGACTGCAGGAAATCCGACGCGAGCGCGTCGAGGTCGGACTCCGTCAACAACGGTGGGGTAGCACCCATAGCCGGCAATCTCCTTTGGTCTCCCCGCAACTGCCGCAGTCAAGTTACGTCAGGGGGCGTCACTAAACCGTCACGCACAGATTGCGGAACGGGCCCAAAGTCGCCGGGGGCACAAAGGCGAAGGTCGAAGCCGTGCGGTGAGTGTCGGGCGGTACCCGAGGGCGCCGGTTTGTGGGCGACGATGGCCAGTGCGCACCTACTCGTTGACCTGGCATCAGATCTCCTGTCGTGCAGGGCTTTCCAAGGGGTTTCCGGCCTGCGCCCTACTTTGTACAAGTAAAGTTGTGTAAACTCTGGCGCATGACCTACGTGATCGGGAAGCCATGCATCGACGTAATGGACCGCGCCTGCGTCGACGAATGCCCGGTGGATTGCATTTACGAAGGCGGCCGGGCGTTTTACATTCATCCCGACGAGTGTGTCGATTGCGGCGCGTGTGAACCGGTCTGTCCGGTGGAAGCGATTTACTACGAAGATGACCTGCCCGAGGAGCTCAAGCCGCACCTGGCCGACAATGAGGCGTTCTTCACCGAGACGCTGCCGGGTCGCGACGCCCCATTGGGATCCCCGGGTGGGGCGGGCAAGCTCGGTCCGCTCGGTGTCGACACACTCCTGGTGGCGGGCCAGCCCAGTGCCACCGGGGCGTAACGCGCAAGAAGGGGGAGGGGCGCATTGAAGACGGGAAAGTCCCAGGACTCCTCGGGTGGGGAATCGGCCGGCCGGCGACGGGCCGTGATGCGGCTGCTGCGGGCCTCGACGGATCCGATGAGCATCGCCGGAATCACCGACGTGCTGGGTGTGCACCCCAACACCGTTCGCTTCCATCTCGACGGCCTGGTCGCGGACGGCCAGGTGGAGCTCGTCGAATTGGGCCGCAAGGGACCGGGCAGGCCGCCGTTGATGTTCCGGGCGGTCCGGCAGATGGATCGCGGCGGTACGCGGCACTATCGGCTGCTGGCCGAGATCCTGGCCACGGCCTTCGCCACCGAGCGTGATCCCGGGCTCAAGGCCCTGGCCGCGGGCCGCGCGTGGGGGCAGAAGATGGGTGCCGAACCGCACGCCGCGTCCGACGACCCCGACGCCGCCGAAGAGGCCATCGCCCGTCTGATCGACGTACTCGACGAACTCGGCTTCGCCCCCGAACGCCGGGTGAACAACGGAGCGCAGCAGGTCGGGTTGCGGCACTGCCCGTTTTTGGAATTGGCCGAAAACCGATCGAACGTGGTGTGCCCGGTGCATCTGGGCCTCATGCAGGGAGCCATGGAGACCTGGAAAGCGCCCGTCTCGGTGGACCGGCTCGACCCGTTCGTCGAGCCGGACCTGTGTCTGGCTCACCTTTCACTGCAAGGGGCGGCCAAATGAGCACTGGCACAGCGTTTGCCGTCGCGTTGACCTTCGTCTGGCTCGGCATGGTGTTGGCCATCTCGTTTTTGGAAGCCCCGCTGAAATTCCGGGCGCCCAACGTGACGTTGCAGATCGGACTCGGCATCGGGCGGTTGGTCTTTCGCGCGCTCAACACCGTCGAGGTGGCCTTCGCCCTCGTCATCGGGGCCATCGTGGTGGCCGGTCCCACCCGGGCGGGCGTCACGGTGGCCGTCGCCGTCGCCGCACTGGCCATCCAGCTGGTCGCGGTGCGTCCCGCGCTGACCCGTCGTGCGGACAAGGTGCTCGCCGGATCGGACGGACCGCGCTCGCGCGCCCACTACTTCTATGTCGCGCTGGAGGCGGTCAAGGTGGTCGCCCTCGTGGTGGCGGGGATACTGCTACTGAGCGGCTAGCTTGAAACCCTCGAGGCCCCAGGCGGCCTTGCAACCTCGAAGGACCGACATGGATTCCATCTCGCTGACCGACCTCGCGGCCGAAAAGATCGCCGAGGCCAAGCAATCGCACAGCGGACGCGCCGCCCACACCATCCACGGCGGTCACAGCCACGAGCTTCGCCAGACCTTACTGGCGCTGCTGGCCGGCCACGACCTGTCCGAACACGACAGCCCCGGTGAGGCGACCCTGCAGGTGCTGCAGGGCCATGTGCGGCTCACGACCGGCGACGAGGCCTGGGACGGCAAGGCCGGCGCATACGTCGCGATCCCCCCCGAACGGCACGCCCTGCACGCGGTCGAGGATTCGGTGGTCTTGCTGACCGTGCTCAAGACCATTCCGTCGGCGCACTAGCCGATGTTGTCGACACCCTGGTCAACCAGCTTCGGACTGCGGGTCCCCATCGTCAACGCCCCGATGGGCGGCGTCGCGGGTGGCCGCCTGGCCGCGGCGGTGACGGCGGCCGGCGGCCTCGGCATGGTCGGCATGGGCAGCGTCGCGACCCGAGGGCTACTGGCCGAGCAGCTTGCGCATGTCGAGGGCCGGTTCGGCATCGGCATGGTCGACTGGGTGATGCGCAACGAGGCCGGCCTGCTCGAGGACGCGCTGGCCGCCCGGCCCCTCCTGCTGTCGGTGAGCTTCGGCACCGAATGGTCGTGGGTCGCGAAGGCGCATGACGCCGGAATCCCAACGGTCACACAGGTTTACGACAGCGACGGGGCGCGCCGGGCCGCCGACGCGGGCGTCGACATTTTGGTTGCGCGCGGGTCCGAGGGCGGCGGGCACGGCGAGGACAAGCTGGGCCTGCTGCCGCTGCTGGACGCGGTGCTCGACGCCGTCTCGGTGCCGGTGCTGGCCGGTGGCGGTGTCGCCTCGGCGCGCAGCCTGGCCGCCGTGCTGGCCGCCGGCGCCAGCGGGGCGTGGGTGGGCACCCGGTTCTCGGCGTGTCCGGAGGCCTTGACCGGCGACCCGGGCCGCCGGGCCCTGGTCACCGCCACCCAAACCGACACCGCAGTCACCCGGGTTTTCGACGTCGCCAAGGGCCTGCCCTGGCCGGCGCGCTTCCCGTCGCGGGTGTTGGCCAACGACTTCGTCGAGCACTGGACGGGCCAGGAGGAAGCGCTGGACGCGGGCGCTTGTGACTTGCTGGCTGCCGCGATCGCCGCGGGGGATTGCCGGATCGCGCCGGTGGATGCCGGTCAGGGCGTGGGGATGATCCGCAACGACGCGTCGGTGGCCGACGTCATCGACGAGATGTGCACGGGCGCCGAGCAATTGCTGTCGCGCTGGGGGTCTACCGGCGGGCGGGCCTGAGCACGACGCAACAGCGGTCCCGGCCGGGACAGAGCCGCGCGTCGGGCCCGTGTGGTGCGAGCGCATCGGCCACGCCGGTGATCAGTGCGTGGTTCATGTTGCAGGCCAGCTCCGTCTGCTCCTGGGCCAACGCGTGGAACGGGCAATTGACGAGCTCGACCTCGCTGTTGGAAAAGCGCGGCTCGTAGCCGTACCGGCTGAGCAATCCGACCGCGCGCTGCAGCGCGGCCGCGGCGTCGGCGGGCGGTACGTCGCCGGCGCCGATCGACCGGCCGTATTCGTGGGCGACGCGGTTGAGGACCTCGGTGACCGGCTCCCCGGTGCCGGCCGAGCAAGCGATGGCCGTCGCCATCAAGCGCCCCGCCAGCTCGTACTCGCGCTGCGGAAGGCTGACCGCGATGTCGCGGCGCGCCCGGCGATACAGCTTGGCGGTCCGTCCGGCGCCGGGCCCGGAGCGGCCGGTCAGGCGCGCGTAATCGGTTTCCAGCAGGCCCTCGGCGGTGAGCCGGTCCAGGTGAAATTTGGCTTGGTGGTGGGGGATTCCCACGGCGTCGGCCGCCTGGTCGCGGCTCACGAGTCCCTGCTGGGCGCACACGAACTGATAGAGCCGCCGGCGCACCGGGTCGGCGAGCGCGCCGATGCCGGCGGCGTCGCGCTCGAGGGCGTCCGCGTGATCCACCTGACCACCATTTCTAACAGACAAAATGCTTGACGCTACAGTCTACCCAATCTAACGTTCAAAATATCATCCGTTAGAAGTGGAGGCCGCCATGAGCACCAATCACGTCAGCACCGCTCCCGCCCTGGCCGATCAGCTGCGCGATCCGGCCTACTCGGCATACTTCGCGCTGCGCGTCGTATTCACGGTCGCGCCCATCGTTTTCGGGCTGGACAAGTTCTTCAACCTGCTGACCCACCCGCATCGATGGAGCATGTACCTGGCCGGATGGATCGATAATCTGGTGCCCGGCACGGCCGATCAGTGCATGTACTTGGTGGGCGTCATCGAGATCGTCGCCGGGGTGCTGGTCGCGGTGGCCCCGCGGCTCGGCGCCTGGGTGGTCGCGGCGTGGTTGGCCGGCATCATCATCGACCTGGTCAGCGGGCCCGGCTTCTACGACGTCGCGCTGCGCGACTTCGGCCTGCTCGTCGGCGCCGTCGCGCTGGGCCGGCTGGCGCAGGGCGTGCACGCGCGCACCAGCGGGTAACGCGTCACCACCCGGCGGTCACACCGCCCGCAAATAGCGCCTGGCGATGAGGCGCTGACCGACCTTCACCACCGGCCCGCCGGCCTTGCTCCACCAGGTCGCGGGCCGGGAGAAGGCCGACACCTCCGCGTACACCGCGGAGGTGGCCGGGTCGCGCCGGACCACGAAGCGTTCCTCGCCGGACTCGGGATGGCCCGGCAGGGTGCCGTAGCCGAAGCCGCGGATGTCGGGTTCGTCGACGACGTAGACCACGCGACAGGGCGCGGGCAGAAAACCCATCTTCACCACCACGACCGCGTCGACGACCGCAATCTCGGAGCTGGCCTGCACGCGCAGCCCGGACCCGCGCTGCATGCCCCAGCGCATGATGGCGGCCGCGGCCTGCTCGAAACGCTGTTGGCCGGTGCCGATTTGGCGCTCGGCGTGCTGATGGTCGTATCCGGCCGGCAGCTCGCCGCTCGCCGTCGCCCCCACCTCGGAGTAGGTCAGGGGGAGTTCCTCGAGCGCTCGCAGGTCCACGTGCCCAGCTTGCCACGTCGGGATGCGCGGTCGTATCTGGCGCGTACGGTCTAAAGGTGTGACCGCAGAAAACTCGAAAACTGTTGCAGGGGCATCCGGAACATTCACCTTCGGCGGCGACCTGACCGTCAATCGACTCGGCTTCGGCGCCATGCGCCTGACGGCCAAGGGCGTGTGGGGCCCGCCCGACGACCGTGACGAATGCGTCCGGGTGCTGCGGCGGGCCGTCGAACTCGGGGTGAACTTCATCGACACCGCCGACTCTTACGGGCCCTACTTCTCCGAGGAGATCATTCGCGAGGCGTTGCATCCCTACGACGGTCTGGTGATCGCGACCAAGGCGGGGCTGCTGCGCACCGGCCCGGACATCTGGATTCCGTTGGGCAATCCGAGCTATCTACGTCAGGAATGCGAGATGAGCCTGCGCCGGCTGGGCGTGGACACCATCGATCTGTTCCAGCTGCACCGCATCGACGCGAACTTCCCGCTACAGGATCAGGTGGGCGAGCTGCTCACGCTAAAGAACGAAGGCAAGATCCGCCACATCGGCCTGTCCGAGATCGACGTCGACCAGCTGAACGCGGCCCTGCAGATCACCGAGATCGTGTCGGTGCAGAACATGTACAACCTGACCGCACGCAACGCCGAGCCACTGCTGGACGCCGCGACCAGGCAAGGCATCGGGTTCATCCCGTGGTTTCCGCTGGCCGCCGGACCGCTGGCGGCTGCCGACGGCCCGCTGCAGCGCATCGCCGCCGACCACGACGCGTCGCCGTCGCAGTTGGCCCTGGCGTGGTTGCTGAAACGCTCGCCGGTGATGGTGCCGATCCCGGGGACGTCCAAGGTCGCCCACCTCGAGGAGAACGTCGCCGCCGCCGAGATCGAGCTGTCCGATGAGGAGTTCGAGACGTTGTCGGCCGCCGGGGCTCAGCAGCCGGTCTAACCACCGCGCCAAAGCCACCGGCCGGGCAATACGGTGTGGTGGTGGCCGAACATCGACGACACCCGGGCGGCGGATTCAATCCACCGGAACCGACGACCAAGGGCGGGCCGGACTACGGCCGGTTCATCGACGCGGTGCGCTCGTTGCAGGATCGCGCGCGGGCCGCCGACGCGCCCGACGACGTGATCACCGAGGCCGCCGACCTGCTGGAGAAGGTTTCGGCGCTGCTGGCGCCGTTCGACGCCGACGAGTGGGCGTCCCCGTCGGGCCGCCGGATGGACCTGCCGATGCGCGGCAACATTCTGACCATCCCGATGTCGGCGCATAAGGGCGCGGACGGCCGCATCCACGGCCAGGCCCGCTTCGCGCGGTTCCATCTGGGGCGCAACGGCGCCGTGCACGGCGGCGCGCTGGGCATGTTGTTCGACTCCGTCCTCGGATTGTCGGCTTCGGTGCTCACCGGCAACCCGCGCCAGCGCACCGCTTACCTCAAGATCGACTATCGCCATATCGTTCCGATCGAAAAGGAGCTGCAGTTCGACGCGGGCATCGATCGGGTGGACGGGCGCAAGATCTTCGTGTCGGGCCGGCTGACCGACGGCGACCAGTTGCTGACCGAAGCCGACGCGCTGTTCGTGCGGCTCAAGCCTGGCCAGCCCTGAGCGGGGTCGGCCCCGATAGCATGGCAGCGATCGACGGTCACACCACCAACCTTGGAGAAAGCAGCCTCATGAGCGCCCCCGCCAGCCACGTTCCGCAAGCCCCGATCCGGGTGCCTGCCGGGACCACCGCGGCCGCCGCGGTCGGCGAGGCGGGGCTGCCGCGCCGGGGCACGCCCGACGCGATCGTGGTGGTGCGTGACGCCTCGGGAAAGCTGCGCGACCTCAGTTGGACGCCCGACGCCGACGCCGAGGTGGTCCCGGTGCCCGCCAACACCGACGAGGGCCGCAGCGTCATCCGGCATTCGGCCGCACACGTGTTGGCCCAAGCCGTGCAGGAGCTGTTCCCGCAAGCCAAGCTGGGCATCGGCCCGCCCATCACCGACGGCTTCTACTACGACTTCGACGTGCCGGAACCGTTCACGCCGGAGGATCTGAGCAAGCTGGAAAAGCGGATGCGGCAGATCGTCAAAGAGGGTCAGCTGTTCGAGCGGCGCGTGTACGAGTCCAAAGACCAGGCGCGCGCCGAGCTGGCCAACGAGCCGTACAAGCTCGAACTCGTCGACGACAAGTCTGGCGATCCCGAAATCATGGAAATCGGCGGGGACGAACTCACCGCCTACGACAACCTCAATCCTCGTACCCGGCAACGGGTTTGGGGAGACCTGTGCCGGGGTCCGCACATCCCGACGACCAAGCACATCCCGGCGTTCAAGCTGACCCGAAGCTCGGCCGCCTACTGGCGCGGCGATCAGAGCAACGCCAGCCTGCAACGCATCTACGGCACCGCCTGGGAGTCGCAGGAGGCGCTGGACGCCTACCTCGAGCTGATCGAAGAGGCCCAGCGTCGCGACCACCGCAAGCTGGGCAGCGAGCTGGACCTGTTCAGCTTTCCCGACGAAATCGGTTCCGGCTTGGCGGTTTTCCATCCCAAGGGCGGCATCATCCGTCGGGAGTTGGAGGAGTACTCGCGGCGCAAGCACATCGAGGCCGGCTACGAGTTCGTCAACACCCCGCACATCACCAAGGAGCAGCTGTACATCACGTCGGGCCACCTGGAGTGGTACGCCGACGGCATGTACCCGCCGATGCACCTGGACGCGGAGTTCAACGCGGACGGGACGGTGCGCAAGCCCGGGCAGGACTACTACCTCAAGCCGATGAACTGCCCGATGCATCACCTGATCTACCGGTCGCGCGGTCGCTCGTACCGCGAGCTTCCGTTGCGGCTCTTCGAATTCGGCAGCGTGTACCGCTACGAGAAGTCGGGCGTGGTGCATGGCCTGACCCGGGTGCGCGGCATGACCCAGGACGACGCCCACATCTACTGCACCCGCGAGCAGATGCGCGACGAGCTGACCTCGCTGCTGCGCTTCGTGCTCGACCTGCTGGCCGATTACGGGCTCAACGACTTCTACCTGGAGCTGTCCACCAAGGACCCGGAGAAGTACTCGGGCTCCGACGAGATGTGGGACGAGGCCACCGAAGTCCTGCGGGAGGTCGCCGTGGCTTCCGGGTTGCACTTCGTTCCCGATCCCGGCGGCGCGGCGTTCTACGGCCCGAAGATCTCGGTTCAGGTCCAGGACGCGCTGGGCCGCAGCTGGCAGATGTCGACCATCCAGCTCGACTTCAACATGCCGGACCGATTCGAACTCGAATACACCGCATCCGACGGGTCGCGGCAGCGGCCGGTGCTGATCCACCGGGCGCTCTTCGGGTCGATCGAGCGGTTCTTCGGCATCCTCACCGAGCACTACGCGGGGGCATTCCCGGCGTGGCTGGCGCCGGTGCAGGCGGTGGGCATTCCGGTCGCCGACGAACACGTCGAATACCTGGAAAGCGTTGCCGCACAGTTGAAAGCGAGCGGCGTGCGGGCCGAGGTCGACGCCAGCGACGACCGGATGGCTAAGAAGATCGTCCACCACACCAATCAGCGGGTGCCGTTCATGTTGCTGGCCGGAGACCGCGACGTGGCGGCCGGCGCCGTCAGCTTCCGGTTCGGTGACCGGACCCAGATCAACGGCGTGCCCCGCGACAGTGCGGTCGATGCGATCGTGAAGTGGATCGCCGATCGCGAGAATTCGGTGCCCACAGCCGAGCTCGTGAAAGTGTCGAGTGGTGAGTGACCGTGAGTGATCGCGAACGGGCCGAGCAGGGCGCCGACGACACCATCCTGGACAGGGGTGTCGGCGAGCAAGACCACCTGCAGCGGCTGTGGACGCCGTACCGGATGACGTACCTGGCCGAGGCGCCGTTAAAGCAGGACAACGGCAAGAGCGAGCAGCCGTTCACCGACATTCCCCACCTCACCGACGAGGACGGCCTGGTGGTGGCCCGCGGCGAACTCGTCTACGCCGTGCTCAACCTCTACCCGTACAACCCCGGACACCTGATGGTGGTGCCATACCGGCGGGTCTCCGAACTCGAGGACCTGACCGACCCGGAAAGCGCGGAGCTGATGTTGTTCATACAGAAGGCAATTCGCGTCATCAAGAACGTGTCGCGGCCACACGGTTTCAACGTCGGCTTGAACCTGGGAACGTCGGCGGGCGGTTCACTGGCCGAACACCTGCACGTGCACGTCGTGCCGCGCTGGGGTGGCGACGCGAATTTCATCACGATCATCGGCGGATCCAAGGTGATCCCGCAATTGCTGCGTGAGACGCGTCAGCTGCTGGCCACGGAGTGGACGAAACAACCATGAGCCGCGCCGGCGACGATGCAGCGGGGGTACCACCCGCTTGCGGGGGACGAAGCGATGGGGCGGGGGCACCTCCCGCTTGCGGGGGAGAGCGGCGCACATGAGCCGCGCCGGCGACGATGCAGCGGGGGTACCACCCGCTTGCGGGGGACGAAGCGATGGGGAGGAGCGGCGCACATGAGCAAGGTGCCGTTCCTGTCGCGGGCGGCGTTCGCGCGGCTGACCACTCCGACCGCACGGGCATGCCTGCGGCTGGGTTTGACACCCGACGTCGTCACCGTCCTGGGCACCATCGTCGCGGTGGCCGGGGCGCTGACGTTGTTCCCGATGGGCAAGCTGTTCATCGGCACGCTGGTGGTCTGGTTCTTCGTCCTCTTCGACATGCTCGACGGGGCGATGGCCCGGGAACGCGGCGGCGGCACCCGATTCGGCGCGGTGCTGGACGCCACCTGTGACAGGGTCAGCGACGGCGCGGTGTTCTGCGGGCTGCTGTGGTGGGTCGTCTTCGGCCTGCACGACGAGCTGCTGGCGGTGGCGACGCTGATCTGCCTGGTCACCTCGCAGGTGATCTCCTACATCAAGGCCCGCGCGGAGGCCAGCGGGCTGCGCGGCGGCGGGGGCCTGATCGAACGGCCGGAACGGCTGATCATCGTGCTGGTCGGCGCGGGCGTGTCGGACTTCCCCTACGTCGCCTGGCCGCCCGCGCTGGCGGTCGCGATGTGGGTACTGGCGCTGGCCAGCCTGCTCACCTGCGCGCAGCGGTTGCACGCGGTGCGCACCTCGCCGGGCGCGACCGACCGGCTGGTGGGATCGGACGGCCCGTGATCCCCACGCCGGGCGTGAAAACGATTGGGGCCTACGCGACGGACTGGGCGTACGCGTCGGGGTGGATGGCGGTGCGGGCGTTGCCGGAGTTCGCCGCGCGCAACGCCTTTGAGGCCGGGGCGCGCTACGCCGCCCGCGGCGGCGGCCCCTACCAGCTGCGCAAGAACCTGGCCCGCGTCCTGCGCGTGTCGCCCGAGGATGTGCCGGACTCGCTGATGCGGGCCTCGCTGTCCTCCTACGCCCGTTACTGGCGCGAGGCGTTCCGGCTGCCGGGCATGGACCTGGCCGCGGTGGGCCGCCGGCTGCACGACTCGGTCCAGGGGCGAGACCATATCGCGGCGGCGCTGGCCGGCGGCCGCGGCGCGGTGATCGCGTTGCCGCACAGCGGCAACTGGGACATGGCCGGGGTGTGGCTGGCCCAGACCCACGGCACCTTCACCACCGTCGCCGAGCGGCTCAAACCCGAATCGCTGTACCGGCGCTTCATCGCCTACCGCGAACGCCTCGGCTTCGAGGTGCTGCCCCTGTCCGGGGGAAAACGGCCGCCCTTCGACGTGTTGTGCGATCGGCTGCGGGCCGACCGGGTGGTGTGTCTGATGGCCGAGCGCGACCTCACCCGCACCGGCGTGCAGGTCGACTTCTTCGGTGAGCCCACCCGGCTGCCCGCCGGGCCGGCGAAGCTCGCCATCGCGACGGGTGCGGTACTGCTGCCTGCGCACTGCTGGTTCGAGGACCGCGGCTGGGGCGTCTCCATCCACCCGCCCCTGGATTGCACCGGCGGCGACGTCGCCGCCATCACCCAGGCGATGGCCGATCAGTTCGAAAAGAACATCGCCGCCCGCCCCCAGGACTGGCACATGATGCAGCCGCAGTGGCTGGCCGACCTCCCCGAAGCCAAGCAGGCCCGGCTCAAGGACACCTGATGCGGATCGGGATGGTCTGCCCCTACTCGTTCGACGTCCCGGGTGGGGTGCAGTCGCACGTCCTGCAGCTGGCCGAGGTGATGCGCGTCCGGGGCCACCACGTCAGCGTGCTCGCGCCGTCCTCGCCGCATGCCGAGCTGCCCGACTACGTCGTCTCGGCGGGCAAGGCCGTCCCGATTCCCTACAACGGGTCGGTGGCCCGGCTGCGGTTCGGGCCGGCCACCCACCGCAAGGTGAAAAAGTGGCTCGCCGAAGGCGATTTCGACGTGCTGCACCTGCACGAGCCCAACGCACCGAGCCTGTCCATGCTGGCCCTCAACATCGCCGAGGGCCCGATCGTGGCCACTTTTCACACGTCGACCACCAAGTCGCTGACGCTGACCGTGTTCCAGGGCATCCTGCGCCCGATGCACGAGAAGATCGTCGGGCGGATCGCGGTCTCCGACCTGGCCCGCCGGTGGCAGATGGAGGCGCTGGGCACCGATGCGGTGGAGATCCCCAACGGCGTGGACGTCGCGTCGTTCGCCACCGCGCCGCCCCTGGACGGCTACCCGCGTGCCGGCAAGACCGTGCTGTTTTTGGGCCGCTACGACGAGCCGCGCAAGGGCATCTCGGTGCTGCTCGATGCGCTGCCCGGGGTGGTCGAGCGTTTCGGTGACGTGCAGCTGCTGGTCGTCGGGCGCGGCGACGAGGACCAATTGCGCTTCGCGGCAGGCGAATTCGTGGACCGCATCCGGTTTCTGGGCCAGGTCGACGATGCCGGGAAGGCCTCGGCGATGCGCAGTGCCGACGTATATTGCGCGCCGAACCTCGGCGGGGAGAGCTTCGGCATCGTCCTCGTCGAGGCGCTGGCCGCCGGCACCCCGGTGGTGGCCAGCGATTTGGACGCCTTCCGGCGCGTGCTGGGCAATGGCGAGGTGGGCTGCCTGGTGCCCGTCGGCGACGGCGACGCGCTCGCCGATGCGCTGATCGCGGTGCTAGAGGATGATGTGCTGCGGGAACGATATGTGGCGGCCGGTTCGGCAGCCGTCCAGCGCTACGACTGGTCAGCGGTGTCCGGCCAGATCATGCGGGTGTACGAGACGGTCGCCGCGTCAGGCGCCAAGGTTGAGGTGGCCGGTTGATCACATGGCTGATTGTCGCCATCGCGGTCTTCGTCGCGGTGCTGGCGGCCGTCGGCGCCTGGGCTTACCGGACCGCCAACCGGCTGGACCGGCTGCACGTCCGCTACGACCTGTCCTGGCAGGCGCTCGACGGCGCGCTGGCCCGGCGCGCGGTGGTGGCGCGCGCCGTCGCCATCGACGCCTACGGCGGCGCGTCCGAAGGGCGACGGCTGGCGGCGCTGGCCGACGCCGCGGAGGGCGCGCCGCGGCACGCGCGGGAGGCGTGCGAGAACGAGCTGTCGGCCGCGCTGGCCGTCGTCGATCCCGCGTCCCTGCCGGCCGGGCTGATCGCCGAGCTGGCCGACGCCGAGGCCCGGGTGGTGCTGGCCCGCCGCTTCCACAACGACGCGGTCCGCGACACCCTGGCGCTGGCCGAACGGCCCCTGGTGCGGCTCTTTCACCTGGGCGGAACCGCCGCGCTGCCCGACTATTTTGAGATCGTCGAGCGGCCGCACGCGCTGGCGCACGGCGCCTTGGGCTTTGAAGGCGTCCTCAACCACCGCACCTCGGCGCGGGTCGTGCTGCTCGACGAGACCGGCGCGGTGCTGCTGTTGTGCGGGTCGGACCCCGCGCTCGCGCAGCGGCATGCGCCGCGATGGTGGTTCACGGTGGGCGGCGAAGTGCGGCAAGGCGAGCGGCTGGCCGAGGCCGCCGCGCGGGAGCTGGCCGAGGAAACCGGGTTGCGGGTCGCGCCGGCCGAGATGATCGGTCCGGTCTGGCGGCGCGATGAGGTCTTCGAGTTCAACGGCTCGCTGATCGACAGCGAGGAGTTTTACTTCGTCTACCGCACCCAGCGGTTCGAGCCGTCGCGCACCGGCCGCACCGAACTGGAACGCAGCTACATCCACGGCCACCGCTGGTGTGACGCTGCTGACATCGCGCAGCTGGTGGCGGCGGGGGAGACGGTGTACCCCCTGCAGCTATCCGGACTGCTCACCGACGCGGCCGCGCGCGCCGGCGGCCGCGCCCCCGGGCCGCTGCTGTCCATCCGCTGACTCCGCGGAGTCAACGCGGGCCAAAGCGCCTGATTAGACTGGGTCGACAACGGTTGAAGGAGATCAGCAGTGAATACCGCCCACCCGAGCAACGGGCGAACCGGGACGGCGCGCGTCAAACGCGGCATGGCCGAAATGCTCAAGGGCGGCGTCATCATGGACGTCGTCACCCCCGAGCAGGCCAAGATCGCCGAGGCCGCCGGCGCCGTCGCCGTCATGGCGCTGGAACGGGTGCCCGCCGACATCCGCGCCCAGGGCGGGGTGTCGCGGATGAGCGATCCGGACATGATCGAGGGCATCATCGCCGCGGTGACCATCCCGGTGATGGCCAAGGCCCGCATCGGCCACTTCGTCGAGGCGCAGATCCTGCAAAGCCTCGGCGTGGACTACGTCGACGAATCCGAGGTGCTCACCCCCGCCGACTACACCCACCACATCGACAAGTGGAAATTCACCGTGCCGTTCGTGTGCGGGGCGACCAACCTCGGTGAGGCGTTGCGGCGCATCAGCGAGGGCGCGGCGATGATCCGCTCCAAGGGCGAGGCCGGCACCGGCGACGTCTCCAACGCGGCCACGCACATGCGCGCCATCGGCGGCGAGATCCGCCGCCTGACGTCGCTGTCTGAAGACGAATTGTTCGTCGCCGCAAAGGAGTTGCAGGCCCCCTACGACCTGGTCGTGGAGGTGGCCCGGGCGGGCAAGCTGCCGGTCACGCTGTTCACCGCGGGCGGCATCGCCACCCCTGCGGACGCGGCGATGATGATGCAGCTCGGCGCCGAGGGCGTGTTCGTGGGCTCGGGGATCTTCAAATCCGGCGACCCCGCCGCGCGCGCCGCCGCGATCGTCAAGGCGACCACGTTCTACGACGACCCCGACGTGCTGGCAAAGGTGTCGCGCGGGCTGGGCGAGGCGATGGTCGGCATTAACGTCGAGCAGATCGCGGAGCCGCATCGGCTGGCCGAACGCGGCTGGTAAAAACTTCTCCGTGGCGATCGAAGAGATCCTTGACCTCGAGCAACTCGAGGTCAACATCTACCGGGGCAGCATCTTCAGTCCGAAGTCGGGCTATTTCCAGCGCACGTTCGGCGGCCACGTCGCGGGGCAGTCACTGGTCTCGGCGGTGCGCACCGTCGACCCGCGCTACCAGGTGCACTCGCTGCACGGGTATTTCCTGCGGCCCGGGGATGCCCGGGAGCGCACGGTTTTCATCGTGGAACGCATCCGCGACGGCGGCTCGTTCGCCACCCGGCGGGTCAACGCCATCCAGCACGGCGAGACCATCTTCTCCATGTCGGCGTCCTTCCAGACCGACCAGGAGGGGATTGGCCACCAGGACTCGATGCCGGCCGCGCCGCCGCCGGACGGCCTGCCCGGCTTGGACTCGATTAAGGTGTTCGACGACGCCGGGTTCAAGCAGTTCGAGGAGTGGGACGTCTGCATCGTGCCGCGCGAACACCTGGAACTGTTGCCGGGCAAGGCTTCCCAGCAGCAGGTGTGGTTCCGCCACCGCGACCCGCTGCCAAACGACCCGGTGCTGCACATCTGCGCGCTGGCCTACATGAGCGACCTGACGCTGCTGGGATCGGCTCAGGTCACCCATCTCGATGTGCGCGAGCACCTGCAGGTGGCGTCACTGGACCACGCGATGTGGTTCATGCGGGCGTTTCGCGCCGACGAGTGGCTGCTCTACGACCAGAGCTCGCCGTCGGCCAGCGGCGGCCGCTCGCTGTGCCAGGGCAAGATCTTCACCCAGTCCGGTGAGATGGTCGCGGCGGTCATGCAGGAGGGGCTGACCCGCTTCCAGCGCGGATACCAGCCGACCCACCAGTGAGCACCCCGCGGATCGGGGTCCTGGCGCTGCAGGGCGACACCCGCGAGCACCTGGCGGCCCTGCGCGAGGCAGGGGCCGAGTCGATGCCGGTGCGCCGGCGCAGCGAGCTCGAATCGGTCGACGGGCTGGTCCTTCCCGGTGGCGAATCGACCACCATGAGCCACCTGCTGGGCGATCTCGGGTTGCTGGAGCCGTTGCGGGGCCTGCTGGCCGACGGGCTGCCCGCCTACGGCGCCTGCGCCGGGATGATCCTGCTGGCCAGCGAGATCCTGGACGCCGGCGCGGGCGGGCGCGAGGCGCTGCCGTTGCGCGCGATCGATATGACGGTGCGGCGCAACGCTTTTGGACGGCAGGTCGACTCGTTCGAGGGTGACATCGCGTTCGCGGGACTCGACGATCCGGTGCGCGCGGTGTTCATCCGCGCGCCCTGGGTGGAACGCTCGGGGGACGGCGTCGAGGTGCTGGCCAGCGCGGCCGGCCATGCCGTCGCGGTGCGGCAGGGACGCAAGCTGGCCACGGCGTTTCACCCCGAGATGACCGGCGATCGGCGCATTCACCACCTGTTCGTCGACCTCGTCACCGGCGGCGACTGACCGCATCCCGCTGCTCCCGCGACCCACCCCGAGCGTCCACGTAGACTCGTCTGGCCACAAAAAGAGGACTTTGTAGATAGGACAGCGATGAGCGGCCATTCCAAGTGGGCCACCACCAAGCACCAGAAGGCCGTCAAAGACGCGCGCCGCGGCAAGGAGTTTGCCCGGCTGATCAAGAACATCGAGGTCGCCGCCCGCACCGGCGGTGGTGACCCGGCCGGCAACCCGACGCTCTACGACGCCATCCAGAAGGCGAAGAAGACCTCGGTCCCCAACGACAACATCGAGCGCGCCCGCAAACGGGGCGCCGGCGAGGAAGCCGGTGGCGCCGACTACCAGACCATCATGTACGAGGGCTACGGGCCCAACGGCGTCGCGGTGCTGATCGAATGCCTGACCGACAACCGCAACCGCGCGGCCGGCGAGGTCCGGGTGGCCGTGACCCGCAACGGCGGCACCATGGCCGATCCCGGCTCGGTGTCCTACCTGTTCAGCCGCAAGGGCGTCGTCACCCTGGAGAAGAACGGCCTGACCGAGGACGACGTGCTGACGGCGGTGCTCGACGCCGGCGCCGAGGACGTCAACGACCTCGGCGACAGCTTCGAGATCATCTCCGAGCCGACCGACCTGGTCGCGGTGCGCACCGCGCTGCAAGAGGCCGGCATCGACTACGAGTCCGCCGAGGCCAGCTTCCAGCCGTCCGTCAGCGTGCCGGTCGACGTCGAGGGCGCGCGCAAGGTGTTCAAGCTCGTCGACGCGCTGGAGGACAGCGACGACGTGCAGAACGTCTGGACCAACGTCGACCTGTCCGACGAGGTGCTGGCCGCGCTCGACGAGGAGTAACCGACTAGGGCGTGTCTGACAAATGGGGTAGCCAGAGGGTGATGGCGCGTAGGACTGCTGCGCCGCGGTAGACGACGGCGA
>NZ_MVHG01000069.1 GCF_002086125.1 Mycobacterium arosiense ATCC BAA-1401 = DSM 45069
ACGGCCCGAACGCCCCGGGCACGTCTCGCCAGGCGATCCCACACCGGTACCGATAAATAATGCCCTCGACCATCGAGCGGGCATCCTGAAAGGGCCTGCCCCGCTTGCCTGTCCGAGTCGGAAGCAAATCTTCAATCAACGACCACTGAGCATCGGTGAGCAACTGAAACCGCGACATGACTCAAGCCTCGGGCACAACATCCAAAATCTTTGCCAGACACGCCCTAGACGGCACGACAGTCCGGACTCTCGTACCGCCCTGACCTGTTCATACCCTAGTAGTTCAGCCCTCACACCCTGGGGTATCTGTGAGCGAACTTCGACTTCGTCCCTTTAAGTGCACCCGCCGCCGGATCAAATTTGCATCTAAGCCCGAGTGCTGTTGATGCGGTTTAGTGTTGGCATATGTCGCAACTGATCGACGAGCTGACCCCCGCCGGTCGGGGCGAAGAACCCCGGCTTTTGCAGGCTGAATTCGGACAACGTGATCTGATCGGCGTCGAGCAGGTTCGGCGCGCCGCGCGGTACACCCAATTTGCGAGCACCAGCGGTGCCCCGTCTTCGGCAGCGCAACGCTGGTGTCAGTCGACGCCCCCACACAGTCGGGTCGCTGATGTTCATCAACGACCACGCGCCGACGACGGCAAAGAACGTGAATACCTCCGGCCCGGTCTCGTACCGACGGAGCAAAGCCACGACAGCGCGACGGTCCCTGACTTTGGTGCCGTGGGAACGGGGCTTGACGTGGCGGCCGCAGCGCTCGCCATGGCCTCGCGAGAGAGTATCGGGTGGTTCCGATACTATTTTGATGACCAGCGCTGGGAGTGGTCCGAAGAGCTTCAACGGTTGCATGGCTACCAACCAGGGACAGTCACGCCGACGACCGAATTGGTGGTGTCTCACAAACATCCCGATGACCGTGAAACCGTGGCCGCGACCATCGAGCACATCACCCAGACCCGCGGGGTGTTCAGCAGCCGACACCGCATCGTTGATACAGCAGGCGCGGTGCATTCGGTGGTGGTCATAGCCGGCCAGTTTGTCGACGATGACGGAAAGGTGATCGGCACCCACGGTTTCTATATCGACCTCTCCGTCGGAGACCGCACCCGCGAGGAGGCGATCACCGCGAGGCTCGGTGCGATCACGCAACAACGCGCCGCCATCGAGCAGGTCAAGGGCATGCTGATGGTGATCTATGACGT
The DNA here is from genome assembly GCF_002086125.1 of Mycobacterium arosiense ATCC BAA-1401 = DSM 45069. Taxonomy (GTDB): domain Bacteria; phylum Actinomycetota; class Actinomycetes; order Mycobacteriales; family Mycobacteriaceae; genus Mycobacterium; species Mycobacterium arosiense. The sequence continues at coordinate 1,206 of NZ_MVHG01000069.1, forward strand.
CAACGAAGACGTCGCGTTCAGGGTACTCAAGTCACTTTCCCAAGATGCCAACATCAAGCTGCGTCGGCTGGCCGAACAAATTGGCGCCGATCTGCGCATGGCCGCAGTGGCGGCGATCTCTGACAGGTCAGCCTTTGACCATGCGCTGTTGTCGGCTCACCTCCGGGTCACCGGGGATCCTTAGAACTCGAAATGCTTCCCTGTCCAGCCGGCGCAACTTCGTCAGCTGCTGATCAAGGGCCGGTCAGCGCCGCGCAACATCAGAACCGGCGACCCGCCATCGTTGAGCAGCAATTGCTACCTGGCTCCGATGCCAGCCATGGTGAGCACCACGAGGACGAGCGTCGTCACCGCCAGCACACCGTGGGCCCCCACTATGGCGACCGGGAAGTTCCGCTCGGGCGGGTTCTCATCGCGGGCTGCGACCGACTGCCGGCCGCTAGGGGCTACTGCGCCTTGCCGACTACGGTAGCTGGGCGCCCATCGGGCAAACATGGTCAAGCCGCCCACCGCGGCCAATGCCAGCAGTATCAACGCCACCCAGCCGACGGACGGCTTGTGGACAGCCAGGTAAATAATCCAAAGCACTAACCCGGCTGCAGCGAGTAGGAAATGCCCGAAAATCAGGGCGGGTGGAAACCTGGTCGCGCTGGCGCGGCGATGCCCGCCGCCGCTGACCCAATTGGCGAGCATGTAGAAGCCGCCGCCAGCGGTGAGGATCCATAACACGAGTGCGGCTATACCCATTGGAGTTCCTTCCTGTGCGAGTGGGTGAACTCATGAGCGGAAAGCTTCGGTCTGGTCGGTCTCCCGCGCGACGCGTACGCCGTAGCGGTAGGACAACATGCCGCCCAAAAACCCTGACGCTCCCAGCAGGGCAAGGCTGACCGCCGATAGCACCAGCGGTCCAAGCCCGACGGCGGTGGGTTGCCCGTAGCTGCCGTGGCGCCAGAGGAAGTTGACGGCGTAGGCGATGACGATGCCCGCGTTGAGCGTCATATGCAGGAGGGCCACCCGAAACGCCCGCGTGCCGCTGGGTATGGCCAGGAGGTCTAATAATCCAACCGTTGCCGCGAGCAGAGCGCCGATGACACCTATGCCAATCAGCCATTCCGAGCCCTGCGCCAAGAACCCAGGGACAGCCACAACGTGAGAGCCGGTGTCGAACACAAGGCTGCTTACCCAAGCACCAATGGGCACCGTTACCAAGATGGGATGAAATGGATGCCCGTAGGGCCCCGCCAACACCGCGCTGACCGGCTCTTTGGCCTGCTCGACCATCACGCCTCCGCGTCGTCCTCTGCTTAACCGATGCTGGTCTGTCACAACGCGCTCCCTGCGCGAAGTAGCTACCCGCTCGACAATCGGCTAAACGCATCAGGCAAATGCAACGAGAGCTTTAGCGCGGCCCGCGGCAGCGGACCGTTGACCCGGTTCCGCAAGACTGCTCAGATATCGCGGAGCGCACGAGCAGCGCCGCCGCGGCGCCCACCCCGATCGCGGCGGCGATCACCGGCACCGAAATTGGACCCGGTACGCAACGCGGTCTCGAGTCCGCCATCGCACACCGGTCAGCTGCGGCGCATGTGAGCGCTCAGGCGTCGATTACCACGCGCCCGGACTTCGCGCGGGAGACGCAGACCAGCATCTCGTCGTCACCTTCCACGGTGCGCCCGCGGCGGTCGACTTGCCCGCCAAGCACTTTCACCTTGCAGGTGCCGCAGAACCCCTGCTGGCAGGAGTACGCGGTGGTCGAATCGCGGTCGAGCATGACGTCCAGCGCCGACCGGTTCGCCGGCACCTCCAGCACCCGCTGCGAACGGGCCAGTTCCAGCTCGAAGGGCACCCCGTCGACCACCGGTGGTGGGCCGAAACGTTCGTAGTGCAGCGGCGCGTTCGCGTGTTCGTTGCGGGCGGTGCGCACCGCCTCCAGCATGGCGGCGGGGCCGCAAACGTAGACGGCCGTCGCCGGCCCCGCGCCGGCAAGCAAGTCGGACGCGGCGGGGATCCGGCCCCGCTCGTCGTCGGCCCACACCGTCACCCGGTCCGGTGCCACCGCCACCACCTCGTCCAGCAGCGGCATGTGATCGCGGCTGCGCCCGGCATACACTGCGCGCCAATTGATTCCGCGCTGCTGGGCCGTCTGGATCATGGGCAGAATCGGTGTCACCCCGATGCCGCCGATCACGAACAGCACCTCGCGCTCATCGGTGACGAGATAGAACGCGTTACGGGGCCCCTCGAACTCGAACCTGTCCCCCACTTTGACGGTGTCGTGCATTTCGATCGAGCCGCCGCCGCCCCCGGCGATGCGGCGCACCGCGACGCGATACTCGGTGCGCCGGCCGGGCGGACCGCACAGCGAGTACTGCCGGCGACGCCCCGATGGCAGCCGAACGTCGATGTGCGCGCCGGGTGTCCAGAACGGCAACAACCCACCGGCCGGGTCGGCCAGGGTCAGCGCGACCACATCCGGGGTGAGAAGCTCGCGGTTGATCACCACCGCGGTGGTGGTGCGCTGCACGGGCTGCACACGCGAGGACGTCCACCGCGACGCCGACGCCAGGCCGCCGAACAGCGCGCCGACCCCGTACAACGCCGTGTACATGCGGTCACGTTTGCGGCGGCCGTAGAGGTCGGCCGGAATGCTGTCCCAAATGGTCTGTGCCACAATCATCCTCACATCGAATCGATGCCGCGACGGCCTGCCGACTGGGCGATCAGGTCGATCCACTCTCCGGTAAGCCGGGCGATCACCTCGGGGTATGCGCTGACCACCCAATGGCCGCCCTCGATGGGGACGACCCGGCCGCCCTCCGGGATGGAACCGGTAAACCGTTGCAGGGCCGACAATACGAAGTAGTCCCGGCGCGCGACGAGCACCTGCACCGCAACGGTGGTCTGCGGCAGCCGCTTCCCGGGCGCGAGCATCGGTTTGGGCATGTTGGCGCGGTACAGGTTGAGCCCGTTGAGGTAGTCGCGGATCGAGCGGCTGGTCGCCGCGCGCCGCTGCTCGGCGCCGCGCGGCCGGCCGATGAGTTCTACCGCGGCAAAGACCGCCACGGTCGCCCGCGACCAGATCGCGAGCTCGGGCACGCCGGGGCACAGGAAGAACCAGATGTAGCTGGAGGCCAGCGCCTGCTTGAGCACGTCGACGACGCCACGCGGCGAGCGCGCGGACCGCAGAAACCTGCCCGCGTAGTTCAGGTGCGGGCCCGAGATCGACGTGAACGAGGCGACCTTGTCCATCACCGCGTCGTCGGTCACCGCCGCCCAGGCCTGGATCGAGCCCCAGTCGTGGGCAAGCAGATGCACCTGGCCGACTCCGAGGCTGTCGATCACCGCGTCGATGTCCGAAACCAGCTGCGGGAACCGGTATCCCGCTTGCCTGGTCGGCTTGGACGATTCGCCGGCGCCGCGCACGTCGTAGGCCACGAAATTGAACCGGCGGCCCAACGTTTCGGCGACCCCGTCCCACACGTGATGGTTATCGGGGTAGCCGTGGATGGCGAGGACTGTCGGACGGCCCGGGTCGATGTCGGGGTAGGCGTGCACCGCCAGTCGCACCCCGTCGGAGGCGGCGACCGTGGTGGGAGACGCTTGGGTCGTCATCGTCAGTGCGACGCGCGGGCGGCGGGTGAACGGGCCAGGTAGTCGACGGCACGTCCCACCCCGCCCAGCTGGGACGGATGAAATCCCGGTGTGTAGTAGGCGCCGATGACCCGGAGGAACTCGAACGGCCCGGGCACCAAGCCGCGGCGCGCCGCGCGGAAGTAGTCGCGCCAGCGTGGCTTGGTGCCGGGCGGCAGGTAGGGGTCCACCGAGTACATGAACCGCACACCGCGGATGAACAACCACAGCAGCGCCGGCGTGATCAGCAGCTGGGTGCGAACCTGCCGCCAGTACCCGCCGCGCAAGTGCTTCATGGTGTCGAACGCGACGGCCTTGTGCTCGACTTCCTCGGCGCCGTGCCAGCGCAGCAGGTCCAGCATCACCGGATCGGTGCCCATGGCGTCGTGTTGCGGGGTGTCGAGAATCCATTCGCCGAGGATGGCGGTGTAGTGCTCGAGGGCGGCGACCATCGACACCCGTTCGAGCAACCAGCTCTGCCGCCGGCGGCTACTCCACCGCGGCCGGTCACCGATGAGTTGGGTGAAGAGCCAACGCATTTGGTCGGTGAACGGCGTCACGTCAATGCCTTTGGCCGCGAAGTGCCCGAGCACCCCCGCGTGCGCCTGGGAATGCATGGCCTCCTGGCTGATGAACCCCTGCACATCGCGGCGCAGCTGATCGTCTTTGATCAGCGGCAGGGTGTCCTTGAAGGCGTCGACGATGAATTCCTCACCCGCGGGCAGCAACAGATGCAGCACATTGCAGAAGTGGGTGGTGAAAGGTTCGTTGGGCACGTAGTAGAACGGCAGCGTCGACCAGTCGAAGTCGACGTCACGCGCCTGCAGGACGATCCGCTCGTGGTCGAGCGAGGCGTCATGGGGGCCCGTTGCCTTGTCATCGACGGTGAACATCGTCATCCCCTTCGTCTGTCTCGCCTGTTACCGCTTAGGCGCTGCGTTGTGCCTCGTCCTCCACCTCGGTGATCAGGCGCTCGCTGCGCAAGAACCGGACCAGATGATCGACCGTCTCGGTCAGGGCGGGTTCGCGCAGGCGGACCTGTGCCAGGCCCCGCCGATGACGGTACTGGGTGTTGTCGTAGCGCTTGTCGCGCATCGCCGCGATCTTGTCCGCGGACCGGGTGAGGAAATCGACCAGCGGATACATCTGGTCGTTCGGCGTGCAGCGGCGGTTGAGCTGCTCGGTGAACGACGGGATGTCGTGGTACTCAAAGCGGTAGCCGTAGCGTTCGGACAGGATGCGGGTGACGTCGGTGAGGTTGTAGTAGTCGTCCGCGGTCATGTTGAAGACGCTGCCCGACTCGTCCGGCAGGCCCATCAGCGCCACAATGTGTTCCGCGATCAAGTCGGCCGGCAGCAGGCTGATCTGGTTGAGCGCGTTGACGGCGACGCCGTGCTCGATCATGAACGCCGTCAGGCGAACCAGGATGTCGTCCTGGCTGCCGAAGCCCGCCCGGGTGGGCGAGATCAGCGACGGCCGGTAGATGCGAACGTCGAGTCCCTTGCGCTGGGCGGCCAGCGCCAGCTGTTCGCCGACCCACTTGGTCTGCGAGTAGCCGAAGTCCAGGCCGGCCATCTTGTCGTTGGCATCCCACTCCCCGACCACCGGCTCGGTGCTCCAGCCGTAGATGAACGTGCTGGAGACGAGGTGGAAGGTCTTGCGGTGGTTGATCATCGCCAGCCGCAACAGCTCGCGGGTGCCCTCCACGTTGGCGGGCCGCAGGGCGTCGTAGGTGCGCACGTAGTTGACCAGGGCGCCGTTGTGCACGACGGCGTCGACGTCGTGCGCCAGCTGCTGGAAGGCCGCCTCGCCGATGCCCAGCGCGGGTTGTGCGAGATCGCCGCAGATGACGCGCACCCGTGCGCGGACGTCGGCTTCCAGCGCCGGGGTCCACAGCTGGGCGCGGCGCAGCGACGCGACGATGCGGTCCAGGCCGTGCGCGGGGTCGGTGGCGCGCACCAGTGCGTGCACCGTGTAGGAAGTCCGCGACAGCAGGCTGCTCACCAGGAACGGCCCGAGGAAGCCGGTCGCGCCCGTCAGCAACAGGTCGGTGGGCTCACCCGGCCGCGCGGGGGCCAGCTCCGGCAACGGTAGTGCCGCGTCGGCCCGCATCTGGGCGGCCTCGTGGGCCTCGTATTCGGCGGAAATCTTGCCCAGCGCCCGGCGCAGGGCGTCGAGCGGCCGGCCGGAACCCTCGCCGAATTGCCTTATCAGTCCGAAGAATTCGGACACCGTCAGCCGCTGGAGCAGTCGGGTGTTGACCTCTTCGGCCAGCTCCCCCGCGCCGTTGTCCTCCAGCAGGGCCTGCAGGTCGGTGCGGAGTTCGGCCAGCGCCAGCGAGTCGATGCCTAGATCGGCAAACGAGCAGTCCTCGTCACCGGTGAGGTCGTAGCTCTCGATGAGGTTTCCGAAGCGCTCCAGCGGACCCGCACCGGCACCCAGTTCGCCGTGAGTCCGGCTGGCCGACTGGTTGATCCAGGTGGCGAAGGCGGGCAGCTTGTCGTCCAGCCACAGCTGGCGTGTCGAGGCGCGCCGGATCTTCCCCGACGTGGTCTTGGGGATGCTGCGCGGCGGCGCGAAGACGATCGCGTGCGGATCGATGTGGCAGTGCCGCCGGATCGCGCGGGCCACGGACTTGGCGTCCGGAAGGTTGTGCTCGTCTCGCACCTCGGCGACGACGATCAGCGCTTCGGACTCGTCGTGCTCGACCGAGAAGGCGGCGACGCAGCCACTCCGGACGTGCGTGGCCGTGCGCTCGGCGACCGCTTCGATGTCGGAGGGGTAGCAGTTGACACCGCGGACGATGATCAGGTCCTTGCTGCGGCCGCAAACGAAAAGCTCGCCCTCATAGAGGAAGCCGAGATCGCCGGTGCGCAGGTAGGCGTGCTCGTCATCGCCGGCGATGTGGGCGCCGAACATTTCCGCAGTGAGCTCCGGGCGGTTCCAGTAGCCGGCGCCCTTGGAGGGTCCGGCCAGCCAGACCTCGCCGACCCGCCCCTCCGGCAGCGCCCGGCGCGATTCCGGATCCACGATGCGAACCAGCGTCTCCTCGATGGGCTTGCCGCAGCTGACCAAGGCCACCTGGTTGCTGTTTTCCGGCAGCGCCTTTTCGATGCGCGCGACGTTGCGCTCCAGCCCGCGCTTGTTGACCGCGATGGTCTGGCGCCCGCGGATCGACACGATCAAAGTGGATTCGGCCATGCCGTAGGCGCCGGTCAGCGCCTCGGGCCGCAGACCGTACTCGGCGAACCGCTGCCGGAAGCGGGCGAAAGTGTTGGCCCGCAGCGGTTCTGCGCCCACCACGATGCACTCGAGGCTGCTCAGGTCGACGCCGGCCAATTCGGCGGCGGGCAGCTTGTCCTCGCGCAGGCAGTATTCGAGCGCGAAGTTCGGTCCCGGGGTGTGAGTGGCGCGCACGTCGCTGATGAGCCGCAGCCACGACGATGGCCGGGCGAGGAAGTCCAGGGGCGACATCGCGTGGGTGGACCCACCCAGCAGCACGATGAACATATAGGCCGAGATCAGGCCCATGTCGTGGTGCTGCGGCAGCCACGAGGCCAGCACCACGTCGCCGGTGAAGGCCGAGCCGTTGGCGATGACGTTGGCGTGGGTGACGATCACACCCTTCGGATTGCTGGTCGACCCAGAGGTGTACTGCAGGAAGAGCACCTCGCCCGGCGTGTCTGCCACCGGGGCGCCGCCGAACTCCTGGGCACCGTCGGTCGCGAACCAGGGCAGCTCCGGGAGGCCGGCGTCCGACTCGTCCGTCCAGACCCGCTCGCCGCGGCGCTGGCCGAGCAGCAGGCGGAAGTCGTACTCGAACTGCTTCGTCGACAGCACCGCCGACGCCTGGCAATCACGGGCGACGAAGCTCAGCTTGGCCAGCCCCGCATCAAAGGACATTGGCAAGGGCGGGCTGACCGGAACGGCGATCACCCCGATGCGCGCGCACGCATACAGCGCCGCGATCATTTCCAAACCGGGCGGGTAGACCAGCAGCGCACGGTCGCCCGACTTGAGACCGGCCTCCTTCGACAGGTAGGCGGCCAGCTCGCGGGTGCGTTCGGCGAAGGCCTGGTAGGTGTAGTGCTCGAGTTCGCGGCCCTCGCCATCGACGAACCGGAAGAGGGTCTGGTCCGGCTTCTGCGCTTCCCACATCTGCAGGTAATCGATCAGCGTCTCCATCGTAGGAGTGATCCCCCTTCCAGGTTGATTTGCCCGAATACGACTTCCGTCGTGAATATGAATACCAATGTAGCGCCGTGAACGCACGCTGAGCAAAGCGTCGAGCAGCATTAATGGCTTTCACACACCACATTCACAGGTAGAACTTAGCCGACAAATTTGAATGCGCGAATGCTGATCTCCGCGCATACGGAGTTCAGTATCTCAGTCGCGTTCGACCAGGCAATACCGGTAATCTTCCGCTGAGATACTGAATCGCGTATCTACGAATTCACGCATTTTATATTCCGTTGCCGAGGGGCTCCCTTGCGTAAAAAAGCTATTACCTTCGTCACGCCTAATGGGGGAATGCAAATCATAAAACGAAATTTACATCCGCGCCCGAGGGGCGCGACCACGCCGCCGGACTGTCTGCGTGCTCGGCTAGGAGGGCTGGGCGATCCGGATGCGCGGGCCCGCACGGGCCACCAGTTTGACGATGCCAAGGAAACGTTCGCCGTCGATGATCGGCGACAACGGCTCGTCCTCGGCCTCGATGACCATCTCGCGGCCGTTGACATCGCGCAGCCCGGCGCCGCGGAGCATGCCGTTGGTCAGGGCCGTCGGAAGCTGCGCCACGATCCTGGACGGCCGCAGGTACCCGGCCTGAAAATGCAGCGCGCCGGGCTCGGAAGCCTTGGGGAACAACCGGAGTGGGCCACCGATGCGCAGGTCGATCGCGCCCGCGTGCAGCAGGCTGTGCGTGCGCGACGGGACCTCGTCGCCGTCGATCACCACGCGCGCGCGCGTCGGGGTGAACAGGATGGACGCGTAGTTCGGCGTCCTCACCCGGCTCGGGACGACCTTGGAGGTGATGTAGTCGCCGAAGCTGCGAGCGATCACTCGCGCGACGGCCAGCCGGCCGTGATCGGGTGAGTCGTAATACCGGTCGTAGAAACGGTTGCCGACGCCGCCGGCGGCCAGCCCGAAGCAGAGCCGATGAAACGCCGCGCCGTCGGCGGTCGCGCCGTCGAGCACCAACGTGTCCAGGTTCACCTCGGGTGGGGGCCGATCGGTTTCGGCGGCCGCGGTCAGCGCGCGGATGATCGCCTCCGGGCGCCCGCGCACCCGGGCCTTGCGCGCGACGGCGTTGACACTGCCACCGTTGGTCGGGACGAACGCGGGCCAGCGTTGTGGGTCGCTGATGCAGTGCTCGGCCTCGTTGACCAGCCAGTGCAGAGCGCCGTCGCCGCCGTCGCCCACCAGGTGGGTGACCCGTGGCGCGAGCTGCGCGATGGTGTCGCGCAATTCCTCGATCGAGTTGGTCTCGTGCACCTCGCCCCAGGGGCCGACGATCCGTCGCAGTTCGGCGATGCGATCGCGGGAAGCGGAGCGATTGTTTCGCGCTTTCGGATTGACGATGACGCCTAGCTGCATCCGGCGATTCCCGCGGCAGATGGGGTTTCGCTGGTCATCCCAGGCACGATACCTGGGCGCACCCGGTGACCGACATCGCTCCCGCCCGCCACCGCAGCGGCGCTTGGCCCACCAGCCGGGGTCGCAAATGCGGAGTTAGGGTGTCTGCCATGGCCGATTGGACCGCAGCACAGCTGCCCTCGTTCGCCGGACGGACCATCGTCATCACCGGTGCCAACGCCGGGCTGGGCGAGATCACCGCCCGCGAATTGGTCCGGGTGGGTGGCCACGTCATCCTGGCCGTCCGTAACACCGATAAGGGCCACGCGGCCGCCGCTCGCATCACCGGCTCGGCGACCGGCCCCGCGGCCGGTAAGGCCGAGGTGCGTGCGCTCGACCTGCAAGACCTGTCCTCGGTGCGACGCTTTGCCGAGGGCATCGACAGGGTGGACGTGCTGATCAACAACGCCGGCATCATGGCCACCAAGCACGCGGTGACCGTCGACGGTTTCGAGGGCCAGATCGGCACCAACCACCTCGGCCATTTCGCGTTGACCAACCTGCTGTTGCCCAAGCTGACCGACCGCGTGGTAACGGTGTCCTCGCTGATGCACCACTTCGGCTATATCAGCCTCAAGGACCTCAACTTTGAGTCCCGGCCGTATTCGGCCTGGCTGGCCTACAGCCAGTCGAAGCTTGCCAACCTGTTGTTCACCAAGGAGCTGCAGCGGCGGCTGAACGACGTCCCCACGTCGCTGCGGGCTTTGGCCGCCCACCCCGGCTGGTCGCACACGAACCTGCAAGGTAACTCCGGCCGCAAACTCGGCGACGCGGCGGTGCTGGCGGTCGACCGGATCGTGTCCACCGATGCCGACTTCGGCGCCCGCCAGACGCTGTACGCGGCGTCGCAGGATTTGCCGGGCGACACCTTCGTCGGCCCGCGCTTCGGGCTGTACGGCCGCACCCAGCCCACGTGGCGGAACTGGCCGGCCAAGCGCACGAGCACCGCCACCGCCCTGTGGGAACTGTCCGAGCGGCTCACCGGGACGAAGTTCCCGTTGTGACGCCGTCTTCGCTGGCTAAAGGACCTTCCCCGCGCCGGACGGCCGGGTCATGGCTAGATTAGACGGGTAGCGCCACCGCACCCAGCGAGGAGGTCAAGCCATGTCCGATGCGCATCTGGCGGCCGTTCTCGCCCTGTGCGCGGCGCTGGCGTCCGCGATCGGCAACGTGGTGCGGCAGCGCTCCGCGCAGGAAGTCACGGACAAACGGGTGGGCCACCTGACGTTGTTCGGCATGTTGCTGCGCGACAAGCGTTGGTGGTTGGGCGGTTTGGGGGACATCGGCAGCTACGTGCTGCTGGCGGCCGCGCTCGACAAGGGCTCGGTGTTGCTGGTGATGTCGTTGCAGGTGACCGCGCTGCTGTTCGCCCTGCCGATCTACTCGCGCATGACCGGGAACCGGATCACTCGCCGAGAGTGGTCCTGGGCGGTGGTGCTGGCGGTGGCGCTGGCGGTGCTGATTGCGGTGGGAGACCCGACCGGTGGCCAGCAGCGGGCGCCGCTGCACATCTGGATCGTGGTCGCCGTAGTGATCGGTCCGCTGTTGTTGCTGGGCCTGCTGGGCGCGCGCATCTGGGCGGATCGCCCGGTTGCGGCGCTGCTGCTGGCGGCGGTGGCCGGCACCTTGTTGGCAGTGTTCGCGGTCCTGATGAAGGGTGTCGTCGACATCCTGGAACACCAGCCCGGCCACGTGTGGCAGACCTTCGAACTGTACGCGCTAGTGTTCTGCGGGGTCGCCGGCATGATCTATCACCAATCGGCCTATCGGGCCGGCGCGCTCACCGCCTCGTTGCCGACGATCATCGTGGCGAAGCCCGTGGTGGGTGGGATCCTCGGCATCGTCGTGCTCGCCGAGACGTTGGAAGCCGGCGGGTGGGAGTGGTTTGTCCTCGCGGTGACGCTCGTCGTGGTGATCGTCGCGACGATCGGCTTGGCTCGCGGCGAGGCCGCCTCCATGTCGGCCGGGGCGGGACGTGACGTGAAAGCCAGCGCCAGGCCGAGGGCCGCTTCGCAAGCCTGAGCGGCCTTCAGTCCCCCGCGCTACAGCAAGCCGAGTAGCTCCAAGCCGGTGACGTATTGGACGATGACGGCCGGCGAGATGTGCGGAATGTCGTTGTCGGGGCCCACTTTGGCGTCTTGCACCGCGGCACGGAACCGATCGGTCGACACAACGGAAGTCGAAATCGGCTCCGCCGGCTGCAAATGCTGCGAATTCGTCGACAGCAACACCCCGAGAATCGAATGCTCGCGCAGTCGATCCGGCAGGGCACGCAGCGCGGCCTCAAACCGACGCAGCCACTCGCCGAAGTTCTCGATGCGCTCGATGGGATAGCCGGCCTCGATCAGCCAGTCGACGTACTCGTCGAGCCCGATGCCGTCGTCATGCCGATTCATCACGTGATAGGTCTCAAACCCCTCGACAACCTGAGTGCCCAACGTCGCGATCGCCTCGGCGACGAAATCCACGGGCAGACCGTCGTAATGCGCGCGCTGCCGATCCCCCTGGGCGTCAAGCCGATAGAACGAGCGCGGCGCGACGCCCGTGGCCACCACACTGAGCACCATCCGGGTGACCATGTCCGACAGATTCAGCTGGCCCGCATACGTGGTGCCCGCCATGATCATTCCGCTGCGAAACACCGCGACCGGCAACCCGCACGCATCGTTGGCCTCCCGGAGCAACACCTCAGCGGCCCACTTGCTGTTGCCGTAGCCGTTGACACGGCTGCCGTCGTTGCGCCGACTGGGGCTGATGACCCGGATGTCGGCGTCCTCGGTGAACGTCGCGGGCGCGATCTGATCGCCCACGTTGGCCGTCGACACATAGGTGAAGCGCTTGAGTTTGGTGGTGAGAGCCAACCGGAGCAGCTCGGCGGTGCCCACCACGTTGGGCCCGAACAACTCGCTGTAGGGCAGCGCGCCGTTGACCACCGCCGCGGAATCCACGATCAGATCGACGGATTCGGTTAGCCGCTGCCAGGTTTGTTCGTCGAGGGCGAGGTTCGGCTCGGCCTTATCCCCGGCGATGACCTCGAGGTGATCGGCGGACAGCTCCTGGAAATATCGCAGCAACTGCGGGTCGCCGCCGTCGAAGGTCTTCTCCAGGCGTGCGCGGGCGGCGTCGTCGGAGGCCGCCCGCACCAGGCAGACCAGCTTCCCGTCGGCCAGTTCCAGCCGCTCGAGCCACTGCAGCACCAGATACCGCCCGAGGAAGCCGGTTGCGCCGGTCAACAGGACCGTTCGCACCTCGCCGCCAGGCCCCGGCAACGACGACACACCGGCCAGCGTCGCCGCATCGATGAACTTGTCCAGCTTCAAGTCGGCGGCATGCACCTCGGTGGCCTCGGGGCCGTGCACGGATACGAAGCGCGGATCGTCGGCGTGCTCGTTCACCTTTCGGCTCAGGCCGGCAACCGTCGGGGCGTTGAAGAGGGTGCGCACGGTCAGGTGGGTGTGCAGGGTTTTGTTGAGGGTGGCGATCAGGCGCATTGCGGACAGGGAGTCGCCGCCGAGGTCGAAGAAGGAGTCATCGATCCCGACGAGGTCAAGGCCGAGAACCTCCGCGTAGGCGTCGGCGACCAGGTGTTCGATGTCGTTGCCCGGGGCGCGGTACTCGGCGTCACGGTAGGTCGGTGCGGGCAGCCCGCGGCTGTCCAGCTTGCCGTTGACCGTCAGCGGCAGCGCATCGATCACCACCAGGGCGGCCGGAACCATGTAGGGCGGCAACGTTTCCCGCAGCCGGGCCCGTGCGGTGACCACATCCAGCGCCCCCGGTGCCGCCTCGGTGACATAACCCACCAGACGCTTGTCGCCGGGACGGTCCTCACGCACGATCACCACGGCCTGATCCACCGCGTCCAAACCGCCCAGCGCCGCCTGGATTTCGCCGAGCTCGATGCGGTACCCGCGGATCTTGACCTGCTCGTCGATGCGGCCGAGGTATCGCAACTGTCCGTCGGGTCCCCAACGCACCAGATCGCCGGTGCGATACATCCGCTGTCCGGTTCCGCCGAAGGGGCAGGCGACAAATCGCGATGCGGTCAACCCGGCCCGGCGCAGGTAACCGGCACCGAGCCCGCGCCCGGCGACGTACAGCTCACCCGCGGTGCCCAGCGGCACCGGGCGCAACCATGCATCGAGAACGAAGAGCGCCGCCCCGGGCACCGGCGCACCGATCGGTGGTGTGCCCGCCCCGGCGCTCAGGGGTCGACTGACCGCCACACACATCGTGGTCTCGGTCGGCCCGTAGGCATTGGTCATCATTCGACCCGGCGCCCACCGATCCACGAGTTCGGCCGAACACGCCTCGGCGGCAACCACCAACGCCGACGATCCCAATGCCCGCGGCGACAACGCCGAGACCGCCGAGGGGGTCTGGTGCAACACCGTCACCTGCTCGTCAATCAGCAAGTCCTGCAGGTGTTCTGGCAGCGCGGCCACCGACTCGGGCACGATCACCAGCCGCGACCCGTGCATTAGCGCGCCCCAGATCTCCTCCACGGAGGCATCGAAGGCATACGAATACCATTGCGACCACACCTGTCCGGGCCCCGAGGGCAGCCTCACGTGCAGCGACCCCAACCACTGCGTCACGTTCTGATGCGTGGTCGCCACCCCCTTGGGCACCCCCGTCGTGCCCGAGGTGTAGATGATGTGAGCGATGTCCCCCGCCAACGGCGCCGGCAACCCGGAGCGCGGCTGGGCTTGTACCGCAGGGTCATTCACATCGACGACCCGCACCCCGGATCCGGCGAACCGATCGGCCAACCCTGTCGTGGTCACCGCCGCCACCGGCCGGGCATCACCGATCATGAACTCGATGCGGGCGTCGGGGACCGCCGGGTCCATCGGCAAATACGCCGCCCCGGACTTGAGCACCCCCAAGATCGCCACGACCGCCTGCGCGGAGCGCTCGAACAACACCGCCACGCACTCGCCACGACAGGCGCCGTGGCCAACCAGCAAATGCGCCAATCGGTTAGAAGCCTCGTCCAACTCCTGATACGTCATCGACGCACCGGCGCAACTGACCGCCACCGCCTGCGGGGTGCGAGCCACCTGCGCGGCGAACAACTCCGGAACCGACACCCCGTCCACCGGCGCGCTCAACACCGCCCGATTACCCAACCCGTCCAGCCGGGCCCGCTCGGCGGCATCGAGCACGTCCACCGACGACAGCCGCCCCGACGGATCGGACGTCATCGCCAACAGCACCCGCTGCAACCGGTCCACCAGCGCTTCAACACTTTTCGCGTCGAACAGATCGGTGCGAAACTCCACTGCGCCGCCGATTCCGGCGGGCTGGCCGTCCTCGGTGAAGCGTTCGCCGAGCGAGAATGTCAGATCCATGCGGGCGGTGCGGGTCTCCAGGGGCAGCTGGGTGACCCGCAGGTCACCCAGGCCCAGGCCCGCGGCCGGGTCGTTGCCGTGCTCACGTAGGTTCTGCCACGTCATCGACACCTGGACCAGCGGATGATGACTCAGGGACCGGATCGGGTTGAGCCGCTCCACCAGCAGCTCGAACGGCACATCCTGGTGTTCGAGAGCCTCCAGGCTGCGGGTGCGAACCTGGGTCAACAGCTCGGCGACGGTGGCGTCCCCGTCCACGTCGACACGCAGGATCAAGGTGTTGACGAAAAAGCCCACCAGCTGGTCGAGTGCGGTGTCACTACGGCCTGCAACGGCAAATCCCACGGAAACATCGTTGGTCGCGGTGAGTTTGGAGAGTAGCACGGCGAGGGCAGCCTGGATGAGCATGAAGCTGGTGGCGTTGTGCTGACGAGCCACGGCGCGGACCCGGTGTTGCAACTGCGCCGGCCAGTCCACGGTCACGCTCGCCCCGCGGTAGTCGGCAATGGCGGGGTGGGGCCGGTCGGTGGGCAGCTGCAACCGCTCGGGCATCCCCGCCAGCGTCTCCTGCCAATAGGCCAGCTGGACTGCGATGGGGCTGCCCCTGTCCTCGAGATCGCCGAACTGGGCCCGCTGCCACAGCGTATAGTCGGCGTATTGCACGGGCAGGGCGGCCCACCCGGGGGCCCGGCCCGCGCACCGGGCGGCATAGGCGGCCCCCAAATCGCTCACCAGCGGTGTCACCGACCAGCCATCGGCCGCGATGTGGTGCACGGTCGCGACCAGGACGTGCTCGTCCTCGGCGACGCGGAAAAGCCTTGCGAACAAAGGAATGTGGGTCCCCAGCTCAAACGCGTGCCGCGCGACGGCGCCGACGGCCTGGTCAAGTCGGGCGGGTGACCATGCGGCGGCATCGACCACCTCCCAGCCGAAGTCCGCGCGCTCGGCCGCCACCACCTCCTGGTACGGCACGCCGTCACGATGCGGGTAAATGGTGCGCAGCGATTCGTGGCGGCCCACCACGTCCGCAAGCGCCGCACCCAGGGCGTCGACATCGAGTCGGCCGCTCAGCCGCAACGCCACCGCCATGTTGTAAACCGGTGACGGGCCGTGAAATTGGTCGAGGAACCACAGCCGGCTCTGGCCGAATGACAACGGGATCACGGCGGGCCGGTTGGCGACCACCAACGGCTCCAATCCCGAGCCGTCCGTCCGGACCCGCGGCGCCAGCTGGGCGACGGTGGACGCGTCAAACAGGGCGCGCACGCCCAACCGGGTGTTCAGAGATTTGTTGACGGCGGCGATCAGGCGCATCGCGGTCAGCGAATCCCCGCCCAGGTCGAAGAAGGAGTCATCGACGCCGACGCGGTCCAGGCCCAGGACGTCGGCGTAGACGTCGGCCAGGACTTCCTCGATGGCGTTGCCCGGCGCGCGGTATTTCGAGTCGCGATATTCCGGCGCCGGCAAGGCGCGGCTGTCCAGCTTGCCGTTGACCGTCAACGGCAACGCTGCGATCGCCACGACCGCGGCCGGGACCAGGTAGGCCGGCAGCTGCCTGGCAAGTTCGGCGCGTGCGACGGCCGGGTCCGCGGTGCCGGTGACATACCCCACGAGACGTTTATCGCCGGGAATGTCCTCACGGACGACGACCGCTGCGCTGTCCACGCCGGCCAAACCGGCTAGCGCAGTGCGGATTTCGCCCAGCTCGATGCGATAGCCGCGGATCTTGACCTGCTCATCGGCCCGCCCCACGTAGTGCAGCTGGCCGTCTGCGCGCCACCGCACCAGATCACCGGTGCGATACATGCGGGCGCCGGGCGCTCCCGGCCCCGCGAACGGGCATGCCACGAACCGCGACGCCGTCAACGATGCCCGGCGCAGGTATCCGACCCCCACACCGCGCCCGGCCACATACAACTCACCGACCACGCCAAGTGGCACCGGCCGTAGCCATCGGTCGAGCACAAACAACGCGGCACCGGCGACCGGCGCGCCGATGGGCACCGCAGCAGCCCCGGCCTGGAGCGGGGCGCTGATAGTCACATCGACGGTGGTTTCGGTGGGGCCGTAGGCGTTCCTCATCACCCGCCCGGGTGCCCACCGATCCACCAATTCGGCCGGGCAGGGCTCGCCACCGACGATCAACGCCGCCGAGTCCAGACCCTCGAGCGACAATGCCGCCAAAGCGGAGGGAGTCTGGCTCAACACGCTGACCCGCTCGCCGATCAACAGCGCCCGCAGCTCTTCTGGGGATCCCGCTACCGCCTCGGGTATCACCACCAGCCGACCGCCGTGCAGCAACGCACCCCAGATCTCACGAACCGAGGCGTCGAATGCGTAGGAATGCCACTGCGTCGACACCGTTGCCGGGCCCGGCGCGGTCAGGCCCGCGTCCAGTGCTCCCATTAGCTGGGTGACGTTGTGGTGGGTGACCGCAACGCCTTTGGGAACGCCGGACGTGCCCGAGGTGTAGATGATGTGGGCGACGTCCTCGGCGGCCGGCGCCGGTGGGGCGGTGCTGGGCTGCGCGTCGACCGGCGCGTCGACATCGATGACCTGCAGCTCGCATCCGTCCAGCCGGCCGGCCAACTCGGCGGAGGTGATCGCGGCGATCGGGCCGGCATCGCGCAGGAGGAAGCCGACCCGGGCATCGGGCAGCGCGGGATCGATGGGCAGATACGCGGCCCCGGCTTTCAAGACGGCCAGGATCGCCACGATCGCCTCCGCCGAGCGCGAAAGCAGCAGGGCCACACACTGACCCGGCCCCACACCCCGGCCGGCCAGCAGGTGCGCCAAACGATCTGCGGCCCGGTCTAATTCGCGATAGGTCATCGAGCGGCCCGCACAGCTGATCGCCGTCCATTCCGGCGTGCGAATCACCTGCGCCGCAAACAATTCCGGTATCGATACCCCGACAGTGGGTTGGGACAACACCGCACGATTTCCCATCTCGTTCAACCGCGCATGTTCACGCTGGTCGAGCAGATCTATCGACGACAGCCGCCGCGACGGATCGGCCGTCATCGCCGTCAGTATCCGCTCCAACCGATCAGCAAGAGCCACAACGCTTTCCGCGTCGAATACGTCGGAGTCGTACTCGATTCGCAACGCCAGTTCTACTCCCGGCGTGACTTGCAGGGTCAGCGGGTAGTGGGTGGACTCATGACTGGTGAATTCCGTGATGGCCAGCTCGCCGAGCTGCATCGAGGCCGCGGCGTCGACGGGGTAGTTTTCGTACACGAACAAGGTGTCGAACAGCTGGTCGTGGCCGGTGAGGCGGTGAATCTCGGTCAGCGCCAGGTGTTCGTGATCCAGCGTCTGACGATAGGCGTTGTGCAGCTGAACGAGCAGGTCGGCGGCGGTGGTCTCGGCGGTCACCCGAGCCCGCACCGGCACCGTGTTGATCAACAGGCCGACCATCGATTCGACCCCGGGCACGTCGGCCGAGCGGCCCGAGACCGCCGCGCCGAAAACCACGTCGCGCTGCCCGGTCAGCGACATCAGCAGCTGCGCCCAACCGGCCCGCAGCACGGTATTGGTCGTGGTGTGGTGCGCTCGACCCAGTCGCTGCAAGGCCCGAGTGGTCCCCTCGGAGAGCCTGCGCGATTCCACGCCTTGTCGCCCCAGCCTTGGCCGGTGCGTGGCGCCCACCAGCGTGGGCGTATCGAAGCCGGTCAGCGCTTCTCGCCAGGCGGCACGGGCGGAATCGAGGTCTCGGCCGGCCAGCCAGGTGACAAACCTGCGGTACGGCGCCGGGGCGGGGAGGCGCTCGTTGTTATAGGCGGTGAAGATCTCGCGCAGCAGGATCGGCAGGGACGAGCCGTCGAGCACGACGTGGTGGTTGGTGAGCACGAGCCGGTAGTGGTCCGGGGCGGTGCGGATCAGTGCCGCCCGGAACACCGGCGGGTCGGTCAGATCGCAGACTGCGGCGCGTTCGGCGGCGCACATCCGGTGAACCCGCTCGTCCACGTCGACCTGATCGCCGCCGAGATCGACGCCGCCGAGATCGACGTAGCGCCAGGGCACTACGGGATCGGCGGGGATGATCTGCACGGGCGGGTCGATGTCCGGGCGGAAGCGGGCGGCCAGGTTGGGATGGCGGTTGACCACTGCATGCACCGCCTCGTGCAGTTGGTGCGGATCGATCGGGCCTGCGACGCCGATGGCCAGCTGGATGGCATACAGGTCGACGCCGTCGGTTTGCGTTGCTGCGACATGAAAGAGCAGCCCCTGCTGCAGCGGTGTCAGCGGCAGAATGTCGGCGATGCGGTCGTGCCGTTCGAGGTCGTCGATCTGCTGCGGGGTGAGACGCGCGGGGATCACATCCGACGGGGTCAGGCCGCCCCCGCCCCGGCGCACGTGCGCGCAGATACCGGTGAGTGCCTCAAACCACAACTCACTCAACCGGTTTACCCGGGCGCGATCCAGTGCGGTGGTCGCCCATGTCCAGTTGGCGTGCAGCTGGGGGCCGGTCTCACCCTCGATGGTGCCGGCGTCGAGAGCCACGGTGTGGGTCAGCGGCGTCGGCACCGCGGTCGCGACTGCGGTCGCCGACAGACTGTCGAGGCTTGGTAGCCATAGCTCATCGGACGACCCGGCAGCGCCGGCCAGCCGCCCCAGATAATTGAACATGACCGTCGGGTCGCGATCACCCAGGTCGGCAACGGGATTCAGGTAGCGCAGCAGTCCATAGGTGATCCCGTTCGGCAGGGCGCGCAGCTGTTCTTTGGCGCGCTTGATCACTGCGCCCAGCGCGGCATCACCGGCCACGACCTCTGCCCACTGCGGGCCCGTGACGTCGAGTGCCACCGGGTGTTTGGCGGTGAACCAGCCCACCGTCCGCGACAGGTCAACGTTGGCGCTCAGCTCGTCGTGGCGCCCATGGCCTTCCACGTCGATGCCGATCGGCGTCCGGCTGTTGCCCGAAAGGTGCGCGATGGCCAGCCCGAAGGCGATCAACAAAATGTCTTGCACCCCAGCGTGAAACGCAGTGGGAACGTCGCCGAGCAGCGCGCGGGTGGTCTCCACATCCAACCGCGCCGAGAGGCGGCCCGCGTTTTCGTGGGTATCGACGCTTCCCACGGCGGGCAACGCTGCGGGAGCAGCCGATACCCGTCGCCACGCGTCGGCCTGGGCCACCACGTCGGGACGGCGCGCGTGCTCGTCGAGCAGCGAGGACCATCGGGCGAACGAGGTGCCGCCCGGGGGCAACGACACCGGCTGCGCGTCGCGATGCTGAGCCCATGCGATATTCAGGTCTTCCAACAGGATGCGCCACGACACCCCGTCGACGGACAGATGATGAACGATCAATACCAATTGGTAGGTCGAAGCGATCCAGAGCGCACTGAGCATCATCCCCGCACCCGGGTTCAGCCGCGCCCTCGCGGCGATGAGCGCCGCGTCGGACAACTCCTCCACCGATCGCACACACCCGCGGGCGTCCACCGAGCCCGCGTCGGGCACCGAGAGGGACCATCCCGCCGCACCGTCGTCTTCGACGCGCAGCCGCAACATGGCATGCCGATCCAACAGGGCGCCCAACACCGCCACCACGTCAGCCTCGCTGACCCCGGCGGGAGCCTGCACCAGCATGGTCTGGTTGAAGTGATCGACCGGGCCGTCAATGCTGTGCAGCCACCGCATGATCGGGGTCGCGACCACCTCGCCGACACCCGCATCGGCCGCGTGGTCGTCGCCAACCGCGACCGTGACGACCCGGGCCAGCCGGGCCACGGTCTGCTCGACGAAAACGTCACGCGGGCGGCACATTACGCCCGCGGCACGCGCGCGTGCGACCACCTGCATGGACATGATGCTGTCGCCGCCCAGGTCGAAGAACGAGTCGTCGATCCCGACCCGCGGCAGCCCCAGAACCTCGGCGTAGATGCCCGCCAAGGTCTCCTCGACCGCGTCGGACGGGGCCCGGTACGTCCCGGCAGAAT
The DNA here is from genome assembly GCF_002086125.1 of Mycobacterium arosiense ATCC BAA-1401 = DSM 45069. Classification (GTDB taxonomy): domain Bacteria; phylum Actinomycetota; class Actinomycetes; order Mycobacteriales; family Mycobacteriaceae; genus Mycobacterium; species Mycobacterium arosiense. The sequence continues at coordinate 21,772 of NZ_MVHG01000069.1, forward strand.
AGTCGGGGGCCGGCAGACGGCTGACGTCGAGCTTGCCGTTGCGCGTCAGCGGCAGTGCGTCGATCGCCACGATCGCCGCCGGGACCAGGTAGGCGGGCAGCCGCTCCCCGAGCCGGGTGCGGACCTGGGCGGGGTCGGCGCCGCCCGTGACGTACCCCACCAGGCGTGCCTCGCGCGCGATCACCACCGCCGCCGTCACGCCGTCCACTGCGGCCAGCGCGGCCTGCACCTCGCCGAGTTCGATGCGGTGGCCGCGAATTTTGACCTGTCCGTCGGCGCGTCCGAGGTAGCGCAGTTGGCCGTCCGGGCCCCAGCACACCCGGTCTCCGCTGCGGTACATCCGCGTGCCGGCGGCGCCAAATGGGTTGGCGACGAAGCGTTCCGCGGTCAGGTCGGCGCGGCCCAGGTAGCCATGCGCCAGCGCGGGTCCGCTCAGATAGAGCTCGCCGACCACGCCGACGGGCGCCGGGTTCAGCTGCGCGTCGAGCACCACGGCCCGCACCCCCGGAATGGGGGTGCCGATGCCGAGCGAACGCCCCGGTGCGGCCGGCGCGCTGCAGGTGGCCCAGATGGTCGCCTCGGTGGGGCCGTAGGCGTTGAACATCTGCCGGCCCGGCGCCCACGCGGTGGCCAGCTCCGCCGGGCAGGCCTCCCCGGTGGCGATCAGGGTGCGTACGCCGGTCAGCCGAGTGCGGTCCAGCGACGCGAGCACCGTCGGGGTGAGCACCGCCGCGCTGATCCGCTGTTCGTGCAGCAACGCGGTCAACGGTTCGCCGGCGGACGCTTCCGGGGGTGCCACCACCAGAGTCGCCCTCGCTCCCACCGCCAGCAGCAGTTCGCCGACGGATACGTCGAAGGCCGGCGACGCGACCATCAGCAAGCGCTCGCCGGCGCTCAGGCCGAACGCCTCGTGCTGCGCGGCCACCCCGAGCAGCCCGGCGTGGCTGACCGCCACGCCTTTGGGCGCGCCGGTGGAGCCGGACGTGAAGATCACGTGGGCGGTGTTGGCGGCCCGCAGCGGGGCCGATCGGTCGGCGTCGGTGATCGGTTCCGCGGACCGCCCGGACAAATCGAGACCGTCGACGGGCAACACCGGACGCCCCCCGGCGCCGGTCAAGGTGTCGGCGCCGCGGGTCAGCACGCACACCGCCCCGACCGTGTCCAGCACCGTGCTGATCCGCTCGGCGGGATGCGCCGGGTCGAGCGGCACATACGATCCGCCCGCCTTGAGCACCGCCCACCACGCCACAACCAGTTCAAGGCAGCGATCCATCGCGACGCCCACGGCGGACTCCGGGCCTACCCCGGCCTCGATCAGCGCACGGGCCAGCCGCGTCGATGACGCATCGAGCTCGCGATACGTCAGCGCTCGGGCACCGTCGACGACGGCCACCGTGCCGGGACCGGCCGCCACCGCGGCGGCCAACAACTCCGGTGCCACCCCCACGGGTGCCGACGCGCCGGCGCCAGACCACGTCGAGGTGACCAGATCGCGCTCATCGCGATCCAGGACCGACACCTCGCGCAGCGCCGTCGACGGGTCCGCCACCAGAAGACGGTCGAAAAGTGACTCCAGACGGGTTATGTGCCTTGCGATTTCGTCGTCGCTGTAGCGCTCGGGATTCCAGCCGAAGTGAACCTGCGGCGCGCCGTCGTCGAGCTGCGGGTAGATGTTGACGGCGATGTCTTGGATCGGGAAATTGGTCAAGATGTGGCACGTCGCCAGCGAGGGCCCGAAGTAGATGGGGGCCGCGAAGCCTAGGACATTGATCACCGGGCCGAATTCGACGTTGGTGTCGAGCCGGGCTCCGTCGCCGACGATGTCCGGGAAGCCCCGGAACTGCTGGTGGCGCAGCGCGCCGACGAGGGCCGTGCCGACGCGGCCGGTCAGGGCGCCGATCGTGTCGGTGTCGTCGACGCGAACGACCAGCGGCACCATGTTGGACACCATGCCCGCACAGTTCTTCAGGGCCGCGCTGGTGCGCGCCGACACCGGCAGTGACAGCGAGACCGTCTGGTGCCCAGTGGTTTTCGCGATGAACACGGCCATGGTCGCGACCACCCTGGCGACGTCGAAATGGTGGGTTTCCGCCAACCGTCGTGTGCAATCCAGCTCGCGCACCAGCTGGTGGCGTGGGGGCACCGAGCGCTGGGCGCCGGCCAGGTCGACGATTTCCAGCGGCTCGCGGACAACGCTCTTCCAGTACTCGGCATCGGCCGCGCTGCGCGACGACTGCTGATATTTCAGGTCCGCGTCGAGGATGACGTCAAAGCCCGAGAAATCGACCTCGCCGGTGGCAGCGTCCGCGCCGGAATAGACGTCGGCGACGTGCCGGATGAAATTGTTCGTGCCATACCCGTCCAGCAGGACGTGGTGCGTGCGCAGGTAGAAGTAGCACAGGCCGTCGGCGATCCGCAGGAGCATGAAATTGGTGAGCCGATCGCGGACCAGATCGACCGGCCGCCGGTAGTCTTCGTCCATCCAGGCGCGAGCGGCGGCGACCGGGTCGGGCTCGGCACGCAGATCGAGCGTGTTCAGGGTCCGCGGAAGCGAGTGATCGAGCACGAAAACGGGCTGGCCGTCGACCAGCGCCACCCGCGCGCAGGGCGAGCCGAATCGGGTGGCCGCCGATTCACATGCGGCCATGAGCTTTTCGGCGTCGACATCGTGATCGATCGCGAGGAACCCGGCGAAGTTGATCGGCACTTCCGGCCGTAGTTCTTGAGCGGCCCATAACGCGCGTTGCGCAACGGTCAACGGTCCCAGCAGGTCTGGTTGCGTACCGTAGTTGAGCATTTGACGATGGACTTTCTCGTTAGGCCGGCGACTGTGCGCCCGCAGCGTTGGCATTGTCGAGCCTGGCCGACCTCGTCGGCAGAAACGCCGCCGCGATGATCGCGCCCACCGCCAGTGCGGTGGCCACCACGAAGACCACGGTGTAGGCGTGCACGAGGTGTAAAGACGCGGCGTTCGCGATGCCGGTCGTCTGCGGCGGGAGTGCCGAAGGGTCAACGGGCACAGCGTTGGTCGTCGGCGCCGTGGCTTCGTGGCGATTGAACTGATTCGCCAACAGCACCGTCACCAACGCGGCGCCGAAGGCGCCACCCAACTGATTGTTGACACTGCGCAGCGTCGTGCCCCGAGCGATTTGATGCGGCGCCAAGGGCAGCACGCACGCGGCGGAAAGTGGCGCCGCGGCACAACCCACGCCCATCCCGACCAGCATCAGGCCGGCCAGCAGCGTCGGCGAATAAGCCGCCTGCCGGGCGACGCCGATGGTGAAGACGCCCAGGCCGGCCACCATGAGCGGGAAGGCGATCGAGACGATCTTGCTCGGCCCGTATCGGTCCATGAATGCGCCGGCGAACGGTGTGGTCACCACGATGCCGGCCCCCATCGCGACCAAGTGCATCCCCGACTGCATCGGCGTCTGGTGCAGTGCGACCTGGAAATAGCTTGGGACCAGTAACAAAACTCCGACGTACGTGGCCGCGAAGATCAGCAAGGTCGCGTTGGCCTGCCTGACCATGCGGTTCTTGAGCAATCGCAGGTCGATGAGCGCAGCGTCGGCCCGGCGCCAGGCGTGAACAATGAAGGCGACGATCAAAGTCAGGCCGATCATGGAGGGAATAAGCACATGGTGATCGGCTATCGCGCGACGTCCCGCGATGGAGGACAGCCCGGCCAGCAAGATCGCCATGCCCGGTGACAGCAGCAACATACCGGTCACGTCGAGCGTCTCCGACGGCTCGGGGCGATCCTTGGGAAACATCACCGCCGCAACCGCGAAGGCGCCCAGCCCGATCGGCAGGTTGATCAGAAATATCCACTTCCATCCGTAGCTGTCGATCAACCACCCGCCCAGGATCGGCCCGCCGACTGGGCCGAGCAGGAATGGAGCCGCTCCGATCGCAATCAAGCGGCCGAGCCGGTTGGGACCCGATTCGCGGGTCAGGATGACGAAGCACAGCGGGGTCATGATGCCACCACCGCAGCCCTGCAGAACACGAAAAACGATGAGCAGAGGCATATTCGGAGCCATCGTGCACAGCAGTGATGCCAGCGTGAACACCAAGACACCGACCGTGAAGAGCCGCTTTGTGCCGAATCTGTCAGCCGCCCAACCGGTTACCGGGACAACCGCGGCAAACGCCAGCATGTAGCCGGCCATCGTCCACGAGACGACGGCCTGAGTGGATCCGAATTCGGCGGCGAAGGTCCGTTGAGCGACGGCGACCGCGGTAGCGTCCAGGTGCCCCATCATGGCGGCCAGGCCGCATACCGCGCCGATCCAGAGCAGCCTGGCGTCTATCTTGTCCGGGTAATCAGGCCCGCTCACAACCGATTGCCCGACGGAGACGGCAGGAATCACCGCCGTTGAGGTCGCGGCAGATGCATTGTCGCTGGCGTTACCGGGAAGACAACTTCTCATGGCTGACTGGTCAGGTAGCCCCCGCGCCGAAAGAACTTTTCCCCGCTACACTCCACGCCGTCCGCGGAACGGAGACGGGTGACCACCAGGCCGCGGTTGCGGCCCCGATACGCATCGGCTCCGCAGACCACGGCGCCGCCCTCCTCCTGGGCGATCACCCGGCCCGGCGTGCCGCCGTAGCCGGCGTCGGAGACCCGCGCCTCGAGGACCTCGATCCGCTCGCCACGGTAGAACGTGAACGCGCGCGGATACGGGTCGGACAATGCGCGCACAAAACGCTCGAGGTCCTCGGCCGGCCAAGTCCAATCGATCAAACTGTCGCGCTCCGAACGTTTGTGGAAATACGTCCGCTCGGACTTGTTCTGGGGCCGCCAGACCGCGATGCCGGACTCCAGGGCATCCAGCGCTTCGGCCAGCACACTCGGAATCAGATCCAGACCGCGCAACACCAATTCGGTGCCGGTATCGGTGGGGCCGATCGGCACCGCGCGCTGGACGAGGATGTCCCCGGTGTCCAAACCGTCATCCATGCGATGCACGGTCAAGCCGAACTCGGACTCGCCGCTGATCAACGCCCACAGCACCGGGGAGAACCCGGTGAAGCGCGGCAACAGCGAATCGTGAAAGTTCAGCGTTCCGTGCGGCGGAAGGTTATACAGTTCCGACGGCATCCGGTAGTACCAGCTGTTGACGACGATGACGTCGGGTTCGGCGCGCTTCACCAGGTCGATGGTCTCGGCGTCCACCGTCTCGGTGAGATGCACGGGGATGCCGTGCTCACGTGCGAGGTCTTCGACCGGCGCCGACCAGATCGCCTTGTACGATTCCTCGCTCGGGGGGTGGGTGACGGCCAGGGCGACTTCGTGGTCCATCTTGGTGAGCGCCTTCAGGGTTGCGTAGCCCCAGGTCTGAAATCCGAAAAACACGATGCGCATGCGAGAAACCTTTCTCACTCGTTACCCACCGACCTGGCTGCGCCCTTGATCGAGGCAACGGCGCCCACAAGGCAGTGAGCTTACGATAGGCTTACCTAAGTGCTCCACTCGGGGCACGCACGTGCCGAATGGGCGCTGCCGCGGAACGCGGTCCATCGATCATCGCGAAATACATGATCGGAAGCGTGGAGGTATCGAAACTCGCTGTCGGTCTTATCAAGCCGGGTAGCGTAGCCAACACGCGCACATAGAGTGACAGGCGCGAGCCGACAGAGTGGTGACTGCGTCAGCGGTTACCGAGATACTGCACCGGAAAACGGGCACTGGCGTAAGCGAGTTTGGGGGCCATTCGGGCGAGAACGCCTGTTACGGGTTGATGGTGTTGTCGCCGACCTGGCGGCCCCAGACGTACTCGATCGCGTACGGCGATCCGGTGTCCAGGTGGTTGTAGGGGGCGATGCTGTTGCCGGTGTCCATGATCAGCTCGGGTGCCGGCCACAGGTCGCGGGTGATCTTCTGCCAGCACCCCGGGGCGCCGCCCGGGCCGCCGCGTGCGTTCACCCGCGGCAGGTTCTCGGGATAGATGTACGGGTTGGGCGCACCGCCGACCACCCCGGCGATCCCACCCACCAGCGATGCGATGACGGGAACCGCGGACACCGGGTTCGCGATCAGGCCGAGCCCGGAGAGCACCTCGGTGTCCATGTTCAACGAGTAGCCGTTGAACCCGCCCTCGGCCGCGCCGGTGGCGGGCAGCGCATCGTGCTCGCTGCGCATCAAGCAATAGATTTCCGGGCTGTAGATATCCAGCAGCTGGGCGGTCGGCACCAGGTCGGCGGCCCCGCGGGCCAGATACGGCCCGCCCTTGTTGAACAGCTCGGC
>NZ_MVHG01000007.1 GCF_002086125.1 Mycobacterium arosiense ATCC BAA-1401 = DSM 45069
TCGCCGTCGTCTACCGCGGCGCAGCAGTCCTACGCGCCATCACCCTCTGGCTACCCCATTTGTCAGACACGCCCTAGTCCTCGGCGGTCATGACGGCGGCTGCCGAGGGCGCCCGCCCTGCCGTGCGCCCGCCCTGCCGTGTCACGGATCCGTTCTCCGGTTTACTTCTGGTGTTTTCGGGCATGTCAGACCGGCCAAGGTTGGGTGGCGCCGTCAACTCGACCGTTGACGACCGAAAAGCCTTGAACTGCAAGAACTATTCGCGATTGCTGCCGACGCTCCTGTTACTGCCGACGCGTTCGTGCGCGGTCAACAGCAGGTGGTCGAATTCCGACTGGGTGTTCAAAGATTGGCCCGCGCCGCGGAAGTCGTGGGCGATCTGCTCCGCGAGCGGTCGCAGCTTGATGTTCGCCTCCTGGGACAACCACTTGAGCAGCTCGAAGGCCGCGCTGTCGCTGATGCCGTAGATCAGCATCAGCATGCCTTTGGCCTGCTCGATGCCCGCCCGATTCTCACTGATCTCAGCGAGTTTCGCGCTCATGGCATCCTCGCGCGCCTGTTCGTAGTTCGCGGAGACCTCGATGTAGAACCCGTGTGTTCCGATCACGTCACCGTCGTCGTCGAAGATCTGGTCGCCGACGACGACGACGTGGTGCACCTTCCCCTGGGTATCGACGATCCGGTGGCGTGTGCTGAACGCCTGGTGGGCGTGGACGATTTGATCGATGGTGGCCGCGACGTGTTTGCGGTCCTCGGGATGCTTGTGGGATAGCACCAGTTCGGTGGTCGGGGTGACGCTGCCGGGTTCGTAGCCGTGCATGCGTTGCACTTGGTCGGACCATTCCCAGCGCTGATCGGTGAAGTAGAACCTAAACCACCCCGTGGGTTGCGCATCGCCGCCGGCCAACGCCTCTTCAACGTTGGCAGTCTGGCCGTCGAGTTCCCATTTCATCGTGTATCCGTCCGCCGCGGGTTAGATGTTGGCACCGGTGACCGGTAGCTGGCGGCGTGCGGCGGCCGCATGCACGTGTGCGTTGAGTGCGGCCGCCGCACGGCCCCCGGTCGGTCAGGCGTTGATGACCTCGTGCTGGGCAGCGCCCTCGCCAACAGCCCGCTGAGCGTGGTTGCGGCCGACCGTGATCTTGCGTGGCTTGGCCTTTTCGGCCACCGGGATGCCCAGGCGCAGAACGCCTTCGGAATAGGACGCCTCGATCCTGTCGGTATCGAGGTTGTCGCCGAGCACCAGCTGGCGGCTGAACACGCCGCGCGGCCGCTCGGTGGCCAGCATCTCGCGGTTTGGGTCGACGGCCGGTCGTTCGGCGCGCACCGTCACCACATTGCGCTCGATGTCGATGTCCAGCGAGTCGGCGTCGATGCCGGGCAGGTCGAACTCGACCACGAAGTGCTCGCCTTCACGCCAGGCGTCCATCGGCATCACCGCCGGCCGGGCGGCGGTACCCAGGACCTGGTGGGCGAAGCGGTCGAGCTCACGGAACGGATCGGAACGCATCAGCATGGTTGTCACCTCTCGCTCCTATCTAGGCGGTGGGTCGGCAATTTCCTATGTCTAATGACATAGATTTTATATAGCACTATCGACAGGTTGATGCAAGTGTGCTAAACAGATTTTCTATAGTGGTTAACGAAGGGGAGGTGCGATGGTCGACTACGGCGGAAACGCGGATGCTCCGGCGTCCGACCATGGGGTGTATGGCATCTCGGTGGCCGCCGAATTGTCCGGGGCTGCGGTGCAGACGCTGCGGCTTTACGAACGCTACGGCCTGATCACGCCGTCGCGCAGCAAAGGCGGCACCCGCCGATACAGCGCCGACGATCTGGCCAGGATCAAGCGCATCAGCGCGCTGGTCGAGTCCGGGGTCAACCTGGCCGGTGTCGGGCGGATCCTCGATCTCGAAGACCACAACGCCACGTTGTCGGCGGCCAACACCGATCTGCGGTCCACCAACCGCACCTTGCGAGAAGCCGGGAAAGCGGCGAAGCCCGCCGAGCCGGGCACCGTCTGAGTCCATCGCGGATTGCACCGACGCAGGTCGGGTACCCATGTCGCTATGCGTTCAAGGAGAAGCAATGGGTGAGCTGACGGAAACCGGTGCTCAGGTGGTCGATGGCGCACGAGAGGAAGCGGACGCCTACCGGGGCGACAACGATCGCCCGCTGGGCGGCTACCTGGCGGTCATGGCTGTCTACGGCGTGGTCGTGGTCGCCGCGGTGCTGGCCGCGCTGGCCACCGGCCGCACGTTGCCCACGCGGTGGCGAGTCCAGGACTTGTTGATCCTCACCCTGGGCAGCCACAAGCTGTCGCGGACCCTGACCAAGGACGCGGTGACGAGCCCGCTGCGCGCGCCCTTTACGCGCTACCAGGGCACCGGCGGCCCGGCCGAAGTCCAGGAAGAGGTCCGCGAGCAAAGCCCGCTCCGGCACAGCCTGGGGGAGTTGTTGACCTGTCCGTTCTGCCTGGACATGTGGGTGGCCACCGGATTTGCCATCGGCCTGGTGTTCGCGCCCCGGTTCACCCGGCTGATCGCCGGCGTGTTCAGCGCCCTGGCGGGCGCGGACTTTCTTCAGCTCGCGTACGCGATGGCCCAGCAGTCGGCGGAGGGCTGAGGCGCGGCGCGTCAGCTTGTTTTTGGCATGGGAATGCCTTCGCTGGCCGTGAATTGCGCGTCGTCCTCGGAGGTCAATCCGATCGAAACGACCGAACGGGTGAACAGCGCGTCGGTCAGGTAGGCCAGCGACACCGCCCACCGGTTGACGCCGCGCGGAATCGCATACAGGTGGTAGGACCTGGTGACCGCCTTGGCGGGCAGCCCGGACAGGTGGATGTTGAGCGGATTGGCCACCGCATAGCGCGGCCCGAGGTCGACCACCAGGCCGAGGTTGCGGTGCTTGTATTCCTTGCTGCTGCCATAGCCGAGGCTGGCCGCGACGTTGCGGGCCAGCGCCTTGCCCTGCCGAGTCGCGTGCTGGGCGGTCGGCGGGGTGATCTTTCCTGGCTGGGTCAGATCGGGCACGGCGGCCGCGTCGCCGGCCGCGAACACCTCGGGGTGATCCGGCACCTGCAGGTCGGCCTGCACCTTGAGCCGGCCCTTTTCGGTCGGCAGCCCCAGGTCTTGGATCAGCGGCGCCCCGGTCACCCCCGTCACCCACGCGATCGTGCGCGTATCGATGCGCGAACCATCGCTGAGCACAACGTGATCGGCGTGCACTTCCTTGAGGGTGATGCCCAGCCGGACGTCGATTCCGCGCTTGCGTAACACCTTGAGCGCGGCGTCACCCAGCCTCTTTCCCACCTCCGGCATCACCTGGTCGGCCAGGTCCAGCAGCAAAAACCGCACCTCGGCGCGGTTGAAGCCCATCTGTTTAGCAGCCGCGTCGGCCAGCGCCCGCAGCTGCGCCACCAGTTCGGTGCCCGAATAGGACGCGCCGACCACCACGACGGTGCGCCGGGCGGCGGCCGCGCGCGGATCGTCCTCGATGTTGGCCAGCTCCAATTGTTCGATGAAGTGGTCGCGCAGGTAGAGGGCTTCGGCGGTGGTCTTCAGTCCGCGCGCGTGCCTGGCGAGCCCCGGTACATCGAACAATCGCGTCACCGAACCCGGCGTCAGCACCAGCCGGTCCCAGGACAGCGAATGGCTGCGCTCTTCGGGATCGCAATAGGTCAGCGTGCGTTGGGTGAAATCCACGGCATCAACACGGCCACGCACCGCACGTACGTCCTTGAGCGAATTGGCCAGGGGGACAGCGACAAAGCGGGCATCGACGACCCCGCCGGCGACGTCGGGCAACAACGGCGTGTACAGCATGTAGTCGACCGGGGAGATCATCGTGATGTTTACGGGCGCGCGCCGCCGGCGCATGATTCGGGCCAGCCGCCGGGCGCAGGTGAATCCGGTAAAGCCGCTTCCCACGATCACTATGGAGGTCACGGACCCGAGTGTAAGCGGGCTCGATCCTGTCGTACGAGCTCTCATCGGCGGCGCCGGCATGGCCGCGCCTAACTTCTATGCCGACCGTCCGCGGGCATTCAGCGAGGAGGTCGTGGAAGTCGGCGCCGTATTCGCAACGCACATCGCCCTGGCGTGGTCGATGATGCGCCGGCCGGACCAATTTCGCGGCGCCTTGGCTTCGCGGGACATCATCGGGCAGGCCAAGGGCGTTGTGATGGAGCGCTTCAGTCTCGACGCGGTCGAAGCGTTCGAGCTGCTCACCCGGGTGTCACAAAAATCCAACGTTTGGCTTGTCGACATTGCCGCCGCGCTGATAGACAGCGAGCATCCCCTCAAAGGCGACCGGCACTGATCAGAACTTGCGTAGCATCGGCTCTCAAAATTCCTGCACCCCAATAGATTTGGGCTGATTCTCGCCGCGCTGTGCTGCGGCCGCCCGGCCGGGCCGTCGCCGACGGTGATCGTTTCTCCGCCGGCTCGCCTTCGGGTGCGGTTTCGACGAGCGCGAGAAGGGTATGTGCCACCCATATGAAGGCTGTTACCTGGCAGGGCAAGCGTGATGTGCGGGTGGATTCGGTGCCCGATCCGAAGATCGAGCAACCGACGGATGCCATCGTGGAAGTCACGTCGACCAACATCTGCGGCTCCGACCTGCACCTCTATGAGATTCTCGGCGCGTTCATGAACCCCGGGGACATCCTCGGGCACGAAGCCATGGGCATCGTGCGGGAGGTCGGCACGGAGACGGGCGACCTGCGGGTGGGCGACCGGGTTGTCATCCCCTTCCAAATCTCCTGCGGCAGTTGCCACATGTGCGGCCAGCAGCTCTACACCCAATGCGAGACCACTCAGGTGCGCGAGCAGGGCATGGGGGCGGCGCTGTTCGGCTATTCGGAGCTCTACGGCGAGGTGCCCGGCGGCCAAGCCGAGTTGCTGCGCGTCCCCCAGGCGCAGTTCACCCACATCAAAGTTCCTGTGGGCCCGCCGGATTCGCGGTTCGTCTACCTGTCCGACGTGCTGCCCACCGCATGGCAGGCCGTCGCCTACGCCGACATTTCGGACGGTGGCTCGGTGACCGTGCTCGGGCTGGGTCCCATCGGGGACATGGCCGCGCGCATCGCCGACCACCTGGGCTACCGCGTCATCGCCGTGGACCTGGTGCCCGAACGGCTCGGCCGCGCCGCGAAGCGCGGCATCCACACCATCGACTTGGCGCGGCTCGATTCCTCCCTCGGGGATGCGATCCGCGACCTGACCGATGGACGGGGAACCGACTCGGTCATCGACGCGGTGGGCATGGAGGCGCACGGCTCGCCGGCCGCCAAGCTGGCGCAGCAGGTGGCCGGGGTGTTGCCGGATGCTCTGGGCAAGCGGCTGATGCAGACCGCCGGCGTGGATAGGCTGTCCGCCCTGTACTCCGCCATCGACGTCGTGCGGCGTGGCGGAACGATCTCACTCAGCGGCGTGTACGGCGGCACAGCCGACCCGCTGCCGATGCTCACCCTTTTCGACAAGCAGGTGACCCTGCGGATGGGGCAGGCCAACGTCAAGAGGTGGGTCGACGACATCATGCCGCTGCTGACCGATGACGACCCACTCGGCGTCGACAACTTCGCCACCCATGTGCTGCCGCTGGACCAGGCCCCGCACGCCTACGAGATCTTCCAGAAAAAGCAGGATGGGGCGGTCAAGGTCATACTTAGGCCATGATCACCTATCCCACAAGGCTTTCCGCTTGGCGCCGGCGACGGCGCGTCGTGGCCCACCGTTTGACGGCCACGACGGCAGGGTATTGACACCGCCATGACCACCGCAGACGCCCTGGCCCCCACGCCCACCGGAGAGGTGTGGCCCGGCAGGGCCTACCCGCTGGGCGCCACATACGACGGCGCGGGCACCAACTTCGCCGTCTTCAGCGAGGTGGCCGAGCGGGTGGAGTTGTGCCTGTTCGACGCCGAGGGCGCCGAGAGCCGCATCGCCCTGCCCGAGATCGACGGTTTTATCTGGCATGCCTACATCCCCAACATCGAACCGGGCCAGCGCTACGGATACCGCGTGTACGGTCCGTACGACCCGCAGGCGGGGCTGCGCTGCAACCCGAACAAGCTTCTGGTGGACCCGTATTCCAAGGCCATCGACGGCTCCTTCGAGTGGAACCAGTCGCTGTTCAGCTACAACTTCGGCGACCCGGACAGCCGCAACGATGACGACTCGGCGGACAGCATGCCCAAGTCGGTGGTGATCAACCCCTACTTCGACTGGGGCAACGACCGTCCACCGGATCACCAATACGCCGACACGGTGATCTACGAGGCGCACGTGAAGGGGCTGACTCAGACCCACCCCGATATCCCGGAACCGCTGCGCGGCACCTACGCCGCGGTGGCGCACCCGGTGATCATCGAGCATCTCAAGGAACTCGGCGTCACGGCCATCGAATTGATGCCGGTGCACCACTTCGCGAACGACTCCACCCTGGTCGACAAGGGACTGTCCAACTACTGGGGCTACAACACGATCGGGTTCTTCGCGCCGGACTTCAAATACTCCAGCTCCACCACGCCGGGCGGGCAGGTCCAGGAGTTCAAGGCCATGGTGCGCGCGCTGCACGAGGCCGACATCGAGGTCATCCTCGACGTGGTCTACAACCACACGGCCGAGGGCAACCACATGGGCCCCACCCTGTCGATGCGCGGCATCGACAACGCGGCGTACTACCGGCTGGTCGATGACGACAAGCAGTACTACATGGACTACACCGGCACCGGCAACAGCCTCAACGTCGGGCACCCGCATGCGCTGCAGCTGATCATGGACTCGCTGCGCTACTGGGTCACCGAGTTGCACGTCGACGGGTTCCGCTTCGACCTGGCCTCGACTTTGGCCCGCGAGTTCTACGACGTCGACCGCCTGTCGACGTTTTTCGAACTCGTGCAACAGGATCCGACGGTCAGCCAGGTCAAGTTGATCGCCGAGCCGTGGGACGTCGGTCCTGGCGGCTATCAGGTGGGCAACTTCCCCCCGCAGTGGACCGAGTGGAACGGCAAGTACCGCGACACCGTCCGCGACTTCTGGCGCGGCGAGCCCGCTACTCTCGACGAGTTCGCCTATCGGCTCTCCGGATCGGCGGATCTCTACGAGCACACCGCGCGCCGGCCGGTGGCCTCGATCAACTTCGTCATCGCCCACGACGGGTTCACGCTGCGTGACCTGGTGTCCTACAACGAAAAGCACAACGAGGCCAACGGCGAGGACAACAACGACGGCGAAAGCCACAACCGGTCCTGGAACTGCGGCGTGGAGGGGACCACCGACGACGAGCAGGTCAACGCGCTGCGCGCCCGCCAGCAGCGCAACTTCTTGACCACGCTGCTGCTCTCCCAGGGCGTGCCGATGATCTGTCACGGCGACGAACTCGGGCGCACCCAGAACGGAAACAACAACGGCTATTGCCAGGACAACGAGCTCACCTGGATCGACTGGGACAACGCCGACGCCGGGCTGCTGGAATTCACCAGGACGGTGTCGGCGCTGCGGGCCGAGCATCCGGTGTTCCGCAGGCGCCGATTCTTCTCCGGAAAACCGGTGGGCCGGCGCGGGCAGGACGGCCTGCCCGACATCGCCTGGTTCACCCCCGAGGGCACCGAGATGACCGAGGAGGACTGGGGCGCCAGCTTCGCCAAATCCGTTGCGGTGTTCCTCAACGGCCACGGCATTCCCTACCTCGACGCGCGAGGTCAGCGCGTCCTGGACGACTCGTTCCTGTTGTGCTTCAATGCCCACTACGAGCCGATCGAATTCACTTTGCCGCCAAAGGAATTCGGCGCGGCCTGGGAGATCGTGGTGTACACGGGGCCGGAAGAGACGACGCCGGCCGACGAGGTGCCCGGTGGTGGCGCGCTCAACGTCGAAGCGCACACCGCCGTGGTGCTGCGGGCCCTGCCCTCGGAGTAGCCGTTCGCGACACCCGGGCTGCTCGCGGCGCTGCGCGTCGTCGACGATCAGGTCGAGGCCGGGACTTGGTGCTGGCAGCCCTGGCGGCTCGGATCCCCGAAAGCGCCCGCAGCACCGACGAGCTCGCCCGGATCGCGGAGAAGAATCCCAGCCGGGTCGCCGAGCCGATCCACATGTCCGGCAACATGATTCGCGCCACCTTTGAGCATCGCTGCCACGCTCGCCCGTTCCGCCGAGACCGTCGCGGCGCGAGCGGACGAAACATGTACCGGGCCAGATCGGGCGACCGGAACACCGTCGTTTCGAACTAAGTGGCCCGGTGCGCACCACGCGGTGCCCGCCATCCGGTAGGTTTCTCGCGACAGCGTCTTGCGTTACAAGAGAGGGCGAATATGTCAAGGACAGTGGTGGTCGGCGCCTCTAGCGGGTTGGGGCGTTGCATAGGTGTCGGTCTCGCGCAGCGCGGTGATCACGTCGCGCTGCTTGCCCGCCGTCGGGAGCGCATCGAGGCTGCGGCCAAGGAAGCCGGGCCGAACGCCGTCGCCATCGAATGCGATGTCACCGACCAGGCGTCGTGCCGCTCGGCCATCGACCGCGCCGCCGCCGCACTCGGCGGCATCGACAATGTGGTTTACACGCCGGCCGTCGGGCCGCTGGTCCGCATGGTCGACACCGATGCCGACACGTGGCGGCGCATCTTCGACACCAACGTCATCGGCGCATCGCTGGTGACGGCCGCGGCGGTGCCGCATTTGACCGCGTCGGCTGGCAAGGCGGTCTACCTGTCCTCCGACGCGGGGACCTTCGGGCCGCCGTGGCCGGGCCTGGGCGCGTACGGCGTGAGCAAGGCGGCGCTGGAACGGCTGGTGGAGGCGTGGCGGGCCGAGCATTCCGACATCGGCTTCACCAACCTGATCGTCGGCGAGTGCGCGGGCGGCGAAGGCGACGGGCAGACCGGCATGAACGAAGGCTGGGACATGGATCTCGCGATGAAGGCGGTTCCGCTGTGGTCCTCGCGCGGCTGCATGCCCGGCAAGTTGATGCCCGTCGAGGACCTGATCGACGTGGTGCACACGATCCTGCGGACCAACGCCTCGACGTCGATGCCGCTGGTGGTGGCCCGCGGCGCGCCGGCCAGCCCCGCGGCGTTCGCCGAGGCCAATCAGTCCTAACCCGGCCGCTCAGCGGCGGCCGAGTTTCTCCTTGGCCAGGTCGGTCAAAAAGCGTGCCGCCGGGGTCGGTTGGAAGGCCAGGGCCGCCTCGGTAAGCGCGTCACGGGATGCGGTGGGCAGCTCGATGTCGGCCGCGGCGACGTTGAACTCCAGCTGCTCGACGGACGAGGCGCCGGGAATGGCGACCACGCCCGGATAGCTGATCAGCCAGGCCAGGGCCACCTGCGCCGGCTTGGCGTCGACGTCCTTGGCGACGTCGCGCAACAGCTGCAGCAGCGGCTCGATGCGGCGCAAGTTTTCGGTGCCAAACCGCGAGTTGACCGCGCGCACGCCACCCGGACGGTTGTCCACGCCGTACTTGCCCCCCAGCAGGCCTTGTTCCAGGGGGCTGTAGGCGATCACGATGCGGTTCTCCCGCTCGGCGAACGGCACCAGGTTCTTCAGCGCCTTCGGGTAGGCGAGCGAGAAGTGCACCTGGTTGCTGATCACCGGCCGGCCGAGCGCGGCGTCGGCCTGCTGCCAGCGCTGCAGCGAATAGTTCGAGACGCCGGCGGCGCCGATCTTGCCGCGCTCCAGCAGGTCACGCATGCCCGGCATGATCACCGAGTCGGGGAACACCGGGTTGGGCTGGTGGATCTGGTACAGCGGGATGCGTTCCAGCCCCAGCCGCTGCGCGCTGGCGCGGGCCCGCTGCTTGACCACGGCGGGGAACGGCGCGACCGGCATGATTTTGCTGGCTACCGCCACCTCGGCGCGCTCGTCGCCGAGCGCCTCGCCCAGGATCCGTTCGCTTTTGCCCAGGCCGTACACCTCGGCCGTGTCGAACAGCGTCACCCCCAAAGCGCGGGCGCGGCGCACGATGTCACCCGCGGCGCCGGCGGCGTAGCTGTCCCCGTAACCCCACTCGCGTGAACCGAACTGCCAGGTGCCCAGGCCGATCCGGCTGACCCGGCCGACCCCGTCGACGTCCACGTATTTCATGTGGTCAGCCTAGTGGCGATCGCAAGTGCGGCGGAGCCGGGCGCGGCGGGTCGCCACCGTTTGGGTCTAGTGGCGATCGCAAGCGCGGCGGGCGCTCAGCCGGGGATCTTGCCGAGGATGTAGTTGGCGATGCTGACCGCGGCCGCGCGGGGCAGCGTGCTGTCGGTGGTCCCGCTGGCGGAAACGTTCAGGTCGATGACGACGTTCGCCTTGGCCGCGATCGCCCGTGCCGAGCGCACCTGGATGCCCTTCGGCGTCAGGTCCAGGGTGGTGATGCCGTTGCCGGCGTCGGCGGGCTCGCTTACCGACATCGGGATCGGCTGGCCGCCCGGAGCGGACACGGTGACGGTCGTGCCGCCGCACTTGTGCCATCCCGACTGCAGGGCGGCCAGCTGCGCCTGTGCCGCGCCCGGATCGCGGAACGCCGCGACGCCCTGGATGACCTGCATGGACTTCAACATGCTGCGGGTGTCGGTGAATTCTCCTGCGTGGTATCCGGCCAGCGTCCCCGGAGTGTAGGCGTCGGGGCTGCCGGCGGCGATGCTTTCCCAGCACTCCGGTCGGTCGATGCTGCCGTCATCCGGGGAGCGGCCGGGGCTGTTCCAGGTCGGGCCGACGTCGAGGTTCGCGTCGCCGGTGATGTTGCGCAGCGCATCGAGGCCGGGCAGCAGGGTGGCGATGGTCTCCGGCGGCACGGTGGGCGGCGGTGGCGCGGCGGCCGTGCTGGAGCCGGCGGACGTCCGGTGCGATGAGGTCGAACCGGCCAGCGTGGCCCAGCCGGCCAGGGCGACGACCGCCAACAGGATGAAGATGTATGACAGCGTCACGCCCACCAGCGCACGATCGCGGCCGAGTTCGCCGGTGCGGCGGATCTGCGCCAGCCCGAGGTGCCCCAGGAGAGCGCCCGCTGGCGCGAACAGGAACGCGAAAATCAGCGACAGCGTCGCCAGGGTGTTGACCGGCGGCCGGTAGGGCGGGGGTGCGGGCGGCGGTGTGTACGGCGGCGACTGCGGCGCAAGCGGCTCAACCTCCGGGGGTGGGACGCGGCCGAGCGGGTCATACCTCAGCGGGTTCTGCCAATATGGGTCCTCCGGGTTGGTCACGCAGCGCCTCCTTCGCGGGGAGAACCTGCCCGAAATGTAGCCGACACGGGTGCGGGGCTAAACCAGGGCCGTCACAGGCGCGGTTTGGCGATGCTGACGACGTACGGCGCCTCGGCCAAGGTCAGGTAGACCCGATGCGGCCCGACTGCCATGCCCGACAGATGGGCCGGTTGCGCGGCGGGGGGCAGCCCCGACCGGTAGTCGATGGTGCGCAGCACGGGAATTCGCCCGTCCGGGAAGCCGGTGAAGCTTGCGGTCTCGAGCGCCACCAGTTCGTGGTCGGTGGCGGCGTAGATCCTGGTGTCGTCGGTGCCGAGTTCGCGGATCGTCGAGGGCAAGCGGGTGCTGGCCAGCACCTCCATCCCCCGTCCGCCCCGGCGCGAGTCGACGGCGCGCACCGTGTCGTCGTCCTGCCCGGCCACATAGCTGCGGGTCACCGCGGTGCCATCACCCGCGGACACCGCGACGTCGACGGTCAGCGAGCCGCGTTGTGCCGGCGGTGACGACGTGCCCTGGAAGTGCCGGATGCCCGATGATCCGTACAAGTGGTAGTCGAGTTCGCGGCCCCGGTTGGCGCCGTCGATGGTGTCGGCGCTGCTATCGGTGGTCGCCGTGGGCAGCTTTCGGTAGTCGTCTTGATCCACCGGTGTCACCGCCGTCCCGTCGGCGGACAGCGCCAGCAGCATGCGCAATCCCGCGTCTTCGGCCAGGTAAGCCGGCGCCGGTCCGGCGTCGAAATCGTCGACCTGGCGCAGGCTTTCCAAGTCGACGGCGGCCACCTTCCCGCGGGCGGGCTGCGGCACGAACACCAGCCGCTGGTCCTTCTGGCTGATCTGCAGGTTGCGTCCGGACGCCATGGGGGCCGAGAGGCGCGTTTTGGCATCGGTGCCGCGACCGCCGTCAATGACCTCGGCCAACCGGTGATCGTCGGTGAGCGCGACCAGGGCCCGCGTGACGTACGACCACACCGGTTCGTGCAAGGGGACAGCTGTGCGCCACAGCTCGACGGCGGGGGCACTCTCCAGCGATGCCCCTGGGCGCGAACACGCTGTGGTCAGCGAGGCCACCGCCACCGCGCCGCCGACCGCGCGGCGCAGCAACACCCGGATGCGCTGGCCCGCGGTCGAACCCGCTTCGGCGCCCATCGACCCGCCCGCTCCTCTCACTGTTTGTCCAGGACGTTTGTCCAGGACATACCCCACGCGGGCGCGGCCACACCCCGTTTGGCGGTCGGATTGGTCGGGTAGCCGGTTCGGGAGTGCGCACAGCCCGCGCGCCGAACCAAAGATGGGAGGGACATTGTGGCATCCGCCGCCGCCATGCAGTCGCCCACCGACGTGGTCGACTTTCTCGTCAGTCAGCATCAGCAGATCAAGGCGATGTTCGCCGAAACGCTTCAGGCGTCCGGCGAGGCCCGCCAGAAGGCCTTTGTCGAGTTGCGTCGACTGCTCGCCGTGCACGAAACCGCCGAGGAAGAAATCGTTCACCCGCGCGCCAAGCGCAAGATCTCCGGCGGTGCCACCGTCGTTGACGAGCGGTTGCACGAAGAGCACGAGGCCAAGACCGTTCTGCAGAAGCTGGAAAAGCTGGACGTGGACAGCGACGAGTTCGCTCGCGAATTGACCAGGCTGCGCGACGCGGTCATCCAACACGCCGAGCATGAGGAGCGCGACGAATTTTCCAGGCTCGGTGAGGAATTGAGCGGCGACGAGCTGGAACGGATGGGCCGCGCCGCGAAGCTTGCCGAAGCGATCGCCCCGACCCGCCCGCACGCCGGTGTGGAATCCCAGGTGGCCAACCTGGCGGCGGGACCGTTTGCCGCGATGCTCGATCGGGCCCGCGACGCCATCATCGGCAAGGGCTGACAACAGCCACCCCCGGCGTGGTACCCCCGCTCGGTGGGGGAGCGGGGGTACCACGCCCTTTACGAGGAAATCATGGTCGCAGCGACAAAAGCGCCCGGTGCCCAGCGCTACCTCCCGGCGGAGCGAGGTCTGGATTCCTTGCGGGTAGCGGCCGAAACATGCCACGGCTGTTCGCTTTTCGAAGACGCCACCCAAACCGTGTTCGGAAACGGACACCCCGGTGCGCCGATCATGCTGGTGGGTGAGCAGCCGGGCGATCAAGAGGACCGCGCCGGTGAGCCGTTCGTCGGCCCGGCAGGGCGCCTGCTCGCCCGGGCTCTCGAGGACGCCGGCATCGAGCCGGCGCTGGTCTATGAGACCAACGCGGTCAAGCATTTCAAGTTCACCCGCAAGGGCGGCAAGCGACGCATCCACCAAAAGCCGGGGCGCACGGAGGTCGTCGCCTGCCGGCCGTGGCTGATCGCGGAGATCGAAGCGGTGCGGCCGCAGGTCATTGTGTGCCTGGGCGCCACCGCCGCACAGTCGTTGCTGGGGGCCACATTCCGGGTCTCCACGCAACGCGGCCAGCAATTGCGGCTGCCGTCATCCGTCGACGTTCACGTGGAGCCCGAGCCGATCGTCGTCGCCACGGTTCATCCGTCGTCGGTGTTGCGCGACCGCAGCGACCGGCACGACGAGGTCTACAAGTCCTTCGTCGACGACCTGCGCAGTGCGGGTTCGGGCGTCACCAAGGGCAGCTGAAACCTGAACCCACTGCGGTTCAACTCTTCTTGTGCGGCAAGAACTCCTGGGCTTTGGTCTTCAGGCCGACTTTGACGAAGCCCACCCGGTCCTCGTCACCGGAGAGCACCGCCGCGGTCGCCGACTTGAACTGCTCCCACGTCGCGTGGGGCGGAATCGGTGGCATGTCGGGGTCGGTGTGAACGTCCAGCACGGTGGGACGGTCCGCCGACAGCGCGTTGCGCCAGGCGTCCGACAGTTCCTCCGGGTCCTTGATGGCCATCGCGTTCAGGCCCAGGCTGGCGGCGAATGCGGCGAAGTCGATGTCGGGAAGATTTTGGGACTCCGCGAATTTCGGGGCGCCGGCCATGGCGCGCATCTCCCAGGTAACCTGGTTGAGGTCGTTGTTGTGCAGGATGGCGATGATCAGGCGGGGGTCTTGCCATTCGCTCCAGTACCGCTTGATCGTGATCAGCTCGGCCATGCCGTTCATCTGCATGGCGCCGTCACCGGCGAACACGATGACGGGCCGGTCCGGGTGGCCGAACTTGGCGCCGATGCCGTACGGAACCCCGGGGCCCATCGTGGCCAGCGTGCCCGACAGCGAGCCCCGCATGTTGCCGCGGAAGCGCAGGTTGCGCGCGTACCAGTTGGCCGATGAGCCGGAATCGGCTGTCACGATGGCATTTTCGGGCAGCTGGGGGGACAGCTCGGAGAACAACCGCAGCGGGTTGATCGGGTTAGCGCTGACCATCGCCTCCTTGTCCATGGTCTCCCACCAGCGGGAGACGGTCTTCTCGATGCCCTCGCGCCACGACCGGTCCTCCTTGCGGCGCAGGTGCGGGATCAGCGCCCGCAGCGCGGTTTTCGCGTCGGCGACCAGGTTGACCTCGTAGGGGTAGCGCATCCCGATCATCCGGCCGTCGACGTCGATCTGCACCGCGCGGGCCTGACCGAATTCCGGCAGGAATTGCGTGTAGGGGAAGCTGGACCCCACCGTCAGCAGCGTGTCGCAGTCGCGCATCATCTCATAGCTCGGCCGCGTCCCGAGCAGCCCGATCGAACCGGTGACCCAGGGCAATTCGTCCGACAGGACGTCCTTGCCCAACAGGGCCTTGGCCGCCCCCGCGCCAAGCAGGTCGGCAACCTCGGCCAGCTCTTCGTGGGCCCCGCGCGCGCCGGTGCCCACCAGGATGGCGATTTTCTTGCCGGCGTTGAGGACGTCGGCCGCCCGCGTGATGGCGGTGGCGTCGGGGGCGATGTCCGGGTACTCGATGCCCAGGCTGGAGGGCACCATTTTGAACGCGTGCTCGGGCGGCGAGTACGGCAGCTCCTGGACGTCGCTGGGAATGATCAACGCCGTCGGTGCCCGCTGGGTCATCGCTATCCGGATGGCGCGGTCCAGCACGTTGGGCAACTGCTCGGGGACGGTGACCATTTGGACGTAGTCACTGGCGACGTCTTTGAACAGGTTCAGCAGGTCGACCTCCTGCTGATAATTTCCGCCCATGGCGCTGCGGTTGGTCTGGCCGACGATGGCCACCACCGGGACGTGATCGAGCTTGGCGTCGTAGAGCCCGTTGAGCAGATGGATCGCGCCGGGGCCGGACGTGGCCGCGCAGACCCCGACCCGCCCGGTGAATTTCGCGTAGCCCACCGCCTCGAAGGCGCTCATCTCCTCGTGGCGCGACTGGATGAATTTGGGCTTGTTGTCCGCGCGGCCCCACGCAGCCAGCAGCCCGTTGATGCCGTCGCCGGGATACCCGAATACATGCTCCACGCCCCACGCGCGCAAGCGCTCGAGCAAATAATCGGAAACCTCTTGTTTGGACATGTTTTCCCTCCTCGGCAGACGGTTCTACAGTGCTGGCGGATGGGTGTGTGGCTATTGTTCGAGCCACCTGCGCGGCACCGCCGCCGATGCGCGCACCAACCGGGCGCGGCTCCCGCTGACGGGCGTAACGTATGCAGGCTGCGACCGCATGGGCGGCTTGGGCACTTCCCACCCGAGCCGTATTACCCGGATTGGCCGGTGTTATTCGCCGAAACGACGCCGGCGGGCCGACTCTCAGCCAGCTTTCAGCTGGCGAGTGTGCAACATTGCCCAGCGGTGCACCCGTAACGCTCGAGGCCCGCATCAAAAGCCTTGTGGCACACCGTTTCCGAGATAGACAAGGCCCGCTTCACGCACCGTGGCCGGGTCGAGCGAGTTTCTGGCATCGATGACGACGGCCAGCGGCGCGTCCTGCGCGATGACCTGCCAATCGAGATCGCGGAATTGCGGCCATTCGGTCAGCACGACGATCGCGTCGGCGGCTTTGGCGGCGCGGTAAGGGTCGTCGACGGCCGTCACCCCGCTTTGCTGCAGGACGGTGGGATCGATGTTGGGCAACTGGGGGTCAAATCCCACCACCTGGGCGCCGACGGCGGTGAATTCTTCGCACGCTGCCAGCGCGGGCGAGTCGCGGGTGTCGCTGGTGGCGGCCTTGAAGGTGAGGCCCAACGCGGTGATTCGACAACCCGATAACGGTCGACCGATCGTTTGCCGCAGGGCGGTGACGATTCGTTGTGCCTGCCCGGTGTTGGTGTGGCGGGCCGCTTCGACCTCCGAGAAGGACACGTCGTGCCGGTGTGCGATGTGGACCAGCGCCGCCGTGTCCTTCGGCAAACAGGAGCCGCCCCAGCCCGGGCCCGGGCGCAGAAACTCCGGCCCGATGCGCCGATCGGCGCCCATGCAGCAGGTCACGTCGTTGATGTCGGCGCCCACCCGCGCGGACAGCGCCGCGAGTGAATTCGCGTAGGACAGCTTGACCGCGAGGAAGGCGTTGCTGGCGTACTTGGCGAGCTCGGCGCTCTCCGGGCTCATGCGCAGCACGCGGCGTGCGGCGAAACCGTACGACTGCTGCACCAGTTGGGCCGCCAATTCATCGTCGGTGCCGATCACCAACCGGTCAGGATGGCGGAAATCGCCGACGGCGCGCCCCTCGCGGAGAAACTCGGGTGCGGAAACGACACGAATGCCCCTGCGACAGAGCCGCCGCGCCATGACGGAGGTGGTGCCGACCGGCACGGTCGACTTCAACGCGACAATGGCCCCGCGCCGCAGCACACCGCCGAGGCCGTCGATCACCGATTCGACGGCGCCCAGATCCGCGGCTCCATCGACGGCGCTGGGGGTGGGGACGCAGACGAACACGACGTCCCGGTCTGCCAACGCACCGAAGTCGGTGCTGAAACTCAGCGTGCCGCGCGCGAGTCCGTCGCTCAGCAATTCGCACAGCCCGGGTTCATCGATGACCGAAACCCCGGCTGCGAGTTGGCGCACCCGGCGCGGGTCGGCGTCCACCGCAACCGTATTCAGTCCTTGCCCGGCCACACAGACCGCGGTGGTCAAACCGACGTAACCGGCGCCCACCACACCGACGAGAGGGCCGCCGCTCATGCCGTCTCGCCCAGGACATGGTGGCTTGCGGACAGCACGCGGTCGACGGTGATGTTCAGCAGGCCTTCGTCGGGCACCGCGGCGTGGGGGTCGCCGCTGCGGCCCGCCCACAGCGCGGCGTGTGGCGCGGGCCCGCGCGGCCCCCACTGGCGCGGCGAGGTGGGGCCGAACAGCACCACCGACGCCGTGCCGGTCGCGGCGGCAAGGTGCGCCACACCCGTGTCGCCGCAGATGACCAGCCGGCTGTCGCTGATCAGGGCGGTCAGCGCCGGCAGGTCCAGCAGGCCGGACACGACGGCGGTGCGCTGCAATCGGGCGGTGCGGGCAACAGCGTGGGCGAGGTCGAATTCGCTCGGCGATCCGGTGACGACGATTTCGTAGCCCTCGTTGCGCAACGCGGCGGCCACCGCGGCGAACCGTTCCGGTGGCCACTGCCGCGCCGGTGCGGAGGCGCCGGGATGGATCACGACGGCCCCGGTCTGGTCACGGGGAAGCGCTGGGCGCGGGAGCAGCATATCGGTCAAATCGCAAGGGATTCCGGCCCATTCGAGCAGCGCACACCACCGGTGCATTTCGTGCAGATCGGCGCGCCAGCGCGGGCCCGCCACGGCGGGATGGCAGTGGTGACAATGGCTGATCACCGATTGCGGTGCCCAGGCCAGCAAATGCTCGATGCTCTGCGGCCCGCGGCCGTGCAGGTTGACCGCCAGCGCCGGCGGCCCGCCCAGCGGTTGCACGTCGCCCAGTTCGCTGGTGGGCAGCAACCCGTCGATCGCGCCGGTGAGCATGGCCAGGTCCCGGTAGCGGTCCGGCGCGGCCAGCGTCACGCGCGCTGCCGGATAGTGCCGCCGCAGCCCACGCAGGGCCGGCACCGCCGTCAGCAGGTCGCCGAGCCCCAGGGCGCGCAGCACCACGATGCTGTCCCGCGCACCGGCATCGAGAGTCGCTGCGGCCCTTAGGGCCACGACGACTCCGTGGAGGCGCAGACCACCATCTCTCGCACCTCGCACCCGGCCGGTTGGGAAAACGCGAAAAGCACGGTCTGGGCGACGTCTTCGGGCCGATTGAGCTTGGCGCCCGCCGGCGGCTTGTACTGCTCGGGCCGCCCGTCGAAGAACGGGGTGTGCATGCCGCCGGGGATCAGCAGCGTCACACCCACCTCCCCGGCGAGCTCGGCCGCCAGCGCGCGAGTGAATCCGACGACCCCGAACTTCGACGCGCAGTAGGCGGTGGCGTCGCTGACCGCCTTGATGCCCAGCGTGGAGGCGCAGGTGACGACGCGCCCCCGGGTGGCCTTCAGGTACGGCAGGGCGGCGCGGATGACCGCGGCCGTGCCGACCAGGTTGACGGCGATGACCCGTTCCCATTCCTTGGCGGGGACCTGCTCGAGGGTGCCGCAGCAGTCGATGCCCGCCGGGGT
The DNA here is from genome assembly GCF_002086125.1 of Mycobacterium arosiense ATCC BAA-1401 = DSM 45069. Lineage (GTDB taxonomy): Bacteria > Actinomycetota > Actinomycetes > Mycobacteriales > Mycobacteriaceae > Mycobacterium > Mycobacterium arosiense. Next base: position 18,626 of record NZ_MVHG01000007.1, read on the forward strand.
GAAGACACCGGTGATACGGCCGCTCACCTTATCGGCCAAAGACTCGACGGCGGTCGCGACCGCGCCGGTGTCGGCCAAATCGCAAGCGACATAGGGAACGTCGGCTGCCGGTGGTTTCTTGTCGATCACCAGCGGCAGGCCACCGTGGGCTGATACCGCGGCCACGGTGGCCGCGCCCAAACCGGAGGAGCCGCCCGAGATGAGCACACCTTGAAGCGATTGCTGCGTCATGACAACACCTTTCACCTATGTTCGCGGCGCGAAGTTGCCGCGGCGATCAATCGGGAAGACGAATAGCCCGCCACCGTGGGCAGGATCATCACCTCGCCGCCGTGGCGGTACACCACGTCGGCTTCGGGCAGGTCGGCGGCGGCGTAGTCGCCGCCTTTGACCCAGATGTCGGGTCGCAGCTCTTCCAGCATGCGCTCCGGAGTGGGGCCGTCGAAAATGGCCACGGCGTCGACACAGGCGAGCGCTGCCAGGACGCGGGCCCGATCCGCGTCACGCATCACCGGACGGCCGCTGCCTTTCAGCGCACGCACCGACGCGTCCGAGTTCACCAGCACGATCAGCGCGTCGCCCAATTCGCGGGCCTGCCTGAGCAGCCGGATGTGGCCGGTGTGCAACAGGTCGAAGCAGCCGCCGGTGGCCACCAGCGTGCCCCCGCGACGGCGCAGCCGCGCCGCCAGCGCAACCGGGTCAACCGTGCTGGCGTCCGCACGGCCGGCGGCGCCGGCCAAAACGTCAGGTCCATTGGCCGACACCGGCGTCGAGACCGACGCCGCGCCACCGGCGCCGACGAACCGCGCCGCATCGCCGACTGCGGCGCGCACGGCGGCGACGGCGTCGGCACCGGCACCGAGTGCTACCGCCGCGGCGACCGCGAACCGGTCGCCGGCCCCGCAGACGTCGGCGGCACCCGCCGCGGCGCCCTGCGGGATCCCGACATGATGGACGTCCGCCTGCGGCAGGTAGACCCGCGCGCCGCGGGCTCCGCGAGTGATGCACACCGCCGCCGCGCCCCACCTCTGCAGCAGCAGTTCCGGGCCGTCGCTCGGCGAATCTTTGCAGAAGGTCCGGGCTTCTTCATGATTCGGCGTCACCAGGGCGCATCCCGGCACCGGTGGCGCGCCGCGCGGGTGCGGGTCCCACACTGTGGGTATCCGGCGCGCGGATTCGGTCAGCGCCGTCCGGATGGCCGGCAGCGCGGTCACGCCCGCGCCGTAGTCGGCGACGCAGATCGCCCGCGCACCGGCCAGGGCGTCGGCCACCTCGGCGGCCAGCGGGCGGTTGATCGGGGCGCCGTCCCCGCGATCCACCCGGAGCATCGACTGGCCGCGGGCCCGGATCCTGATCTTGCTCACCGTCGTCCCGCTCATCGGCAACGCCAGCACCCGCACCCCGGAGGCGGTCAGCAGGTCGTGCAGCTGTCGGCCCGCGTCGTCGTCGGCGAAGCCGGTGATCAACACCACTGCGGTCTCGGTGCGGGCCGCGAGCAGGGCCGCCAGCCCGGCCCCGCCCGGCCGTTGTACGAGCCGTTCGGCGTCGACCACCGGCACCGGGGCCTCGGGGCTGAGCCGGTTCGTCGAGCCCAAGATGTCGATGTCCAGGATCGAATCACCAACGATGACAAGCGGTTTGGCGGTCATGATGCTTCCCGTCGCAACAGGATGTCGTCGAGCGCCATGCACAACCCGTGGATCAGCATCAGGTGGACCTCCTGCACGGTCGCCGTGCTGGCGGCGTCCACGCAGATCGCCTCGTCGCACATGCCGGCCAGCTCGTTGGGCCCCCGGCCGGTCAGCGCCCAGGTCACCATGCCGACGTCCTGCGCGGCTTTGGCCGCCGCTATCACGTTGCGGCTGGCGCCGCTGGTCGACAACGCCACCAGCACGTCGCCCGCCCGGCCGTGTGCCCGCACCCCGCGCGCGAACATCTCCTCCTCGCCGTAGTCGTTGACGATCGCGGTCAGCGCGGACGTGTCGGCGTGTAAGGCGATGGCGGACATGGGGATTCGTTCCTCGCGAAAGCGCCCCACCAGCTCGGCGGTGAGGTGTTGGGCCTCGGCGGCGCTGCCGCCGTTTCCACACGCCAACAGGCGGCCCCCGCGGGGCAGCACCACGGCCAGCTGCCCGCCCCAGCCGCGCAGCCGGGTCGCCTCAATGCTGGTGCGCCGCACCGCGTCTCGCAGCGCATCGAAGTGCACCTCGATCATGGCTCTCCTCCTTCCACCGCGGCGAGCAACTCCGCATCGGTGATGTGGTCCAGGCACGGGTGTCCGGGTACGGGGCAGACCCGCGCGCGGGTGGCCGCGCACGGCGCGGACTGATCGCCGAGGACGGTGACGCGCGGGCCGTGGGGCCGCCATTGCGCGGCCGGCACCACCGGGGCGAACAACGACACCACCGGGGTGCCCACCGCGGCGGCCAGGTGAGCCGGGCCGGTGTTGGGGACAACGACGACGCGCGCGGCCGCGAACACCGCGGCGAGTTCGGCGAGGCTGGTACGACCGCCGAGATCGACGGCCAGGTCGCTGGCCACCGATGCGGTCAGCGCTGCCTCCTCGGGGCTTCCCGTGACGACCACACGGTGGCCGGCGCCGACGAGCGCGGCCACCATGGCCGCGCTGCGCCCTGCGCTGGGCCGGCGCGCCGGCACGGCCGCACCGGGGTGAACCACCAGGAACGGCCCGGTCCCGAGCTGGGTCGCTAGCCGCGGCGGCACCGGGCCTATCGCCCGCACCCGCAGCCCGCCGTCGTCGCCGGCTGGCAGGCCACAACCGGCGGCCCGCGCCAGCGACAGCGCCCGCTCCGGCTCGGGGATCCCCTCGGGCACCTGATGCCGCAGGTTCAGCAGCGCGCCGGGATAGTCCACGCAGATGGCGCCCACCCAGGGCACCGCCGCCATGCGGCACAATAAGGCCAGCGGCAGCGGCGACTGGTGAAACGACGTGAAGATGTACACCCGGTCGGGGGCGAGATCGCGCAGCTGCTTGATCAGCGCCTCGGCATGCGCGGCGGTCATCTCGGGCGCCTCGAAATCCACCCAGGGCGCCTGCCATTCGACGATCTCGTCGACGCCGACCAGCAGCTCGGCCGCGTCCCGGCCGCGTGGCCCCACCAGCAACGTCAGCCGGTCGTGGTGCGCGGCCACCGCGCGCACCGCCGGACCGGTGATCAACACGTCACCGGCGCTGTCCAGGCGGGCCACCACCGCGGTGCTCATCGGCACTCCGAAAGCACCAGGGACACCGCGTCATTCAGCGTCGCGGCCACGCGCGCGTGCCGGCGCGCGTGCTCGACCTCGGCCGCCACGGTGCGGTCGGTGGGAACCAGCACCGCCCGGGCGCCGGCGGCCAGGGCGGCCCGGACGTCGCCGCCGGTGTCACCGATCATCACGCAGCGCCGGGGCGGCACGGCCAGGGCCTCGGCCGCCGCCAACACCATGCCCGGTCGCGGCTTGCGGCATCCGCAGCCGTCGGTCTCGTCGTGGACGCACACCTGCCAGGAGTCGAACGGGCCAAGCACGTCGTCCACCCGGCGGTTGACGGCCCTGAGCTGTTCGGTGCTGATCAGCCAACGCGCCACCCCGGACTGGTTGGTCACCACGGCCAGCAGCAGGCCGCGCCGACGCAGCCGAGCCAGCGCCCGGGCCGCTTCGTGGGTGGGGCGGACACCCGCCGGATCGTTGAGGTAGGGCTGGTCGACGATCAGGGTGTCGTCGCGGTCCAACAGCACCGCAAGCGGCGGATCCCGCCGCGCCCGGCGAAACGTCCATTCCCCGGCCAGCCGGTGGGCCACCGCGACCGGGGGAATGATCGCGCTGCTCAGCGAAAGCCACAGCGCCTCAACGCCGTTGCATGGTCCGCTCAGCCAGCGCCGGGCGGTGAACTCCGTCGTCAAGAGCAGCCACAGGGTGCCGGCCCGGCGGGCCGCGCGGCGACGACGCGACAGCGCGGCCCCCAGGGTGACCACGCCGGCCAGTGTGATGGCCGAGTGTGCCGGCATCCGGCCCGGCCCTTCGCCGATCTGCACGCGCCAGGCCCGTCCGTACTTGCGGCGCAGCAAGGCGTTGTCTCGGTTACCGATCTGCGCTGCAACGCTCGACCGCCAGGTGGCCGGCGCGACGGGGTGGATCGAGCGACGCTCGCCGCGCAGGATCGTGCCGCCTGCCGCCACAATCCGCAGCGCCAGGTCGGAATCCTCGCGGTAGGCGCGCGGAAACCGCTCGTCGAATCCGCCGACCGCCACCAGCGCGTCGCGGCGATACGCCATGTCGGCGGTGATCCATTGCGCCGTCGACAACCGTGCGGTCCGGCGCTCGTCGTCGGTGGGGCGGCGCGACCGGCTCGTCGGGACCACGAGCACCGCCTGCGATCCGACCGCGCCGGCGGCGTCCGCGGCCTTCAGGTCGATGCACAACGCCGACCCCCAATCCGGATCCGGCACCACGTCGTCATCGACGAAACACACCCAGCGGGTGGTGGCCGCACGCCATCCCACGTTGCGGGCGGCCGCCGGTCCGCGTCCGCCGCTGCGCAGCACCCGCACCCCCAGGCCGTCTTTCACCGCCAGCTCGCGGGGCGGCCCCGGCCTGTCGTCAACCACCACGACCCGCGGCGGCACCGGACCCGCACCACGCCTCAGTGCAATCAGCAAACGCCGCAATGAATCCCGGCCGATGGTGGGGATCACGAGGGTGCATTCGGGGATCACAGGTACCGCCTTACCAAATAGGGGCCCAGCGCCAGCACGTCGATCGGCGAACTGCCGAACACCTCGAGCGCGTCGCGCGGTGTGTCCACCATGGGTCGTCCGGCGGTGTTGAAGCTGGTGTTGATGACCACCGGAACCCCGGCGTGTTCGGCGAATCGGCTGATCGTCGCGTGCAGCAGCGGGTCTTCGGCCTTGTCGACGGTCTGGATCCGCGCGGTGCCGTCGACGTGGGTAACCGCCGGGATGCGGCCCCGCCAATTTTCGGCGACGTCGTGGACGAACAGCATGTAGGGGCTGGGAAGTGGCCCGCGAGCGAAGATCTCGGCCGCCCGCTCGCCCAACACCATGGGCGCGATGGGCCGGAACTGTTCGCGTCCCTTGACGGAGTTGAGGCGCTCCAAGTTGGCGGGGCAGCGCGGATCGGCAAGCAACGAGCGCCCGCCGAGGGCGCGCGGCCCGAATTCCGCGCGGCCCTGAAACCATCCGATCAACTGGTTTACGGCCAGCGCGTCACCGACCGCCGCCGCCAGGTCGTTCGGGCGCTCATAGCGAACGGCCGCGTCGTCGAGTGCGGCCTTGATCCGTTCCTCGGACCAACCGCGACCCAGCCGTGCGGTGGGCATCGGTGTGATCGGCTCGTGAAACGATGCGGCCAGACTCAATGCGGCCCCCAGCGCGGTGCCCGCGTCGCCGGACGCCGGCTGCACCCACATCCGGTCGAAACCTCCCTCGGCGTAAATGCGGCTGTTGGCAACGCAATTCAGCGCCACGCCGCCGGCCAGGCACAGCGCGTCACCGTCGGTACGGTCGCGCAGCCAGCGAACGAGATCAAGCAGCACGTCTTCGATGACCCGCTGCACGCTGCAGGCCAGATCGGCGTGCGCCGGGTCCAGCTCCGCCGCATCCGCCCGGCGCCGCGGCGCCAGCTGTTCCCAGTCGATCGGTTCGGTGCGAAAACCTCCGTCGCCGCGGGCGTAAACCCGGTCGCGAAGCCGCTCGGCGAAGCGTGGCCGGCCGTAGGACGCCATCGCCATCACCTTGTACTCGTCACTGGATCGCACGAAACCCAGGTGCTCGGTGAGGCTTTCGTACAGCAACCCCAGCGAGTGCGGCAGCTGTTGCGCGGCCAGCACGTCGAGCTTCTGGTCGCGATACGCACCGGCCAGCATGGAGGTGCATTCACCGCGCCCGTCGACCACCAGCACGGCGGTATCGGGATGTGGGGAGGCCAGCGCCGTCGATGCGGCGTGTGCGACGTGATGGCGGACGTGATGCACGACAGCGGGATTGAGGCCGGGCAGCGCGGTCTTGAGAAACCACGGCGCGCGCTCGGCGTACAGGGTGCGCAGGTACTCCCAATCCTTGTCGAGTCCGGCGGGATCGACTGGTTCGTCGTACATCAACGCCGGATCGTAGGAGTAGCCGACGGCATCGATCTCTTCGGCGGCGACACCGGCGTGCTCGAGACACCACCGCATGGCGGCGACGGGAAGTTCCCAGGTGGCGAAGGGAACCGCCTGCTTACCGTGCTTGCGCCGAGAAAAGCGTTCCTCTTCGGCGGCCGCCACCACCTGGCCGTCGATCACCAGCGCGGCGGCGGGATCGTGGAATACCGCATTGACACCGAGAATTCGCACTGCTTCCTCCTACCAGGTGCGTCGATCATCGGCCGGGACGAGCTCTTCATCGAATTTGTCCTCCGCGTCGGTTGTGCAGCGAAACCAGTCCACGGTCGTCTTCAACCCGGTGCGGTAATCGACGTAGGGTTGCCAGCCCAGGCGCTCGCGGGCGAGCGTGATGTCGGGGCATCGCCGTTGGGGATCATCCGTGGCCGGCGGGGTGAACAGGATCGTCGACGTGCTACAGGCGAGGTCACGGATCAGCTCGGCGGCGGCCAGGACGGTGAGCTCGTCGGGATTGCCGATGTTGACCGGTCCGCTGAAGTCGCTGTGCGCCAGAGCAAGCAACCCCGCGATGGTGTCGTCGACGTAGCACAGCGATCGGGTCTGCAGACCGGTGCCGGACACGGTCAACGGATCACCACGCAGCGCCTGCAGGCAGAACGTCGGAACCATGCGCCCGTCGTCGGCGCGCATGCCGGGCCCGTAGGTGTTGAAGATGCGCGCCACCCCGACATCGGCGCGGCCCAGGCGGCGGTGGGCGAACGCGAGCGCTTCGGCGTACCGCTTGGCTTCGTCGTAGACGCTGCGCGGCCCCACCGGATTGACGTTGCCCCAATATGTTTCGGTTTGGGGGTGCACGTCGGGGTCGCCGTACACTTCGCTGGTGGAGGTCAACACGAACCGGGCGCAGCCGCGCTCCGCGATGTCCAGTGCTGTCGCGGTGCCCGCCGACCCGGCGCGCAGCGTCTCGATCGGCCTGCGCTGGTAGTCGACCGGGGAAGCCGCCGAAGCCAAGTGGAATACCACATCGAAAGAACTGCCGATCTTGTCGACCAAGGCGGGATCGCAGACGTCGTGCTGCACGAACCGGTACCCGGGATGCCGTGCCAGTCGGTGATCCGTTGTGCTGGTGGACAGGTCGTCCACACTGACCACCTCGACACCGGCGGCAAGGAGTCGGTCGCACAGGTACGCGCCGAGGAATCCGGCTCCGCCGGTGACCAGAGCGGTTGAGAGCGAACGCATTCGGCTCTCGTACCCGTGGGTCTGGCGGTGAAACTCCGTTTCGCCGTTCGGCCTCGGGGCGTCCGCCCTTGGCGGGGCAACCAAGCTGATATTGGAAAACATTTGAGCCACAGGATCACCCGGAACGTGTGCTCGGTGTGCTCACGTCGCGCCGGGCGGGTGCCATTTTCTCGTAGATGCGTTCGGTGTCGGCGGCCACCCGGTCCCAGGTGTAGCGTGCCCGGGCCCGTTCGCGCCCGGCCTTACCCAGCGCCCGTCGGCGGCGGCCATCGCAGATCAGGGTCGCCAGGGCATCGCCGAGCGCATCTGGATCCTTGGGTGGCACCAGCCGGCCCGTGCCGCCGTCGACGACGGTGTCGCGGATCCCGCCCACCGCGGTGGCCACCACCGGGATGCCACACGCCATGGCTTCCAAGGGCACGATGCCGAACGGCTCGTACCAGGGCGTGCATGCCACCACATCGGCGGACCGCAGCAGCGCCGGCATTTCGGCGCGGGTGACCCCGCCGAGCAGGCGCACCCGGTCGGCCACCCCGAGCTCGGTCGCCAGTCGGTGCAGTTGTCGTGCGTGCGAGTCCTCGGGCAGCTCGGTGATGGGCGGGCCGCCCACGATCATCAGCTCGGCACCCGGGATGCGCGGCATGGCCCGGATCAGTGTCCCAAAGCCCTTGCGCGGCACCAGACGCCCCACCGAGACGATGCGCGGCCGGCTCCCACGGGCGGCCACCGGGCCGTGTGGTGTGAACGCGTCGATGTCCACCCCGCACGGCACCACGGAGGTCCGGGACTGCGCGCGGCCCATGCGAACCAGCTCGAAAACCTCGTCGGTGCTGGTGGCGGCAACCCAGTTGGCTTCCCGTGCGATCCGGGCCTCCACGGTGATTCGGCAATCCGGGCTGGTGTCGTCGGTGCCCTGATGCAATTTCTTGGTCAGACCCAACGCGTGGAACGTCTGCACGGTCGGTATCGAGTGCGCCCGCGCGGCGCGCTGGGTGGCCACGCCCGACATCCAGAAGTGCGCGTGGGCCACGTCGGGCGTATCCGTCAGCCACCGGCCATCGAGGAAATGGGCGAAGCCGTACATGTATTGCAGCAATTGGTCTTTGGGTAGCACCCGGGCCGGGCCCGCGGGAACGTGCACCACGGAATAGCCGTCCGGTGTCTCGACTGACTCGGGAAGCTCCGGGTCGTCGCGGCGGGTGTACACCACGACGTCGTGGCCACGCCGCGCCAGCGCGGAGGACAGCTCGGCGACGTGGACGTTCTGTCCGCCGGCATCCACGCCGCCCAGGTGCGCCAGCGGGCTGGCGTGCTCGGAGATCATCGCGATCCTCATGCGGGCTCCTTCCTTTTCAGCTGCACTGTTCCTCGATCAGTTGGTCCCACTCGGCGAGGAAGCGCCCGAGCCCGAACCGGGCGGTGGCGAATTCGCGTGCCGCCTTGCCGGCGGCCGCCGCGGTTGCCCGGTCGTCGAGGAAGTCGCGTAACCCTTCACCCAGCACCACCGGGTCCGGGCTGACAACGCCTGCCTCGGTGGGGATTACGAACGGCGCCATCGTCGCGCCGACGGCCACGATCGGCATCCCCAGCAGCATCGCCTCGATCAGGGACAGCCCGAGCGAGGTCCAGCGGGCGGTGTGCAGGTACACGCGGCGGCGGGCGATCTGACGCCACAGCTGCGGGGCGGCGACGTCGCCGCTACCGGTGACCGCGCCGCGGTTGACGCAGATCCCCTCGGTGCCGATGCCCCACACGTCGATCTGGGCATACTTCGACAACGGCTCCAACAGGTCGGCCCCGACCACACGGCCGCGTCGTGCCGGCTCGTTGATCATGGTGGCCGCCCGCGGCATGTCGCCGGTGTACAACTGGCCGGGATCGGCAACGCCGTGATCGACGACCCGCGTCGGCGCGCGACCGTTGTCCCACATCAACCGGTTGAAGTCGGTGACGTGCACCAGGGGAATGTCGCGGCGTTCGGCGAGGGGATGCCGGGTCTGGGCGGCGCGCTCGCGTGGCGCGTTGTGCTCGACATACACCGCCGGCAGGTCCAAGCCGGGGCGGCGGTGAGTCCAGCGGGCCACGAGTTCTGCTTCGTGCGGGCGTTGCAGCACCACCACGTCGATGTCTTCGGCGGCCAGGTCCTCGAGTGCGATTTGCCGCGCGTTGGGCCACGAGCGTCCGGCCAGCCCGATGCCGTCCTCACCGGCATCGGCGGCCACCGGAATCAGATACCGGTGCCTGCCCGCGACGAAGGCCTGCGCCCACGATCCGTGGACATGCCACACGAGAATGCGCTTTGCTCGCCCTGCATCCAACATGGCGAGCCAGATACCCTGTGACTTCTCCGATAAACGGCGTTTCGGGCGCTGTTTCTTGCGTGGTCGGGCGCTCACGGGCCGGCGTAGCTGCATCTATCGTTGGTGCACAACGGATTTGGCCGAAAAGCGGTCCCCATCCCGGGCAGCGTCAAGGTCGGGCCCAGTGTCCACGATGCGAACACCTTTGGACACGGGGCGAATACCTCCGGACGAGAACCGGTTTGCCCGGCCGCACCGTCAGGATCGGCCGAGCCCGCGGTCTTTGCTCAGGCGCTCTTTGGCAGCGATGATCCTGACACGCTGTTGCCCTTGGCGACTCGCCGGATCAGCATGCGGGTGGCCTTGTCCAGGATCTCCTGCGCCACGTCCGGCTTACGGGCGCGTTCGGCGCGGCGCGTCGCCGCGGCGATGGTCAGCCCTTGCTCGTAACCGGCGACGACGCGGGGGTCGACGTAGGAACCGCGCGCCACGGCCGGGGTGTTGCCCAGCTCCTCGGCCACCTCTTTCATCACCGCGGATTCCACGCGCTTGGCGACCCGTTGCGAGACCGCCGGGTCGGCATCGGCGAACGCCGTGGCCGCGAGCACCGTCCCATGCCAGGTTCGCAGGTCTTTGACGGTGTACTCGTCACCCACCAGCTCCTTGAAGCGGGCGTTGAGATCATCGGCACGCACATCGATCCACCCGGATGCGGTGCGGCACACCAACAGTCGTTCGGTGCGGTTGGGCCGGCGCATCAGGGCGCGCACGGCGCGGACCACTTCGGGATCCTCGATTCCCACGGTGCGCCGGACCCCGCTTTTGGCCGGGAAGTCGAACTCGACGGCGTCGCGCCGGACCACGACATGCTCGCACAACAGGGTGGACAGGCCGTAGGACTCGTTCTCCTCGGCGTACTGTTCACCGCCGGCACGGAAGTAGCCGCGATCCAGCAGCCGCAGCGCGAGCGCCAAGACACGCTTGCGGGTCAGACCCTGTCGCGTCAGATCTTTGGCAATCTCTGCGCGCCAGGCCGGCAGCCGTGTGGACAGTTCCAGCACCCGGTCGAATTTCTCCTCGGCACGCTCCTGCTGCCAGGCGGAGTGGTACAGGTACTGCCGGCGACCGGCCGCGTCGACGCCCACCGCCTGAATGTGGCCGTTGTCGAACGGCGAAATCCATACGCTCCTCCACGCCGGTGGAATGACCAGATCCTTGATGCGCTGCAAGGTTTCGGGGTCGGAGAGCGGTTTGCCATCAGGTTGGTAGTACGCAAAGCCTTTGCCACGACGCTTGCGCGCGATTCCCGGCTTGCTCAGCACGCTACGGCGCAACCGCATTGTCGTCCTCCAGTCCTGGTAGCTGACTGCACAATTACCCGCCGGAGAAGTTGTTCACACGGTTCGCAAAGCGCAGCCGAAATCCAAACGACCCGCCACGACGTCGTGGCGGGTCGTCTCGGACTCCGATCAGCCGGCCATGAATTCCTGGTAAGCCGACTCGAGGTAGGGCGGCAGGGCGGTGACATTGCACTGCCGCTCGGTGTCGCCGATCGGCGCCAGGATGCCGCGCAGGTCGTTGTATTCCTGCGGGTGGCCGGTGAAGTAGCTGCGCAAGCTCGACTCGGCCTGGGGCCGCGGCTGCCCGTAGGCGGCAGTCACCACCTGGTTGGCGCCCGGGTGCGCCGCCAGATACTGCTCGGCCGAGCCCTGTACCGCGGACACGGTGTTGTTCACACCGCCGGGACTGCAGTCGGGTGCTGCCGCCGCCGATGGTGCGCCGACGATGCCCGCGGCCATTCCGGCGAGCAGGCAGCCGGCACTGAATCCGGCCACTTTCCGGCGCGCGACAATGCTGCTGATTTTCATGATGTGTGATGTCCTTCGAAAGCGAAGTGATTTTCTCTAAAAGAGGCTCCCGATCCTCGAAATCCAAAGTAGCGGAGGCAAAAAGTGGAGGCGTTCGCCGACAACGAACGCCTGGGCCGTCGAGACCACTTCAGGGGTCATTTGCTAAGTGAACGATCAAACGATCCACCAATTTCTAAGAAACGGGGCCGTTTCTTAAGGAATCGTCATCGGGATCGTGACGCAATCGTTATCTGAAGCCCGTTATCGAAGCCCGTTATCTGAAGCCGGGCTTTCCGTCGCCATCTACGTGGCCGTCGGTGCTGGGCGGCGCCAAGGTGTGCAACCAGGTGTCGACGTCGGGGCCGACGACCACCGCGCGATCGCAAGCCAGCAACGCCCCGGCGCCCAGCGCGGCGACCGCCGGCTCCACCACGCGAACCTGCCGGGGATCACCTTGCTGGCTAAGCAGTTTCGATGTCAGCTCCGGCAACCGGATGGGGTCCGGCCCGGTGATGGTGCGCGGCATGTGCGTCTGACTCAGGGCGGCCTCGACCAGCACGTCGGCGACGGTATCGGCCGCGATGGGCTGAATCAGCCAGTCCTCGACGACCACCTCGTGGTCGTCACAGCTCACCGCGTCGTGATTGGTGGCGAACTCGTACCAATGGGTCGACTTGACGATCGAGGTCGGCACCGGGCCGTCGAGCAGGATGTTTTTCGCCCGCCGTTTGGCCTCGTAGTAGGCGAAGCCGTCGAATACCGGGTCTTCGATTCCCGCGATCGTCGACACCACCAAACGCTGCACTTCCTGCGTGGCGCACGCGCCCACCAGGTTGTGGGAGGCGGTGGCAAGGGTCTGGCCGATGTCGGACCGCCCGTCGGGTGGCACCGGGTTGGACACGTCGATGACGACGTCGACTCCCTTGAGCGCCTGCGAAAGGTCCGCTCCGTTGAACAGATCGACGCCGTGCTCACGCGAAATCTCGACCACTGCGACGTCGCGCGCCCTCAACCGGGCGACAACACGCCTCCCTGCTGTGCCGGTCGCTCCGATCACGGCGATGGTCGTCGTCACTGAAACCTCACCCCCCGGCGTTCGTCGTCGAACACTACCCAGTAATACCCGGCTCAAACCGGCCGTTTTAGCGAGCCTACGTGTGAGCTTGGGGCGCAGATACCGAGTGAGTGATCGCACACACCGCGGTGCCTGTCCAGGCTCGACGCGTGGCCCGGCGTTTGATGCCCCGCGCGGCGGGAACGCCCTAGCCGCCATCGAGCGCACGTCCAGAAACCACCCCAGACACCAAGAAAGGAGGTCGACCCATGGGCGACCAGAACAGCGGCCCGCAAGAAGCGGTCAAGGGCACCGTCGAAGGCGTAAAAGGCAAGGCCAAGGAGGTCGGTGGGACGGTACTCGGCCGCGACGACCTGACCGAAGAGGGCCAGGCCCAGCAAGATAAGGCCGACGCCCAACGCGATGCGGGCAAGAAGGAAGCCGAAGCCGAATCGGCAAGGGCCGGCGCGGACGCTGCCGAAGAGCGCCAGAAGAAGAACCAATAGGGTTTTCGCAAGGGGCCGGGTCCGATCGTCGGGCCGGGCCCCTTGCGCGCGTGAGGTATACCGACGGCATCGATCGCCGATCGACGGTTTCAAGCCGTCCCGCCGGGCTACTCCGGAGCTTGACTGCTTTTGGCGGGCGGCGTGCGGAGGAGCGGGGTGACAGATGAGTCTGGGACAGCGGGTGGCGGGCGCGCTCGCGTTTTTGCGGGCGGGCTGCCCCAGGGGCGCGCCCGAGGTCGGCTACGCACCGCTGTTGGCTTTATTGCCACGGCGGGTGACCGACGACGAAGTCACCGCCATCGCCCGCAAGCTGCTCACACCCGGCCGCCTCGGGATCGGCCACGCCGACGTTGGAGTGGCCATCATCGGGGTCACCGACGCGATGCCCAGCACGGCAGACGTCGAGCGGGTGCTGGCGGCGATGAGATCGGTTGGCGCTCAGGCAGACTGAACGGGTTCAGTCCCGGTCCAGATCCACCACCAGCGGACGGTGGTCGGAAATGGTCATCGGGTCTGCCTTGACGGCGCCGCCGCGCAGCCGGGGATCGTCGGTCAAGATGTGGTCGAGCTGACGGTTGGGCCCCTCCGAGGGGAACGTGTGCGCCGTGGCCAGCGCCCGCATGCCGGACCAGCGGTGCACCGTCTTGGGAGTCATGTTCAGGTCGCCGGTCAACAGCCGCGGACCCGGGAAACCGCGCAGGTCTCGAATGAGCCGCCGCAGCTGGCGCCGATTCCATCCCGGAACGAACGACAGGTGCGTGTTGGCCACCGTCAGCCCGCCAATCGGGGTGTGCAACTGCGCGATGACCGCCGCCCGCGGCTCCTCGTCGACGACCATCACCTTATTGGGACCGGGCAGGTACATGGGAAACCGTATGGGAATCCGCGGCAAGCGCAGCACCTGCCAGCTGGTCACCGGGTATCGGGACAGCAGCGCAATCCCGTAGGCCGAGGTACCCGGCTGTTCGCGGCCGGTGGCGGCCATCCAGGTCGCCCCCGGTGTGCCGGAAATGGCCGCCACGAACCGGTGTTCGACCGCTCCCATGGCTTCAGCCGCCGCGGCTGTCAGGTCGGCGCGCTCCGACCGAGGCTGATCGCAGTCGACCTCTTGCAGGCTCAGCACGTCGGGGTCGAGGCGCCGCACGCAGTCACGCAGCCGGTCGACCACCACGCCGTCGCCGACGGTGCGACCGTGCAGGATGTTGAATGTCGCCACGCGCATAGGCCTTCAGCTACCCACTTTCGCGGTACTCGGTCACCGGGCGATGCGGTCACCGGAATACGACTTCGCCCACCGTGAGCAGTCGCGAAAGAACGAAGCCCGGCAATATGGGCGCTGAGTGGCCTGTGCTGGAAGCGAATTGGCTACGGTAGCATTGCGCGGCGCGCCGTTTGCGCTGCATCGCCCAGCCGGGCGTGTGCACCGAGTAGGCCCGGTCCCATGGCACCGCCGAATCGGCTGGAATTGCCCAGTGCCACATCCAGATCGGATATTCCAGCAGCGTGGCTGCGGTGCGCTCGCATGCGGCCGAGGCCGCACGGCCAACGGCTTCGTGATCGGGATCTCCGTCGCCCCGCCAGGTGGCCGCGCACCAGGCCGCGGGCCCGGCGGCTTCGAGGATCCCGGTGAGCTTTTCGGTCAGCTGGTCCTCGTGGATTGTCAGCTCGCCGGCGGGTAAGCCCAGCGACACTGGGGGAGGGACGTTCAAAAGGTGTGTTGCCCTGCGTGATTCGTATCGAAGGATGGTTTCCATGCGAAGCCGCTCCGAGCCCGACGCGCCGGGGCGTGCGGCACCGCCATCGCTGGCGCAGACCACTCGAATTCGCGCCCCGGCCGCGGCCAGCTGGGTGATCATGGCACCCAGACCCAGAGTTTCGTCATCGGGGTGAGGGGCCACGACCACCAGGTTCTTGCACTCGGTCAGATCCAGCGCCGGCAGGGGTCGCTCCGCAAATGCGGCCAGCCACAACGGCGCTGGAGTGCCGCTGTGCGTCAGGGGCTTGACCGCGAACCTGGTGCAGTTGCCCGCCGGCAGGGTCTTCATGGGTGCCTCGTCGGCTGCCGGCCCGCCAGCCGCCCGAGCTCGGCAAGGTCTCGCTCCGCGTGGCTTTGGCGGATGTAGATGCTCAGATCGGCGACCCGTTGCGCGTGCCGGCCATCCTGGCACAGTGGGCCGGGGCCCAGCGCACGCCCGGTGCGGGTGATGGCTTCGTCGACCGCGTGTTCCACCACCGTGCGCACGCGGCGGGCCAACAATTGCGCGGTGCCGGCCCGGTCGAACGGGTCGTCATCGACCTGACTCGCCGCTGCGGCCAGGATCGCGTCACCGGCGGCCAGCGCGGCGTCCACGGCACCCAGGTGCGCCAGTGAATACGCGTCGGCGGATTGGCTTGCGGCGCACCGGTACAGCGGGTCCGCGACCCGGCGCGCGCCACCCAGCCAACAGGCGGCGACACCGATGGCGCCGTGCCAGAAGCCGGGCCGGCTCAGGTAGGCCCCCGGGTCGCCCACGGCGACGGCTTGAGCATTGGTGAACTGCACCGGCCTGGTGTCACTGCCCGCCATTCCGGCGTTCCACCACGTGCTGGGCAACGCCTTGACCGTCGGGTCGGTGGCGGCGACCGCGAACAGGCCGCGGGTCCCGTCCGCCAGTCGCGCGGTCACCAGTGCATGGGTGCAGAACCCCGCGCCGGCGCACCACACCTTGGTGCCGCTCAGGGTGAAGGCGCCGTCGGCGCCGGTGGCCGTCAGCGCGGCGTCCGGGGCTTCGGCCGTCCACACGCCCCATAGCTGACCCGGTTCGGGTGGCTTGCCGCCCAGCTCGTGAAGGATCGCCACCGCGTCAACGTGGGCTTCGGCGATCCTGGCCGCCACGATGTTCTCCTCGGCCAGCCGCGCCAGGCGTTCCCAGCGTTCGGCGGTGCGACCGGAGGCGGGAAAGGGTAACTCGAGTCGTCCGGACTCCAGCCAGTGCTCAACCAGCCCCGCCGTCATGCGCAATCACCCGCCGCCGATCTCCCCAACTGCCCGAGGTGGGCGAATCCGTCAAGGACCCGAGCCTCGGTCCGCGCCGGTGTGATCACAGACAGTTCGGTGTGACGATGAATGCGGTGTCCCGCGGCTTCAAACCGCTCGATTAGGTCGGCTTTCTCGCCGGTCGGCAGGGTCCGAAAGCCGCCGACATGCCAATATGCCCGCGCGTCGAAGCCCATGTCGCCATCGACGAACTCGTGGCGGCTTTCCGGGCGACCGGGGCCGGCTTCGTAGTACCGCACGACGCCCACCACTATGTCCGCGCCGGACTTCAGCTGATGAGCCAGCCAGCGTGGGTCTACCCGGCTGTCGGCGTCGGTGGTGGCGAACCAGCATCTGGCTCCGTCTCTCAAGAGGGAGCGCGCGTAACCGAACCCGACGGCCCTGGCCGTGCCGAGGTTGTGCACGCCGACCTCGATGAAATGCACATCGGGCCCGTATTCGCCGGCCAGCTCCTCGCTGCCGTCATCGCAAGCGTCGAGGACCACTACGATGTGCACCGGGATCGACGCGCACAGGGCGGCGGTCAGCACCGCGCGCAGACACGCAGGCAGCTTGGCTCGTTCGTTGTGGACGGGAATCACGATGGCTGCAGCGTCATATGCGCATGGCACGGCGGTTGACATAACCCCAAGATTTCCCAATTGGCCGCGAGTTAAACGGCTTTAGCACCGCACCAGGTTGCCCCGCCCGCTCGCCGGGTATGACCTAAACACCATGGCCGCCACCGACGCCCAGACCGATGGCTCCGCCTGCGCGACGCCCTTGCGAGATGCGCTGCGGGGCGCGGCGTCGGCGCTCAAGGGTCGCGGACCACGCTTCGCATTGGCCGGCAGCTACGCGCTATGGGCTTACGGCGCACCGGAACCCAGCCACGATGTGGACCTGGTGGTTAGCGAGTCCGACGTGGACGCGGCCGTCACCGCCTTGGCCGACGCCGGGTTCGTCATCGAACGCCCGCCGGAGGATTGGCTGTTCAAGGCCCGCACCGGCGGCGTGCTGGTGGACATCCTGCATCGCATCAATGGCGTGCCCGTTGACGCGGACACGCTGGAGCGGGCCGAACAACGCGACGTGCTGGCGATCCGCATGCCGGTGTTGCCTCCCACCATGGTGCTGGTCCAGCAGCTGCGTTCCCTGGGCGAGCACCACTGTGATTTCGCCAGATTACTGCCCGCGGTCCGCGCGGTGCGCGAACGCCTGGACTGGGAAGCCATTCGGGCGCAGACCGCCGACAACGACTACGCCGTCGCTTTTCTGGTGCTGGTCGAGCGACTCGGCCTGACGGGTCAGTGATTACGCAGTTTGGCGACCAGTTTGTCTTTGCTCAGGCTCGAATAGCGGGACATGCCAAGCTCTTTCGCACGCTTCTTGAGTTCCGGCACCGTCCAATCCCGATAGGAGCCCGACCTGCCCCCCTTGCGGGACACCTTCGGCTTGCCCTGTCCGGCGGCGGCGTTCGAGACGCGCGCGGCCTTCTCCTTGGAATCGCCCTTCTTGCGCAAGTCCTGATACATCTTTTCGTTTTTGATAGACGAACGCGGCATGATCTCTCCTCCTGTCCACGGCGAGGCATCCTCGTCAGTAGTGCCCGCCTCGGCCGATTCAAAAACCTTTTCAGGCCGGCACCGGATCCGTGCGCCGGTCCCAGCAGCGGTGTCGCGCCAGTGCGGCGGCGAATTCCTCCGCGAAGCGGTCGGGCAGCTCGTCGGCGGCCGCTTTGGTGGTGATGACCGACTGTTCGTTGAGAACGTCGGTGTCCTCGGCCAGCCGATTGGCGATGCGGGCGGTGCGCAGCAGCTCAACGCCTGCCCCATAGGCGCCGATCGGCTTCAGGTGCTTGTACGCCTCGGTCACGAAGTGCACGGCGTAGCCGTCGTCGGACAGCGTCGATACCGACCGCGGCCCGCAGGCCACCACAACGGCGTCGTAGAGCACCGACGCCATGGTGGTGAACGATCGGTCGACCGCAAGCTCGCCGCCGGACCCGCCCTCCAGCGTGCCGCCGGCCACCGGCGCTAATACCTCGACCACCGCGCCGCGTTCGCCCATCTGCTCGATGAAGCGCTGCGTTCCCACCACGTCGACGCCGTCGGCGGCCAGCACCGCGATCTTGCGCGAGGCGATGGTGTCGCTGACACCGATCTGGGACAGCGCCGGTGACGCGGCCACATTCTCGTCGACCGGCTCCTCGGGCGGTTCGGGGAGGCCCAACTTGGCCGCCACCTGTGCGGCCAGCCCGCCGTCCACCCGGGCGAGCTGACCCACGACGGCCGAACGGATCTCGGGCATTTCGACCTTGCCGAGTTCAAATGCGAACGCCGCCACGATGTGTTCGGCTTCGATTGGCGACATGCTGTGCCAGAACATTCGCGCCTGGCTGTAGTGGTTTTCAAAGGACTTGGCGCGCTTACGCATCGTCTGGCCGTCCACTCGCTCGGTGTAGTGGCGGAAGACGTTCTCGTCGGCCAGCGCCGGGCAGCCGCCGCCGACGCTGTTCCTGAAGTAGCTCGAACGGCCCTGCGGGATCGCATGCTGTCCGTAGCCGTCGTGCTGATTGGTCCGCACCTGCGCCACCGGCCGGTTGATGGGCAGCTGCACGAAGTTGGGGCCGCCCAGCCGGATCAGCTGGGTGTCCAGGTAGGAGAAGTTGCGGAATTGCAGCAGCGGATCGTTGGTGAAATCGATGCCGGGCACCACGTTCGCCGTGTGGAACGCCACCTGCTCGGTCTCGGCAAAGAAGTTGTCCGGGTTGCGGTTCAGCACCATCTTGCCCACCGGCCGAACCGGAACCTGCTCCTCCGGAATGATCTTCGTCGCGTCCAGCAGATCGAAATCGAACTTGAACTCGTCCGCCTCGGCGACGAGCTGCACGCCCAGCTCCCACTCCGGGTACTGGCCGGACTCGATCGCCTCCCACAGGTCGCGACGGTTGTAATCGGGATCCTTGCCGGCGATCTTCTGGCACTCGTCCCAGATCAGTGAGTGCACACCGAGGCGCGGCTTCCAGTGAAACTTGACGAAAGTTCCGTCGCCGCTGCTGTTTACCAGCCGGAAGGTGTGCACGCCGAAGCCTTGCATCATGCGGTAGCTGCGCGGCAACGCCCGGTCCGACATCAGCCACATGATGGTGTGCAGGGTTTCGGGTTGCAGTGCCACGAAGTCCCACAGCGTGTCGTGCGCCGACTGCGCCTGCGGAATCTCGTTGTGCGGCTCGGGTTTCACCGCGTGCACGAAGTCGGGGAACTTGATGCCGTCCTGGATGAAGAACACCGGGAAGTTGTTGCCCACCAGGTCGTAATTGCCTTGTTCGGTATAGAACTTGGTGGCGAAGCCGCGCACGTCGCGCACCGTGTCGGCCGATCCGCGTGACCCGGCCACCGTGGAGAACCGGACGAACACCGGCGTCTGGACGCCCGGGCCGGTCAGGAATTTGGCCGCGGTGTAGTCGGCCAGCCAGTCGTCGTACGGTTCGAAATAGCCATAGGCGCCGGCGCCGCGCGCGTGCACCACGCGTTCGGGAATGCGCTCGTGGTCGAAGTGGGTGATCTTCTCCCGGGCGTGAAAGTCCTCCAACAGCGTCGGACCCCGCTCGCCGACCCTCAGCGAGTCGTCGGTGTGGTCGACGCGGACGCCCTGCTGCGTGGTCAGGTATCCGGTGTCGCGGCGGAACCGGGCCGGCTCCAGATCGCGTTGCTTGGGATTCTGGTCGGTGGCCATAGGTCGCCTCCTTTCCACGTTGGGGTTACCACCGGGCAACCGGGGCAAACGACACGGATGCGCAGCAAGTGAACGGACGCCGATTACTTAGCCTCGTTTGGGGTAGTAGAAAGCGATGGTTTACATGGCCTAGGTCGGCGCGGGTGACCGACATCGGCGCAGCGGGGTGAAGCCGGATGCATGATGATCGTTCGGCTACCCGGGTGGAGCCGGAGACCGTCCCCGAGCTACCGGTCCTGACCGTCGAGGGCGTGCTGGACAGCTCCACCTATCGGACCGTCCGCGACGTCATCATCAAAGCCGCGATCGACGAGCCGCGCGCGGTGATCGTCGATGTCAACCGTCTGCAGGTGCCGTCCGCGTCGGCCTGGACGGTGTTCACCAGCGCTCGTTGGCACGTCAGCGTGTGGCCCGATGTGCCGATCCTGCTGGTGTGCGCGTCGCCGGAGGTGCGGCGCACAATCAGGGCGGCCGGCGTCTCCCGAATGTTCCGATACATGCAGCGCTGGAGCCCGCCGTGGACGCCGCGGCGAGCCGGTCCCTCCTCGTCCGGCGGCGGGCGCGCGCCAGCCTTGCGCGAAACATCAGCAGCCTGGAAATCGCGCGCGGTTTGATCGCCGAATGGCTCACCCAGTGGGAGATCGATGGGGCGATCCCGGTGGCTGCCACGTTGGCCACCGTCTTCATCGAAAATGTTCTCGACCACACCCAGAGCGCGCCGGCGTTGATTGTCGAGAGCTACCGGGACACCGTCACCGTCGCGGTCGAGGACAACAGTTCTCACCTGCCCGGTCGGCATGAGGATGCCGACTCGGGGGCCGACCTCGTCTCCGGGCTGGCCATCGTCGCCGCGCTGTCCCGGGTGCGGGGTGCGGTCCCGACGTCGTCGGGCAAAACGGTCTGGGCACTGATCGGGCGAGAAAACCAGTTTTGACGGCTTTCGAAGCCCCGATGCGCTGTACGCGGGCTTCGCGCGGATTCGGCGGGTTATACCGTTACGCTCGGAGAACGAAACGTGTTGAGGTGCCTGCATTTTGGCCTTTCCCTGCACCTGAGGCGCCGAACGCACATTCGCCTGCAGGTGCTCGCTGATGGAGGTCGTGGGCCAGCCACCGGCCAGCAGGCGAAGTTCGGGCCACGATGCGAAGAGGCTCTCGCGGCCGTTTCGCGATTTTCGGGCCCGGGTATGCCACTTGATGTTGTGCAAAAGCGGGTGGCGCGGAGGGAATCGCAGTTGAGGGTCGCAATTGTCAGCGGCGATGACGTCGCCGGGGAGGACCCGGAACAACTGTGCGCCGCGCTGGGAGCCCAGGGACACGATGCCACGCTCTGCCTGCGACGAGCCAGTCGGCGGTCCGCGCAGGCGTCCGCCGAGGCCGATTACCACCGCGTCTCGATTCCCGTCGGTCCGCGCGGGGCGACATCACCGGTCGACGTGCTGCCCTATGTGGGGCAGTGGGCGGCCACTTTGGACCGAATCTGGACGACCGAGCCACCCGTCGTCGTGCACGCCTACGGCTGGCTGGGCGGCCTGGCCGCTCAACTGGCCGCGCGCCGTCGACGAATCCCGACCGTGCAGACGTTTCTGGGGTTGGCCGCGACGTCGCCCGGCCATGCCGGGGCGGAAAGCGAACGGAAGCGCATCGAGCCGCTCCTGTCGCGCAGCGCGACCTGGGTGACCGGCGAAAGCAGCGACGATGTCGATGCGCTGGCCCGACTGCGCCGCCGCCGGACCCGGGTGTCGGCCCTGACCTGCGGTGTGGACGCCGAGCGCTACACTTCGACGGGTCCGACAGCCCCGCGCAACGGGCTGCAACGCATTCTCGCCGTGACGCCGAACCCGTTGTCGCACAACGGCATTGATATCATCATCCGCGCTCTGCCTAAGGTGCGCGGTGCCGAATTGGTGATCGTGGAAAGCGACGCCACCAACGGCAGCCACAACGACGCGCGCGCAGTGCTGCAACGTCTCGCGTCGGAGCTGGGAGTGGCCGATCGCGTGCGCTTTGCCGGCCGGGTCCCGGATGACGAACTGCCCATGTTGATCCGGTCCGCAGACCTGGCTGCGTGCACTCCCCGGCAACCACCCCGGGCCACCACCGTGTTGCAGGGCATGTCCTGCGGGGTGGCGGTGGTCGCGGCCAGCGTGGGAGTACTGGCCGACGTCGTGCTCGACGAGATCACCGGTCTGGTGGTGGCCCCGGAGAATCCCGCCGCGTTGGCCGCGGCGGCGAGAAGGCTTCTCGGCCATCGGTTTCAGTCCGAAAGCATGGGTTCGGCGGGCCGCAGCCGCGCGGCGTCGCGTTTCGCGTGGCAGCGGATTGCGCTCGACGCGTTGAATATCTACGCAAGCCTCGGTTCACCAGATCGGACACCGGCGGGTGCGCCATCCACGGTGCGGTGAGGCAATGATGCGGGCGCTCGAGTTGTTTCATCCAGGCCGGCCATGACCATCGTGACGAGCGGAGCCGGCAGCAAGCCTGCCAAACTGGCCGGGGGGAACGCCGGTGACCCGACGGAACAGACCGGGGCCGATTACTGCCCCGCGCGTCCGATGCTTGGCCGTGACGCCGAACCGGCCCTCCATCCGGCCGCGGTGCAATACAAGCAGTTTCGCACTGCCGATGGGCATGCCGCGCGGCGGTTCTTCGCCGATGCGTATCAACCGGGATGGCGAATCTCCGGGCTCACCACTCACGCCGGGATGTCACATCGGCGCAGTGATGCCGGCTGGTTGACGGTGGATGAGGTGATGATCCAAGGTCGTTCGACCCTCGAGGTGCCGGCGTCTGAAACCATCCTGGTGATCCAGCCGCGTGCGGGATCTTTGAGCGTCGCGGGCGGTCCGCTGGCGACCACGGACTTCCCTATCCTTGTCGCCCACGGGATGTCTTGCGTAATGCACTGCAGCTGTGCAGGTTTCGATGTGATCACCATCGAGGAGGACGTGCTACAGAGAGTCGCCGCGGATTGGCATGCGTCGCTGGGGCAGCAGACCCAGTTCGTGAATTGGCGTCCCCGTTCCCGTGCCGCCGTGCGGGCGTGGCACCGGGCGCTGGACTACGCGGTAACGACGTTGGCCTGCGCCGATACCGCCCAGCAGCCGCTGATCGCGGCGGGTATGGCCAGCCTGCTGGCCGGTGCGCTGCTCGAGTGCTACCCGTCCAACCTCACCGAGCATGACCCGGCCAGCGATCTGGCCATGCCCGAAGCCCTCAAGGAGGCGGTGTCCTTCATTCACCGCCACACCGTTGAAGACATCGGCATCAATGAGGTCGCGGCGGCGGTGCACCTGACGCCCAGGGCGGTGCAGTACCTCTTCCGCCGACAGCTCGACACGACACCGACCGAATACATGCGTCGTGTCCGGCTCAGCCGCGCCCATCAAGAGCTGATGACGGCGACATACCCCGCTTCGACGGTCACCGAAATCGCCCAGCGGTGGGGGTTCGCGCACACCGGACGGTTCGCGGTGCTCTATCGGCAGACCTATGGGCAAAGCCCGCACACCACGCTGCGGCAACAAACCGCACCCTCTTGATGGCCCCGCCGGTCGCGGCAGCGAAGAACGCCCGGCGCAACAACCCCGACACGAGTTTAAGCGGCATATAAGAATCGTTTGCCGGATTTGCCAAAAGCACGCCGACCTCAGGGATAAAATCCTCGCATCCTTAGCTGCGGCAACGGCGCCGCGTGGAGGGGGGAGCGGTGATGAGTCCTCGACGATCGACCCGCCCGATTGACCCGTTCCCCGAGCAGCTGCCGCCGAGTGAGACCGTCACGGTACGGGCGGCCGACGGCACCCGGTTGCACGCGGAGGTGTTCGGGCCGCCCGACGGTTACCCGATCGTCTTGGCGCACGGCATCACCTGCGCCATCCGCGCGTGGGCGTATCAGATCGCCGACCTGTCCAACGACTACCGGGTGATCGTCTTCGACCATCGGGGTCACGGCCGCAGTGACTTGCCCCGAGCCAACAACTACAGCCTCAATCACCTTGCGTCCGATCTGGATTCAGTGCTGGATGCGACCTTGGCGCCGCACCAACGCGCCGTGGTGGCCGGCCACTCGATGGGCGGTATCACCATCGCGGCGTGGTCGCAGCGCTACCGCCACAAGGTTCCCCGCCGCGCGGATGTGGTCGCGCTGATCAACACCACCACCGGCGATCTGATCCGCAAGGTACAGCTGTTGCCGGTGCCCTACGGGTTGTCGCCTGCCCGGGTTCTGGCCGGGCGCGCCCTGATCAACACGTTTTGTGGGTTCGCGGTGCCCGGTGCCGCCCGAATCCCGAGCCGCTATATGGTGGCGATGCTGGCCACCGGACGAGACGCCGATCCGCGCATCGCCAGGCTCGTCTACGAGCTCTTCGAGAACACCTCGCCGGCGGGACGGGCCGGCTGCGCGCGGGCGCTGGTCGCGTCGCTGGGCTCTCGCTATCTGAACCTGGACGGGTTGACCGTCCCGACGTTGGTCATCGGCAGCGAGCGCGACCGGCTCACCCCGATCAGCCAATCCCGCAGGATCGCGCGCACCGTGCCCAACCTGATCGGCCTGGTGGAACTGCCCGGCGGGCACTGCTCGATGCTGGAACACCCGCGAGAGGTGAACCGCCAGCTGCGCGCGCTCGCTGAAACGGCGATCCGCACCGCGGCCACCCGCCGAATCAGCTCATAGCAGGGCGGTGATTTCGGCGGCCGCGCGCTGCCCGGAGCGGATCGCCCCGTCGAGGAAACCGGTCCACTCGTCGGCGGTTTCGGTGCCGGCCCAGTGAATCGGCCCGACCGGTTCCCGCAACCACGGCCCGAACCGCGTCCACGACCCCGGTGGCACCGCGGCGGTGGGGCCGCCCGGCGCGAATTCCTCTGCGCCCCAACGATGATCGATGTAGTCCAGGGGCTTGAGCGCTTCGTCGCCGAAAAGCGTTGCGAAGCAGCGCAGCGCGTCGCGGCGGCGCTGATCGCCGGGTAGCGCGTCGAACGAGCGGCCGTCGACAAAACCCATCAGGATGCCCGGTCCGTCGGGGTGCGGACTCACGTCGAACGTGATGAAGACCGGGCCCTCGTCGGACAGCGCCTGGCCGGAAAACCCGTTGGTCCGCCAGAACGGCGTGGAGTAGGCGGCGTAGGCCTTGCTGAGCCGGCCCTGCGGCCAATGCCGGGCGAGCTGCTCGTACTCGGCGGGCAGCGGGGGAGTGAACTCGATGGCGGCGCGGTGGGCCGGCGGGATGGCGACGATGACGAATCCGGCCTCGGTTTCGGCGAGGTCGGTGGTGACGGTGACGCCCGCGCCGTGGCGCTCGATCCGCCGCACCGGTGCGTTGAGCACCACCCGGCCGCCCAGTTCGGCGGCCGCCGCCTCGGCGATCTGTTGGGTGCCACCGGCGAACCGATCCTGTTGGGCGCCGTCCTCGACGTCCAGCAGCCGGTCCAGGCCGCCGGCCGCATGCGCGTAGCGGGCGGCGTGCAGCATCGACACGTCGTCGGGTTCACATCCCCAGGTCACCCGCGCCACGATCGCCAACAGGTCCTGCGAGGAAGCGGTCGCGCGCACCGAGCGCAACCAGCCGCCGAGCGACAGGCCGTCGAGTTCATACGCGCGGCGGGCGTCCCACGGCGCCGCTAGCGGGATGCTGCGCGCGATCCGGTCGAATTGCCAGCGCAGCCGACCGATGTCCAGCAGGCCGGTCAGCGAAAGCTTGGGGATGGTGCCGTGGTACGCGTGCGTCCACCCGCGCCAATGAATCAGATTTTTGCCGTCGTGATGGGTCGGGGTGGTCGGGACGTCGAGCTCGGCGGCCATCGTCAGTACGGCGTCTTGGGTAGGCCCGACGAACGTGCCGCCCAGATCGGCCGGCAATCCGGCGACGCTGCCGGTCAGCGAACGTCCGCCCACCCGGTCGCGACCCTCGAAAACCGCGACATCATGGCCTTGCTGGGTCAGCTCGCGCGCCGCAGCGAGTCCGGCGAAGCCGGCACCGACCACGACAACGTCGACAATTCGCGGCGGATTCGACACGCGGTCCAGTGAACCGCATTTTTCCGCTTTTCACGGCAATTTCTGCCAAGCTGAATGCCGGGCGTTAGCCTCACGGCGATGGCAAACATATGCCGACCTCGCTATGTTGATTACGCTGCCGCCACGTGCTTTCCGAAAGTCCCGTCACCAGTCCGGCCGCCAGTCCTGCCAGTTCAGCCCCATTTGCCGGCACCGCGTCGAACCTGCGCACCGTGGCCCTGGGCAGCATGATCGGCACCACCATCGAGTGGTATGACTTCTACCTGTACGCGACCGCATCGGCGTTGGTCTTCAAACCGCTTTTCTTCCCGAATATCTCACCGACGGCGGGAACATTGGCCTCCTTCGCCACCTACGCCGCCGGATTCGGGGCCCGGCCCCTCGGTGCGGTGTTGTCGGGGCATTTTGGCGACCGGTTGGGCCGCAAAACGGTTTTGGTGGGCGCGCTGGTGGTGATGGGTCTGGTCACCACCACGATCGGAGCGCTGCCGACATACGCCGAAGCCGGGCTGCTCGCGCCTGCCCTGCTGGCGACCCTGCGTGTGGTGCAGGGCCCGGCCGTGGGCGCCGAATGGGGCGGTTCGGCCGTGCTGTCGGTGGAGCACGCGCCGCCCGATCGTCGCGGATTGTTCGGCAGCTTCACCCAGTTGGGCTCGCCGGCCGGCATGCTGCTGGCGACCTCGGTATTCTTCCTCACGCGAAAGGCCACCGGTCCGGGCTTTTTGGCATACGGATGGCGAATCCCGTTCCTGCTCAGCGTTTTCCTGGTGGGCATCGGTCTGTTCGTCCGGCTGAAGCTGACCGACGCGGAAATCTTCGAGCGGCTCAAGCGGCGCGACGAGCTGGCCCGGCTGCCGATAGTGGAGGTCTTGCGCAAGGACTCGCGCAACGTGGTCATCACCACCGGCTTGCGGCTGTCACAAATCGGGCTTTTCGTCTTGTTGACGACGTATTCGATTACCTATCTTCAGGATTCATTCGGTAAGGGCAGCGCGGTGGGCCTGATCGCGGTGCTGGTCTCCTCGGCCCTCGGGTTGCTCAGCACGCCGGGCTGGGCGCTGATGTCGGACCGGGTGGGGCGGCGGCCGCCGTATCTGTTCGGCGCGCTGGCTGGAGTCGTGGCCCTGTTGTTGTTCTTCGTGGCTGCCGGCACCGGGTCGGCGCTATGGGTCATACTGGCAATCGTGTTCGGTGTCAACGTCGTTCACGACGCGATGTATGGCCCGCAGGCGGCCTGGTTCGCCGAACTCTTCGGCACCCGGGTGCGCTACAGCGGCGCGTCGCTGGGCTATCAGATCGGTGCCGTGCTGTCGGGAGGGTTCGCGCCGTTGATCGCCGCGTCGTTGTTGGTGCTCGGCGGCGGACGGCCCTGGCTGATCGTGGCATACTTCGCGGTGCTGGCGGCGGTCACCGTCGCCGCCGCGTACTCAGCGCCCGAGACGCGTGAGGATTACATCGGGTGAATACGCCGCGCAGGATCTTTCTGAACGCCTTCGACATGGCCTGTGTCGGGCATCAGTCCGCGGGGCTGTGGCGCCATCCCGACGATCTGGGTTACCGCTACCGGGAACTGGGCTATTGGACCGAGCTCGCCCGCATCCTGGAGACCGGTGGGTTCGACGCGTTGTTTCTCGCCGACGTGCTCGGGGCCTATGACGTGTACGGGGGCTCGCGCGACGCCGCGGTCGTCGACGCCGCCCAATTTCCGGTCAACGACCCGACCGCCGCGGTCTCGGCGATGGCGGCGGTGACCGAGAGCCTCGGCTTCGGAATCACCCTGTCGCTGACCTACGAGCAGCCCTACGTGTTGGCCCGCCGGCTCTCGACCCTCGACCACCTGACCGGTGGCCGGGTGGCGTGGAACATCGTCACATCGTATTTGGACAGCGCCGCAAAAAATTTGGGCCTGGACGCGCAGATCCCGCACGACCAGCGTTACGAGATCGCCGACGAGTACCTCGAGGTCTGCTACAAGCTGTGGGAAGGGTCGTGGGAGGCCGACGCCGTGGTGCGCGACGCGGAGCGGGGCGTGTTCACCGACCCGACCAAGGTGCACGACATCGAGCACAAGGGCCGCTATTTCTCGGTGCCCGGTCCGTTCCTGTGCGAGCCGTCGCCGCAACGCACCCCGGTGTTGTTCCAGGCCGGAGCCTCGCCGCGGGGTGTGCGGTTCGCGGCGGCCCACGCCGAGGCGGTCTTCGTCTCGGGCCCGACACCGCAGATCGTGCGCGGTCCGGTGCGGGCGTTGCGGACCGCCGCCGCCGCGCTGGGCCGCGATCCACGCTCGATCAAGGTGTTCACCATGGTGACCCCGGTGGTCGCCGAGACCCACGACGAGGCCGTCGCCAAGCTGGGTGAATACCGGCGGTTCGTCAGCCCCGCCGGCGCGCTCGCCCTGTTCGGCGGCTGGACCGGCGTCGACCTGGCCGAGCTCGACCCCGACGAACCGCTGAAATACGTCGAGACCGACGCCAACCGCTCGGCGCTGGCCTCGTTTACCACCGCCGCGCCGGACCGAGCCTGGACGGTGGCCGAGCTGGCCGACGAGATCGGGATCGGCGGCCGCGGCCCGGTGCTGGTGGGTTCGCCGACCGAGGTGGCCGACGAACTCGAGCGGTGGGTCGCCGAGGCCGACGTCGACGGGTTCAATCTGGCCTACGTGACGACCCCGGGCACCTTCGTCGATTTCGCCAAGTTCGTTGTCCCCGAGCTGCGCCGCCGGGGACGGGTGCCCGACGACGTGCCGCGTCGCACGCTGCGCCAGCGGCTCGGCGGCGCCGCGCCGCTGCTGCCCGACGATCACCCCGGCGCAGCCTACCGCCGCTGAACTACGGCGCGACCGTCAGCCAATCGGCGAATCCGGACGGGTCGTGCCGGCCCAGCGCGCCGTGCTCGTAGAGGCCCCAGCCCTCGACCGGCTCGCCGTCGCCGTCGCGGCAGACCGCGCGGCCGACATGGTCGATCACGCCGAACCCCGCGCGGCCGACGATGGCCGGGTCGGTCATGTCGTACGTCACCCGTTCGGCGAACTTTTCGCCTTTCCAGGTGCCGTGGATCCAGTCGGAGTCACCGCCATAACCGCCGCCGACGTGAATGGGCACCGGCAGCTTGGATTCCACATCGAAGTGGACCGGGGTCCCGTCCGGGGTGGTGGCGTCGATCGTCGCGCCGGTCGGGATGCGGGTACCGGAGCGGTAGTGGATCTTGACTCGGGGCCAGCCCAGCTGCTCGACGCGGCCGTCGCGCCAGATACGCGTGCAGTCGTTGAGCGAGCGGAACCCGTTGGGCTCCTCCTGAATGATCAGCACGATGGCGAAATCGTCGAAGGCCATGGGTATGTAGAGCCACCACATGCCCTCGAAGGGCGGGTCGGCGGGCCGGCCAGCGGGCTCGGCCTCGCCGATCGGGCGGATGCCCCAGGACCGGTCGCGACTGCCCAGCCAGGTGTTGGGGTCGACGATGATCTCCTCGCCGTCGATGACGAGGTGCCCGCTCCAGCTGCCCAGCTGCGCGAAGCGCTGCGCGTCCAGGGTGACCCGGTTGCCCGAGCGCAGGATGTGCGGCTGTTCCTGGACGACGTCGAACAGGCCATTCCAGGTGAGATCGGCTGCGATGCCTTCGGTTTCGTCGAGCACGATGCGCAGCTTGCGCAGCGGCTCGATGACCTCGACGCGGTAGCCGTTCACTTGCTGGTTGAGGCGGTCCTGATCGATGGCATTCGAAACGTGAACGGCGGTCTGGGTATCCCCGCGCCTGATGAGCAGGAACGCATCCTTGACCCCGAGGTTGGGGTAGTAGCCGATGCCGCTGATCACGAAGATGTCGCCGGTGCGGTCGTGGGCGTTGAAGTAGGAGCGGTCGTAGAAGTTGCGGTCCGAAGAGCCCGGCCAGGCGATCGGCTGGGGGATCTGGTGTACCGGAAATTCGTCGAGCGGTCCGAGCATTACTGATCCTCTCCGATTGAGCCCTCGCCGATTAAGCGGCGCATCAATCCGGCGTGATAGAACAGGGATTCGACATCGTCGGGCTTTTCGGTTTCGCCGAAGTGCACTCGCCGGGCGCCGGTGCGCATGAACACGCACGCCCACATCACGCCGGAGTACACGTAGAACCAATGTAGGTCGCCGACTTCGACTCCGGCCAGGCGCGCATAGGTGGCGCGCACGTCCTCCTCGCGCATCACCCCGGGCAGCCCCGGCAGCGTGGCCAGACCGGCCAGCTCCTGAAAAACCATGTGCGCGAATATCATCCACGCCACGTCGAGCTCGCGCGGTCCCAGCGTCACCATTTCCCAGTCCAGCACGGCGACCGGCCGGAAGTCGTTGTACAGCACGTTGCCGACCCGGGCGTCACCCCACAGCAGCACCGGCTCGGCGGCGGCCGCCTCGGCCGGCCAGTTCGCCTCCAGCCAGCCGAAAGTCCGCTCCAGCAGCGGCGATCGCCCGATGTCGGGTACCGCGAAGTCGTACCAGGACCGCACCCAGTTGAAGTGCTTGCGCAACGCGGTGTCGCCGGATTGGCCGTCGGTGAGGAAGCCAAATATGCTCTGCGCGTTCGGAATCGAGTGCAACTTCGCCAGGATGCCGACCGTGGCGTCCTGCAGTTCGCGCTGCCGCTCGGCGGGAGCGTCGGCAAACCAGTTGCCGCCGAAGGTGTACGGCATGACGTCGGGGGGCACCTCACCCTCGACGTAGTCCATCACGAAGAACGGTGTGCCCAGGACGTCGCCGGTGTTCTCCAGCCAGCGCACCCGGGGCACGGGCACGTCGGTCAGTTCCCCCACCTTCCGGATGACCTCGAATTGGTGGTCGAGCCGGTAGGTTGGGAAGACCTGCACATCCTCGGTGGAGGGCGCCACCCGCGCCACCAGCCTCTGTTCGGTCGGCCGGCCGTCCTGCTGCCAGCGGGTGGTCAGGATGATCGTCTCGGAGGACATGCCCGTCGAATCCACGCCGCTTTCCACGGTCACCTCGGGATTTGCGGCGTCCGGCAGTACGGTGGAAAGCCAACGTGACATGACCGTCGGCAACGTGGTGACGTCGCGGCTGGAGCGCTGGAGCCGGTCGACGTTGTCGACCGCCGGTTCTGTTGCCATAAGGTGCCTCCTTCGTTGAGGCAATTACGATACGGTAGGTAGCGTTATGAAAGCAGACCCGTCCGACCTTGACAAGGCCTCCGGGGCCGGCCGCCCGCGCGATCCGCGTATCGACTCTGCCATCCTCTCGGCGACCGCGGAACTGCTTGTCCAAACGGGCTATTCCAACATCAGCCTGGCCGCGGTCGCCGAGCGCGCCGGCACTACCAAATCCGCGCTGTACCGGCGGTGGTCGAGCAAGGCCGAACTGGTGCACGAGGCGGCGTTCCCGACGGCCCCGACGGCGCTGGAGTCGCCGGCGGGGGACATCGCCGCCGACATGCGGATGATGATCGAGGCCACCCGCGACGTGTTCACCACCCCGGTGGTGCGTGCCGCGCTGCCCGGTCTGGTTGCCGACATGACCGCCGATCCGGCGCTCAACGCGCGGGTGATGTCGCGGTTCGCGGACTTGTTCACCGCGGTGCGGGTGCGGCTGCGGGAGGCGGTTGACCGGGGCGAAGCCCATCCCGATGTGGATCCCGACCGTTTGATCGAACTGATCGGGGGAGCGACGATGCTGCGGATGCTGCTGCGTCCGGGAGAAGAGCTTGGCGAGGCGTGGGTGGAGCAAACCACCGCCATCATCGTGCACGGGGTGCGGCGGTGACGGGGCGGCTTACGGGGCGCGCCGCGATCGTCACCGGCGGCAGCCGCGGTCTGGGCCGGGCCATCGCGCTGGCCCTGGCCGCCGAGGGGGCGGCGGTGGCGGTCGCCGGGCGTACCGAAGAAGTATGGGACGACCGCTTGCCGGGCACCATCGGGGAGACCGTCGCCGACATCGAGGCGGCGGGCGGGCGTGCGGTGCCGGTCCGGGCGGATCTGACCGATCGCGAGCAAATCGCCCGGCTGGTGAAATCAGCGCGAGAAGCGTTGGGCCCCATCGGGATTCTGGTCAATAATGCGGCCTTCACCGCTCCCGGTCGACCGCCGGCGCCGGGCGCGCAACCGCGTGACGGCGCCGCCAAGCCACCGGGCGCCGCCAGGCCATCGAGTGCCGCCAGGCCACCGGGCGCCGCCAGGCCCGGCTGGCCGGGATTCGTCAGCACGCCCCTGCACGCGTATCGCCGGCACTTCGACATCGCGGTGTTCGCCGCCTACGAGCTGATGCAGATGGTTTGTCCCGACATGATCGAGGCGGGTGGCGGCTCGATCATTAACATCACCTCGATCGCGTCGCGATTGCCCGGTGATGGCCCGTATGCCGATCGCAGCAGTGGGGTACTGCCCGGGTATGGCGGATCCAAGGCCGCGCTCGAGCACCTGACCCAGTGCGCCGCATTCGATCTGACCGACCACAACATCGCGGTCAATGCGTTGTCGCCGTCCAAGCCGATCCTCACCCCGGGGCTGTCCTACTATGCCCGCGACTTCGATGACACCGCGTCTGAGGACGAATTCGCTCGCGCGGCAGTCGAATTGGCTCTGGTCGATGCCGGCAAGGTCACCGGCCGCACCATCGGTCACCTCCAGGTCCTCGACGGCAGTTTCCGGCCCTTCACGGTGGGCTAGACCGAGTCGCCTTCGGGCGGGTCGGGATCCCCGCGCAGCAGCTCGTCGGGATGGTGCGCGTGGTTGACCTCGGGCGGGCCGTTGCCGTCGGTCCAGCCGAGTCGCCCGTTGTCGGCCACCACGGTGCGCCATTCGCCGCGGCTCACCGCACCGTGGTCGGATCCGCAGGCGAAAAACAGGTTGTCGGCGTCCGTCCGTCCGCCATCCGCCCACTCGTGCGCATGATGGACCTCGCAGTGATAGCCGGGTTCAAGGCAATTGGGGTGGGTGCAGCCGCGGTCACGGGCGTAGCAGACGAGCCGTTGATCCGCGGATGCGATGCGTTTCTCTCGCCCGAGATACAGCGGCCGGCCGGTGTGTTCGTCGAACACCGCGAGGTAGTGAATTGCTTTGGCGGCTATGCGAATCAGATCCGGCATGGGCAGTCGTGAACCGCCGCCCGTGCGCGCCGGCGCGGGCATCGGGATTGACGAGTCGACGGCGGCGTGCGCGGCTCGATCGAGTTCGGCCAGCGTGGTCGTGGCGATCACCGTGACGGGCAGGCCGCGGTGCGCCCCGATACCGCCGGAGGCGATGGCGATTTCGAGGCCCAGCTTGAGGGCGTCGTGGCAGCGTTGGGCCGGGGTGCGATCATCGCGTGCCTCGGGATCGCTGTCCGGGGTCTGATGGCGGCCGGGCCGCACCGCCGCTTCGAGGGCTTCGAAGTAGGCCCGGGCCTCCGGATCCAGTAGACCGGAGAGCCGCGACATTCCGTCGGGCCGT
Source organism: Mycobacterium arosiense ATCC BAA-1401 = DSM 45069 (assembly GCF_002086125.1). Taxonomy (GTDB): domain Bacteria; phylum Actinomycetota; class Actinomycetes; order Mycobacteriales; family Mycobacteriaceae; genus Mycobacterium; species Mycobacterium arosiense. The sequence goes on from NZ_MVHG01000007.1 coordinate 51,879, forward strand.
TGCGGGCCGAGGTACACACAACGGCGGCGGGCGCGATCGACGTCGGTGAACCGGCCGTCGGGATTGAGATAGTCGGCGATTCGGTGGCCGAGCTTGGTGACCACCGCGGCGTCGAGCTTCGTCGCGTGCCGCACCAGCGTGCGCTCGGCCTCCGCCACATCATCCGGCGAGGCGCACGAGGGCAACGTATCCACAGCGGCACATACGGCGCGGATGTGGTCCTCACCCACGGCGCCGGCGGCCACCGCCTCCGCCAGCGCTGGCAGTTCGGGTTCCAGGGGCGCGCCGGTCAGCGTACGGCGCGGCCGTAGGCGGGCGGTGAGCCGAAACCGGCGCGCGACTTCCTTGGGGGTGATGCGTAGTCGCGCCCACAGTGCGCCGCGCACCGCGGGAACGCACCCCACGCCGTCCGGTGGGTCGGCGATTTCGCCGAAAATCCGGTACATCAGGCCGCGATTGGTGCGGTCCTGCGCCTCCAGGCGTTCTGCGACGTCGACCCGAAAGGCGTTGCCGACCGCATCCGACGGGGTCTGGCGCAGCGCCTCGTGGGCAGCGTCGATCGCGTCGAGCGCCGAGCAGATTCGCTCCCGCGCCTGTGCCGCGTTCACCAGAGGACCCACACCCGCCATGGTATGGAACACACGTTCGAATCGGCACCGCGCGCGAGGAATCTGTGGATGAACCGCCGACTGTGGATAACCAAGGACGCCGATCCTGGCCCTGGGGCCGTTTGACGTGCAAGTATGAGGAAAGTCAGTGCCGCGACGGCGGCAGGCAACCAATCGAGTGGTGTGCCAATGCCTGGTATGGACAAGCCGACAGGGCGGGTCGTTGCCCTGATCGTCCTGCTGCTCGTGGTCGCCGCCGCCCTGCGCGGCTACCTTCCCGCTCGCCACGATGCGGTGCGCAACGAGCCGGCCGGACGGGCGGCGCTGGCCTTCGTGGTAACGGCTCTGGCCGTCGCGCTCGCGCTGATCGCGATCGCCGTCGTCGCGCGGCTGCGTGACCCCCGCGCTCCCGCGCCCACCGCCGGTGCACTGTCCGACATGCTGGGCACCGGTAGGGGGCGACCGAGCTGGCGGGTGTTGCTGATCGGACTGGCCGTGATCGTGGCCTGGCTGCTCGTCGTGATGCTGCTGGCCCGATTCCTGCCCCACGCCCTCGCCCCCGGCCCGTCACAGCCCGACATCGGCGCGGCGCCGTCGACTAACCCGTCCGCACCGCCGTCACAGCAGCAGCGCCAACACCGACCCCGCGACGGTACGCAGGACATGCTCGGGATGCTGCTTGCCTGCACGGTCGCGATGCTGGTGCTGTTCGTCGCCGGTACGGTCGCCACGGCGCGCCGGCGCTGGCGTCCGCCGGCGCCTGGCGTCGCCGACGAACCGGCGGAACCCCCGGCGCCGGCCGCGCGTTCGGAGTCACTAGCGCGGGCGGCCGAACGCGGTCTGGCGGAAATGACCGACCTGAGCCGTGAACCGCGCGAGGCGATCATCGCCTGCTATGCCGCTATGGAACGTGAACTCGCACATGTTCCCGGCGCCGTCCCCCAGGAATTCGACACCCCCACCGAGGTGCTGGCCCGCGCGGTCCAGCATCATGCCCTGCACGCCGACAACGCCGTCAAATTGGTGAACCTGTTCGCCGAGGCGCGGTTCAGCCCCCACGTGATGAACGAGGGCCACCGCGACATCGCGGTAGTCGTCCTCCGGTTGGTCCTCGACGAGCTGAGTTCGCGGAGTTCCGCATGAAAAAGATTACGACACTGGGCGTTTGTTTCATCGTCGGCATAGAACTGTTGGCGCTGACCCAGCATGATCGACGCTGGGTGTTGGCGGCCTCCGGTGTGGGGCTGGCGCTGGTGCTGCTCACCCTGCGTCGTGCGCTGGGGCGGGGTCCCGATGCCGACGCGGAGCCGAGCGCCGATGATCTCGGAGATTCGTTGCGCCGCTGGCTTGCCACCACCGAGACGACGATCCGGTGGTCGGAGTCGACGCGGGCCGACTGGGATCGGCACCTGCGCCCGATGCTCGCCCGCCGGTACGAGATGACAACTGGCCAAAGGCGATCCAAGGATTCCGAGGCGTATCACGCAACCGGGCGCATGCTTTTCGGTGTGGAACTGTGGGAATGGGTCAATCCCAACAACGTCACCCGCAGCGGTGATCGCCAACCCGGCCCGGGCCGTGCGGCGTTGCAGGAGATTCTGCAGAAGCTGGAGCAGGTATGACAGGAGGCGCGATCCCAACATGACGCTGCCGGCCGCCACCACGACCGCCCACTGCGAGGCGATTCTCGACGAGATAGAACGCGTGGTGGTGGGGAAACGATCCGCGTTGCGGCTCATCCTCACCACTGTCCTGGCGCGCGGCCACATCCTCATCGAAGACCTGCCCGGCCTGGGCAAGACGCTGATCGCGAGATCTTTTGCCGCGGCGCTGGGGCTGCAATTCACCCGAGTGCAGTTCACCCCCGACCTGTTGCCCGCGGACCTGCTCGGCTCGACGATCTACGACATGCAGTCCGGCCGCTTCGCGTTCCGGCCCGGCCCCATCTTCACCAACTTGTTGCTGGCCGACGAGATCAATCGCACACCGCCGAAGACCCAGGCGGCGCTGCTGGAGGCGATGGCCGAAGGGCAAGTGAGCATCGACGGCGAAACGCACCAGCTGCCAAAGCCTTTCATTGTGCTGGCCACTGACAACCCGATCGAGTACGAGGGCACGTATCCGCTGCCCGAGGCGCAACTCGACCGGTTCGCGATCCGGCTGGAACTGCGGTATCTCAGCGAGCGGGACGAGGCGTCGATGCTGCGCCGCCGCCTCGAACGCGGTTCGGCCGAACCGACGGTCGACCAGGTGGTGGACGCGCGCGACCTGCTGGCCATGCGTGAATCTGTCGAGCAGGTGACCGTGCACGAAGACGTCCTGCATTACGTGGTGTCGCTGGCCAACGCCACGCGGCACCACCCGCAGGTCGCGGTCGGGGCCAGCCCCCGCGCCGAACTCGATTTGGTCCAGCTCGCCCGCGCCCGCGCGCTGCTGCTCGGACGCGACTACGTCATCCCCGAGGACGTGAAGGCGCTCGCCATCGCGGCGGTCTCGCACCGAATCACCCTGCGCCCGGAGATGTGGGTACGAAAAATCCAGGGCGCCGACGTCATCGCAGAGCTGTTGCACCGCCTGCCGGTGCCCCGCACCGGCGCCGGCGCCGGTGAGATCGGATGAGCCCCGCATGACCCACAGCACGGCGGTCGAGTTCCGCTGGCGGGCATCGGAGTTGACGCGAGCCATCGCCACGTGCGCGGGGTTCGCGATCGCCGCGGCGGTGATCGGAGGCCGGTGGCAGCTGATCGCCTTCGCCGCGCCGCTGGTGGGCGTGTTGAGCTCGATCAGCTGGCAGCGCCCGGCGCCGGCGATCCGGGTGCACGGTGAACCCGACACCCAGCGATGCTTCGAAGACGAGCAGGCACGCGTCAGGGTGTGGGTGACGGACGAAGCTGGGGCGTCGGCCGTGCAGCTTACGGTTCCGGACATAGCGGGCATGGAGCTCGACGTCCCGGAATTCGATGGGGAGCAAGCGAGAACGGTCACGGCGACCGCGCGTCGCTGGGGCAGGTATTCGGTCGAGGTTCGCGTCGATGTCGTCGCCCGCGGTGGGCTGCTCACCGGAACGGCCGTCGTCGGGGCCGCCGAGGTCATCGTGTTCCCGTTGACGCCGCCGCAGCCCACTCCCATCCCGCAGACCGAGCTGCTCGACCGGTTGGGTGCCCACCTGACTCGTCATATCGGGCCGGGTGTGGAATACGCCGACATTCGTCCCTACGTGCCCGGTGACCAACTGCGCGCGGTGAATTGGCCCGTCAGCGCTCGCCGGGGCCAACTGCACGTGACACAGCGGTTGACTGACCGTGCGGCCGACGTGGTGGTGCTCGTCGATGGCTACCGGCAGCCGGCCGGGCCGGCGACCGAGGCCACCGAACGGGCCGTGCGCGGTGCGGCGCAAGTGGTGCAAACCGCGTTGCGCCATGGTGACCGGGCCGGCATCGTCGCCCTCGGGGGCAACCACCCGCGATGGCTGGGAGCCGACATCGGGCAGCGCCAGTTCTATCGGGTGCTCGACACCGTCCTTCGCGCCGGTGGCCGGTTCGAGCACACCACGGGCACGTTGGCGCCCCGCGCGGCGGTTCCCGCCGGGGCGATCGTCATCGCGTTCTCCACGCTGCTCGACACCGAATTCGCCTTGGCCCTCATCAATCTGCGCAAGCGGGGCCATGTGGTGCTCGCCGTCGACATTCTCGACACTTCGCCGTTCGAGGACGAACAGGACCCCCTGGTGGATCGAATGTGGGCGTTGCAGCGCTCCGCGATGTATCGCGACATGGCCACCATCGGCGTGGATATCGTGTCGTGGCCCGGCGATGGCGGCCTGGAGCAGTCGATGGGTGTGTTGCCGGATCGGCGACGGCGGGTGCGGGGGAGGCTTCGTGGCTGACGGCGGCGCGGGGGGCTTGACACGGGTCGGGGCGCCCGCGTTCGCGACGGGCTTCGGCCTGCTCATGGTGGGGCTGGCCGCCGGCGGCTGGCACGAGTCCGCGATCGCCGCGTGGCCGGCCGCGCTCATCGCGGTCGCGGCTGGGATCGTATTCCGTCCGGCCGCAACGGTTGCCGTGCTGTTGGCGGCCGTCACGGTCCTGCTGTCCAGCCCGCCGGTGATGTTCGTCGCGCTGTCCGGTTTGTGCGCCGCCGCCTACCTGGTGTGTCGCCATGCGGTCGGCACGACGGCGCTCGTGGTGCTGGACAGCTGGCCGACCGCGCTTGGCGCCGTCGGGTTTACGGTCGCCGGGTTGGTCGCGACGTCGTTTCCCCTGCAGTTGCCCTGGTTGCCGCTGGTCGCCCCGCTGGCGGCGCTGCTGATCTACCTGCTGGCCGTCCGGCCGTTCATGGACTGACCGCTGTCGACGGGCGCTGCGTCAGTGCAGCAGCTGGGCGGCCTGGTCGGCCAGATCGAGCACCGGCTGCGGGAAGATGCCCAACACCACGGTGATCGCGGCGCACACCGCGATCGCGGCCTTGCTCAAGATGCCCGGCGCCACCACGTGCGGCGTGTCGTCGGTCGCTTCGGTGAAGAACATCGACACGATCACCCGCACGTAGAAGTAGGCGGCCACCCCGCTCGCGACCACACCGACGATCACCAGCGGCACGGCACCACCCGCGGCGGCGGCCTTGAACACGGCGAGCTTGCTGACGAATCCGCTCGTTAGGGGGATACCGGCGAAGGCCAACAAAAACATCGAAAACATCACGCCCACAATGGGGGAGCGCTGCCCCAGCCCCGCCCAGTGCGAGAGCGCGGCGTCCTCGACTCCGTCAGCGTCGCGGATCAGGCCGACGATGGCGAACGCGCCGACGGTGCTGAAGCTGTAGGCCAGCAGATAGAACAGCGTGGCGGACAGGCCCGTGTGGTTGTCGGCGATGACGCCGGTGAGGATGAATCCGACGTGGGCCACCGACGAGTAGGCCAGCATGCGTTTGACGTCGGTCTGGTTCACCGCCGTGATGGTGCCCACCGCCATCGTCAGAATGGAGATGGCCCACAGGACCGGGCGCCACTGATCGTGCAGCGGCGGTAGCGCCACGTAGATAACCCGCAGCAGCGCACCGAAAGCCGCCACCTTGGTGGCGGCCGCCATGAACCCGGTGATGGGGGTGGGCGCGCCCTGGTACACGTCGGGGATCCACGAATGGAACGGAACGGCGCCGACCTTGAACAGCAGGCCGACCGACAGTAGCGCCACACCGACCAGCGCCATCGACGTATCACCCTGTGTGGCGAGCGCATCGCGGATGCCGGTCAACAGCAGCGTGCCGGTCGCGCCGTACAGCAGCGCCACGCCGTACAGGAAGAACGCCGACGAAAACGCGCCCAGCAGAAAGTACTTCATCGCGGCTTCTTGCGACAGCAGGCGGCGATGACGGGCCAGGCCGCACATCAGGTACAGCGGCAATGACAACACTTCCAGCGCGACGAACATGGTCAACAGGTCGTTGGAGGCGGGAAAGACCATCATGCCGCCGACAGACAGCAGCGCCAGCGGAAACAGCTCCGTCTGGGCGGCTCCGGCCCGCTCGGCGTCCCGCTCGGCATCACTGTCGGGTACCGCCGACGCCTGCGGCGTGAAGGCGTCCAGGCCGCCCGAACCGGCCGTGCCGACGCCCACGGAGACCTTGCGCCCCGCCCTGGTCTGGGTGCGTTCGGCGATGAAGACGACTGCCATCACCGCGACCAGCAGCACGGTGCCCTGCAGGAACAGCGTCGGGCGGTCGATAGCCATGGCGCCCAACACCGCGACGCGCCCCGTGCTCGGGATCGTGCGGCTCACGGCGATGACCGCGACGAACGCCGCGATCAACCCGCCAAGCGCGAGCGTCACCTGCGCGGTGTAGCGAATTCGCCTGGGCAGGAAGGCCTCTGCGAGGACGGCCACCACGGCGACGCCGAACACGATGAGCGTCGGGCACAGCAGGAAATACTGGATGCTCGGGGTTGGGAGGGTCATCGCGGTCCTTCGGCGGTCCGGGGTAGGTCGGCCGGCCTGGGTGTCGCCATGGGGACGGTCGGCTTGGGGTCATGCTGGCCGATGGTGGTCATGGTGTTCTCCACGGCGGAATTGATGATGTCGAGCACCGGCTTGGGATAAATGCCGAGCACCAGCAGTAGCGCGATCAACGGTGCAACGACGATCAATTCGCGGGCGCGCAGGTCGCCGATCTTCTCGTTGCCGCCGGCGACCGGCCCGGTCATCATTCGCTGGTAGAGCCACAACATGTAGACGGCCGACAGCACCAGCGCGGTGACCCCGAATGCAGCCGCCAGCCAGTATCGGTTGAAAGTTCCCAACAGGACCAGGAATTCGCTGATAAACGGCGCCAACCCGGGCAGTGACAGGGTGGCCATGGCCGACACCAGGAAGGTGCCCGCCAGTATGGGCGCCACCTTCTGCACGCCGCCGTAGTCGGCGATCGCGCGGCTGCCGTGCCTCGATATCAGGAAACCGGCGATCAGGAACACCGCGGCCGTGGACAGGCCGTGGTTGAGCATGTACAGCGTCGACCCGCTCTGTCCCTGACTGGTCATCACGAAGATGCCCAGGATGATGAACCCGAAGTGCGAGATCGAGGTGTAGGCGATCAGCCGCATGATGTCGGTCTGGCCGATGGCGACGATCGCGCCGTAGATCACCCCCATGACCGCCAGCACCACGATCAGCGGCCGGAAATACGTTGAGGCGCCGGGGAACAGCTGCAGGCAGTACCGCAGCATGCCGAAGGTGCCGACCTTGTCCATCACCGCCATCATCAGCACCGCGGTCGCCGGGGTGGCCTCGACCGCGGCGTCGGGCAGCCAGCGGTGGAACGGCCAGAGCGGGGCCTTGATCGCGAACGCGAACATGAAGCCCAAAAACAGCGCCTTGAACACCGCGGAGTCCGCGCCGTAGTGGCCCGAGGCGACGCCGGCCACGATCTCGCGGAAGTCGAAGGTGCCCGAACCGTGCTGCGAGGTCACCACGTACAGCCCGATCACCGCGGCCAGCATGATCAACCCGCCGAACAGGTTGTACAACAAGAACTTCACGGCCGCGCGCGACCTGCCGGCCCCACCGCCGAAACCCCCGATCAGGAAGTACATCGGGATGAGCATCGCCTCGAAGAACACGTAGAACAGCAACACGTCGAGCGCAATCACCGAGATCAACACCATCGACTCGATCGCCAGCGTCAGCGCGACATAGGCGTGGACGCCGCGGGTACGGCCGCCGCCGTCGTTCCAGCCCGCCACCTGCAGCACCGGAATCAGCACCGCGGTCAGCAGCACCAGCACCACCGCGATGCCGTCGACGCCCAGGGTGTAGCCGGCGCCGAACGCCGGGATCCACTGATGGCTTTCGACGAATTGGTAAGGCGCGCCGCCGCTTTTGAACCCGACCGTGACGACGATCGCCACGGCCAGGGTCGCGACGCCGAAGACCAGACCCGTCCATTTGGCGAGCTGTCGCAACCCGGGCGGGGTGAGGATGATCAACACCGAGCCGACCAGCGGCACCAGCCACAACACGCTCAGCCATGGCACGTTATTCACCGGCGCCGCTCCTCCTCATCGCTTCGTCCCCCGCGAGCGGGTGGCACCCCCGCTGCATCGTCGCCGGCGCGAATCACCACAGCCGCACCGCCAGAATCAGCGCGATCACCAGCACGGCGCCCGTCAGCATCGACAGCGCGTAGTTGCGGGCGAAACCGGTTTGCAGCGCCCGCAGCCGATTCGACGTCGAACTCACCAGAGCCGCCAGCCCGTTGACCGAGCCGTCGACCCCCGCGTTGTCCACGTCGACGAGCGCCCGAGTCAGTTGCGCGCCGGGGCGCATGAACACCTCTTCGTTGAAGGCATCGCCATAGAAGTCGTTGCGTACCGCCGTCGTCAGGGGCGAGACCGAGAGCGGAGCCACCCGCGGGATCGGTGTCGTCGCATACAGCCGGTAGGCCACCGCGATGCCGATGACGACGACACCCAGCGCCAGCGCGGAGCTGACCCAGACCGGGAACGCGTGGGTGACTTCCTCGTGCTTTCCGACGACCGGCTCGAGCCAGCGCTGCAGGGTGCCGCCCACCGCCAGCAGGCCACCGGAGAACACCGAGCCGACGGCCAGCAGGATCATCGGCCATGTCATCAGGCCGGGCGCCTCATGCGGGTGGCTGCCGGGACCCCAGCGCTTCTTGCCGAAGAAGGTCATCAGCATCACGCGCGTCATGTAGAACGCGGTGACGCCGGCGCCCAGCAACGCAGCGCCACCCAGCAGGTACCCCTGCAAGCCACCGGCGGCGAGCGCCGCCTCGATGATGGCGTCTTTGGAGAAGTAGCCCGCAAAGGGCGGCACGCCGATGATCGCCAGGTAGCCCAGGCCGAAGGTGACGAACGTAATGGGCAGCGCCGCATGCAATCCGCCATAGCGGCGCATGTCCTGTTCCTCGTGCATCGCGTGAATCACCGCGCCGGAGCCGAGGAACAATCCGGCCTTGAAGAAGCCGTGGGTGAGCAGGTGCATGATCGCGAAGGCGTAGCCGGCCGGCCCGAGGCCCGCCGCCAGCACCATGTAGCCGATCTGGCTCATCGTCGACGCCGCCAGCGCCCGCTTGATGTCGTCCTTGGCGCACCCGATGAACGCGCCGAGCAGCAGCGTGACCGCGCCGACGATGACCACGGCCAGCCGGGCGTCGGGGGACAGGTTGTACAGCGGGTTGGACCGCACGATCAGATACACCCCGGCGGTCACCATGGTGGCGGCGTGGATGAGCGCGGACACCGGGGTGGGGCCCTCCATCGCGTCACCCAGCCAGGCCTGCAGTGGAACCTGGGCGGACTTGGCGCAGGCGCCCAACAGCAACAGCAATCCCATGGCCGTCAGCGCGCCGCGGCCCGCCGCCGGTGCGCCGGCGAACACCCCGGCGTATGACAGGGTGCCGAAAGTGCTGAACATCAAGAACATTCCCAGGGCCAGCCCGGCGTCGCCGACCCGGTTCATCACGAACGCCTTCTTGGCCGCGGTGGCCGCCGTCGGCTTGTGGTACCAGAACCCGATCAGGAGGTAGGACGCCAGGCCGACGCCCTCCCAGCCGACGTAGAGCACCGCATAGTTATCGGCGACGACCAGCAGCAGCATCGACGCCAGAAACAGGTTGAGGTAGCCGAAAAACCTTCGGCGGTCGGGGTCTTCGGCCATGTAGGCGACCGAATAGATGTGGATCAGCGACCCGACCCCGGTGATCAGCAGCACGAAACACACCGAGAGCTGGTCGATCTGCAGCCCGAGGTCGACCTGGAGCTGGCCGACCGGAATCCAGCTGAACACCTTCTGGTGGATGAAGCGGTGGTCGGCCGCGCGGCCGAGCAGCTCCGAGAGCAGGCTCAGGCCTAGCCCGAACGCCGCGAGGGCGGTGGCGCAGCCCAGCCAATGCCCCCAGCGGTCGGTGCGGCGCCCGCCGAACAGCAGGATTGCGGCGCCCGCCAATGGCAGCGCGACCAGCAGCCAGGTGTTTTGAGTCATGTTGGCGTCTTCAGCCTTTGAGTAGGTTCGCGTCGTCGACGGACGCCGATTTGCGGGTACGGAAGATGGTCATGATGATGGCCAGGCCGATGACCACCTCGCAGGCGGCGACCACCATCGTGAAGAACGCGATCATCTGCCCGTCCAGGTGGCCGTGCATCCGCGCGAACGTGACGAACGCGAGGTTGACCGCGTTGAGCATCAGCTCCACGCACATGAACATCACGATCGCGTTGCGGCGCAACAGCACACCGGAGGCGCCGATGGTGAACAGCAGCGCCGAAAGGTATAGGTAATTGGCCGGATTCACGATGTACCGCCTTGCGAAAGACTCGGGCTCGGCTCGGTGGACGGGGTCTGCTTTCCATCGGCGCCGCGGCTTTGCAGTATCGGCGACACCGAGAGCTTCGAGTACGAGCCGTCCGGCAGCAACGCGGCCACGTCGACCGCATTGTGCCGGGCGTACACGCCGGGGCTCGGCATCGGCGTGGGATGTCCGCCCGCCCGGAAACGTTCCTGGGAGAGCTCGCGCTGCGTCTTGCGGCGCTCGAAGCGCTCGCGGTGCGCCAGCACCATCGCGCCGACGGCCGCGGTGATCAGCAGCGCGCTGGTCAGCTCGAACGCCCACAGGTACCGCGAAAAGATCAGCGCCGCCAGCCCTTCCACGTTGCCGTTGGCGTTGGCGGTGGTCAGGCCGGCGAAACCGCCGGTCGCCACGTTGCCGATGGCGGCGATGAGCAGAATGCCGAACCCGATACCCGCAGCGACTCCGGCGACGCGCTGACCGCGCAGTGTCTCCTTGAGCGATTCCGCGGAATCCACACCGATGAGCATCAACACGAACAGGAACAGCATCATCACCGCGCCGGTGTAGACCACCACTTGGACCACACCCAAAAACAGCGCGTCCTGGACCATGTAGAAGATCGCCAGGATGATCATGGTCATCGCCAAGAACATCGCGGAATACACGGCGTTGACGGCGGTGACCACCCCGATCGCGCCGAGCACGGCCAGGACGCCCAACACCCAAAATGCGACCGCTTCGCCGGTGGAGGTTCGGACGATGGTGTCGTGGGCAAAACTGGACGCCACGACGACGGCGTGGCCGGTCGATCCGGTCACCGGGATTCTCCGGCCTGCTCGACCTTTCGCAACCCGTGCGCGGTCACATTGCCCTGGTAATAGTCCTTGTCGGTGGCGCCGGCGGCCCTCGGGTGGGGCGGCGCGAGCATGTCCTGCAGCAGCGGCGCCAGCAGCCGGTCCTTTTCGTAGATCAGGTCGGCGCGGTTGTCGTCGGCCATCTCATAGTCGTTGGTCATCGTCAACGCCCGGGTCGGGCAGGCCTCGATGCACAGGCCGCAGCCGATGCATCGCAGATAGTTGATCTGGTAGACCCGGCCGTAGCGTTCGCCGGGCGAATACCTGAGCTCCTCGGTGTTGTCCGCGCCCTCGACGTAGATCGCGTCGGCCGGACAGGCCCAGGCGCACAATTCGCACCCGATGCACTTCTCCAGGCCGTCGGGGTAGCGGTTGAGCTGGTGGCGGCCGTGATAGCGCGGCGCGACGGGGCCCGGTTTTTCCGGATACTCCTCGGTGACATTCTTTTTGAACATCGATCCGAACGTCACGCCGAATCCGGCCACGGCGTCCAAGAACTTAGCCACGTGCTTCCTCCTTGCTCGCCGCCGCCAGGGACCTCTGGGTCTTCGCGGGCAGCGGCGGTGTCGGGAATACCGGTGCGGAGATCGGTGCGGCCGGCAGCTTCTTCGCCTCGCGGCGCAGCTGTCTCTCCAGCGCGCGGATACCCGGCGCGCTGAACGGCTTTCGCAGCAACAGCACGAGCGCCGTGGCGAACACGATGCTGCTGGCCACCAGGATCGGGGTCCAGTGCGCGTAGCCCTGATTCTGCAGCGTGCGGATCACGGCGGCGATCAGCACCCAGACCAGCGAGGCCGGGATCAGCAGCTTCCAACCCAGCCCCATGAACTGGTCGTAGCGCAGCCGGGGCAACGAGGCCCGCAGCCAGAAATAGATGAACAGGAAGGTCCACATCTTCGCGGTGAACCACAGCACCGGCCACCATCCGGTGTTGGCGCCGGCCCACATGTTCAACGGCCACGGCGCGTGCCAGCCGCCGAAGAACAGGGCGGTCGCGAGCGACGAGACCGTCATCATGTTGACATACTCGGCCAGCATGAACATCGCGAACTTCAGCGACGAGTACTCGGTGTGGAATCCCGCGACCAGCTCACCCTCGGCCTCGGGCAAATCGAAAGGCGCCCGGTTGGTTTCACCGACCATCGAGATGAGGTAGATCAGGAACGACGGCAGCAGCAGAAACACGAACCAGACCCGGTCCTGCGCGGCGACGATCCGCGACGTCGACATGGAGCCCGCGTAGAGGAAGACCGCCGCGAACGACAGGCCCATCGCCACCTCGTAGGAGATGACCTGGGCGGTAGAGCGCACCCCGCCCAGCAGCGGATAGGTGGATCCGGAAGCCCAGCCGCCCAACACGATTCCGTACACGCCGATCGCCGACAGCCCGAGGATGAACAACACCGCGACGGGCAGGTCGGTCAGCTGCAGCGGCGTGCGGTGGCCGAATACCGACACCACCGGGCCGAACGGGATGAACGCGAAGGCGGTGAACGCCGGGATCGTGGAGATGACCGGCGCCGCGAAGTAGACGAACTTGTCGACCCCACCCGGGGTGATGGTTTCCTTGAGCGCCAGCTTGATTCCGTCGGCCAGGCTCTGCAGTACCCCCCACGGCCCGGCCCGGTTGGGGCCGGGGCGGCGCTGCATCCACCCCAGGATCTTGCGTTCGAGCAGGATCGCCACCAGCACGTTCAGCATGAGGAACACGAAGATCGCCAGCGCCTTGCCGAGCACCAACCACCAGGTGTCGTGCCCGAATGCGGTCAACCCGGTCATGAGCCCACTCCGATCTTGACTGTGCTGCCGACCGACACCCCGAGTTGGCGGTGCACCGCCGAGCCGGGCGAGTTCACCGGAAGCCACACCACCCGGTCGGGCATGTCGGTGATCACCAGCGGCAGGCTGATCGATCCGTGCGACGTGCTGACCGTGACCGCGTCGCCGTCGGCGGCGCCGATCTCGGCGGCGGTATCGGCGGACAGCCGAGCGAAGGGCTTGCGCGCGGTTCCCGCCAGATGCGGCTCACCGTCCTGCATCCGGCCGTTGTCCAGTAACGCCCGCCAGCCGGCCAATACCGCCTCACCGGCGCCGGGCTGGGCGGGCTGCGGGGCGGGGGCGTCCGGGTTCGCGGCGCGCTTGCCGTCCCAATTCCGCAGTGCGGCAAGCTCTTCGCGGGCCGCTTCGATGCTGGACATTCCCAGATACACGCCCAGCTCGTCGGCCAGCGTGTCGAGCACCTGGTGGTCGGATTGGCTGGCCTGTTGGCTGGTGCCGCGCAGCGCGGCTTCGAACGGCCGGAAGCGGCCCTCCCAGTTGACGAATGCGCCGGCCTTCTGCGCCGCCGGCGCGACCGGGAAGACGACGTCGGCGCGTTCGGTGACGGCGCTGTGCCGCAGCTCCAGGCTGACCACGAAGCCGACGCCCTCCAGCGCCGCCAACACGACCGCCGGATCGGCGAAGTCGTCGGGCTCCACACCGCCTACCAGCAGCGCGCCCAGCGTTCCGTCGGTGGCTGCGGCCAAAATCGTGTCGACATCACGTCCACTGCCGGAGGGCAATTCGGACACGTTCCAGGCTTGGGCAACCTGCGCCCGGGCGTTCTCGTCGTCGACCGGGCGGCCACCGGGCAGCAGCCCGGGCAGCGCACCGGCCTCCAGCGCGCCGCGCTCACCGGCGCGGCGCGGCACCCAGGCCAGGCGGGCGCCGGTGGTGTCGGCGAGCCGGGCCGCGGCCGACAACCCGCCCGGCACCGAGGCAAGCCGTTCGCCGACCATGATGACCGCACCCGGGGTGGAGAGCAGATCGCCCACCTCGCCGGTGGCCAGCCCGTCGAGCGCCGAAGCCTCGGCGCCCGGAACGGTTTTGATCAAGCGGCCGGACATCTTGGTCAGCGCGCGGGTGGCGAACGGCGCGATCGCGTAGACCGGCAACCCGTGCTTGCGCGCCGCCTTGCGCAACCGCAGGAACACGATGGGTGACTCGTCTTCGGGCTCGAAGCCGGCCAGCACGACGACCGGCGCCGACTCCAGATCGGCGTAGCTGACCGTGATCGGTCTGCCGGCGATCCGCGCGGCCAGGAAGTCGGCCTCCTCGGCCGAACTCGGGCGGGCGCGGAAGTCGATATCGTTGCTATCCAATACGATTCGCGCGAACTTGGAGTAGGCGTAGGCGTCTTCCAAGGTCGCCCTGCCGCCCACCAGCACTCCCGCGCGGCCACGCGCGGCCTCGAGGCCCTTCGTCGCGACGGCGATCGCGTGCGACCAGGAGGCCGGCTGCAACGATCCGTCGGCGTCGCGGATCAGGGGAGTGGTGAGCACGTCGGCCTGGGTCGCATAGGTGAACGCCCACCGGCCCTTGTCGCAGTTCCACTCCTCGTTGACTTCGGGATCGTCGCCGGCCAACCGGCGCAGCACCTTTCCGCGGCGGTGGTCGGTGCGCTGGGCGCATCCGGAAGCGCAGTGCTCGCAGACGCTGGGGCTGGAAACCAAGTCGAACGGGCGGGCCCGGAACCGATACGAGGTTCCGGTCAGCGCCCCCACCGGGCAGATCTGCACGGTGTTGCCCGAGAAGTAGGACTCGAACGGTTCGTTGGCGTAGATGCCCACCTGCTGCAGGGCGCCCCGTTCCTGCATGTCGATGAAGATGTCGCCGGCGATCTGCTCGGAGAACCGTGTGCAGCGCGCGCACAGGATGCAGCGCTCGCGGTCCAGCAGGACCTGCGAGGAGATGTTGATCGGCTTGGCGAAGGTGCGCTTGACGTCGGTGAAGCGAGAGTCGGCGCGGCCGTTGGACATTGCCTGGTTCTGCAGCGGGCATTCGCCGCCCTTGTCGCACATCGGGCAGTCCAGCGGGTGGTTGATCAGCAGTAGCTCCATCACGCCGTGCTGGGCCTTATCGGCGGCCTCCGACGTGAGCTGGGTACGCACCACCATGTCGTCGGTGGCGACAGTGGTGCACGAAGCCATCGGCTTGCGCTGGCCCTCCACCTCGACCAGGCACTGCCGGCACGCGCCGACCGGTTCCAGCAGCGGGTGGTCGCAGAACCGCGGGATCTGGATACCCATCAATTCGGCGGCCCTGATCACCAAAGTCCCCTTGGGAACGCTGATCTCGTTGCCGTCGATGGTCAGCGAAACCATGTCCGGCGGACGGACCTCGTCACCGGTCTCGGTCTTGGCCGCACTAGTCATGAGCGCCGCTCCTCTTCATCGCTTCGCTCTGCATCGTCACGGGCGCGAGTCATGAGCGCCTAAGCCTTTCCGTTCGGCGTCAGCATGGAGTCTCGGGGATCAAAGGGGCAGCCGCCGCCCTCGACATGCGCGACGTACTCGTCGCGGAAGAACTTGATCGACGACATCACCGGGCTGGCGGCGCCATCGCCCAGGGCGCAGAACGACTTTCCGAGGATGGTGTCCGAGATGTCCAGCAGCTTGTCGATGTCTTCGCTGGTGCCCTTACCGGTCTCCAGCCGCTCGTAGATCTGGTCCAGCCAGAACGTGCCCTCGCGGCACGGTGTGCATTTTCCGCAGGACTCGTGCTTGTAGAAGTACGTCCAGCGTTGCACGGCACGCACCACACAGGTGGTCTCGTCGAAGATCTCCAGTGCCTTGGTGCCCAGCATCGATCCGACCCCGCCGACGCCCTCGTAGTCCAGCGGCACGTCGAGGTGCTCGTCGGTGAGCAGCGGGGTCGACGAGCCGCCGGGTGTCCAGAACTTCAGCCGGTGCCCCGCCCGCACCCCGCCGGCGTAGGCGAGCAACTCCCGCAACGTGATTCCCAGCGGCGCCTCGTACTGGCCGGGGCGGGTGACGTGACCGGACAGCGAATACAGCGTGAAGCCCGGGGACTTCTCACTACCCATCGAGCGGAACCACTCCACGCCGTTGCCGATGATCGACGGCACGCTCGCGATGGTCTCGACGTTGTTGATCACGGTGGGGCAGCCGTACAGCCCGGCCACGGCGGGGAACGGCGGGCGCAGCCGCGGCTGACCTCGACGGCCTTCCAGGGAGTCCAGCAGCGCGGTTTCCTCACCGCAGATGTAGGCGCCGGCGCCGGCGTGCACCACCAGTTCGAGGTCGAAGCCGGAGCCGTTGATGTCGCGGCCCAAATAGCCCGCGGCGTAGGCCTCGGCCACCGCGTTCTGCAGGCGGCGCAGGACCGGCAGCACCTCACCGCGAACATAGATGAACGCGTGGCTGGCCCGGATCGCGTAGGCGGCGATGACGACGCCCTCGACGAGGACGTGCGGTGTCGCCAGCATCAGCGGAATGTCTTTGCACGTCCCGGGTTCCGACTCATCGGCGTTGACGACCAGGTAATGCGGTTTGGCCGCCGCGCCGGTGTCGCCCTGCGGGATGAACGACCATTTCGTGCCCGTCGAGAAGCCGGCACCGCCGCGCCCGCGCAGCCCGGAGTCCTTCACCACCCCGATCACCTCGTCGGGCTGCATCGCCAAAGCCTTCTTCATCGCCTCGTAACCACCGTGGCGGTGGTAGGTCTTCAAGGTCCAGGACTCGGGATCGTCCCAGAAGCGGCTGATGACCGGAGTGAGCGGCGTCGCCTGATTGCCAGAAGTCGTTGTCATTACTGGCCTTCCGGCGCGTCGGGCGCAGCCATGCCGTGTTCCTTGGCCACCTTCAGGCCGGCCAGAGTGGCGGCGCCGGCGCCGCCCTGCCCTTGGTCGGGACGCTCGTCGGGCAGCCCGGCCAGGATGCGCGACGTTTCGCGGAAGACGCACAGCGGGGCACCGCGAGTGGGCGGCTGGGGCTCGCCGGCACGCAGCGAGTCGACAAGTTCGCGCGCCGAGTCCGGCGTCTGGTTGTCGAAGAATTCCCAGTTCACCATCACCACCGGTGCGTAATCGCAGGCGGCGTTGCATTCGATGTGTTGCAAAGTGACCGACCCGTCGGCGGTGGTTTCGTCGTTGCCGACGCCCAGGTGTTCTTTCAGGGCATCGAAGATGGCGTCGCCACCCATGATGGCGCACAACGTGTTTGTGCACACACCCACCAGATAATCCCCGGTCGGGCCCCGGCGATACATGGTGTAAAAGCTCGCCACCGCGGACACTTCCGCCCCCGTGAGCCCCAGTTGCTCACCGCAGAACTCCAGCCCCGCCGGTGTCAGGTAGGAATCCTCCGACTGCACCAGGTGCAGCAGCGGCAGGAGCGCCGAGCGTTTGTCGGGGTAGCGTCCGATGATCTCCTTGGCGTCGACCTCCAGCCGGGCCCGCACCTCGGGCGGATACGTCTTCGGCGCGCCCTCGACCACGAACGCGTTGGGCTCGTCCGGCGGCGGGCCGAGCCGGATGAAGACCGGCTGTCCCTGCGGCCCGGTCACCGGTCCACCCCGCCCATGACCGGGTCGATGCTGGCGACCGAGGTGATCAGATCGGCGACCATGCCGCCTTCGCACATCGCCGCCACCGACTGCAGATTGGTGAATGAGGGGTCTCGATAGTGCACCCGGTACGGCCGGGTGCCGCCGTCGCTGACCATGTGCACGCCCAGCTCCCCGCGCGGCGATTCCACCGCCGTGTACACCTGGCCGGGCGGCACCCGGATGCCCTCGGTGACCAGTTTGAAGTGGTGAATCAACGCTTCCATCGAGCCGCCCATGATCTTGGCGATGTGCTCCGGTGAGTTGCCCAGGCCGTCGGGGCCCACCTTCAAGTCGGCCGGCCAGGCGATCTTGCGGTCCTCGACCATGATCGGGCCGGGCTTCAGCTGGTCCAGACACTGCTCGACGATCTTGATCGACTCCCACATCTCGTTGACGCGAATCATGTAGCGCCCGTAAGCATCACACGTGTCTTCGGTGATTACGTCGAATTCGTAGTTTTCGTATCCGCAGTACGGCTCGCTCTTGCGCAGATCGTGGGGTAACCCGGTGGCGCGCAGGATGGGGCCGGTAATGCCCAGCGCCATGCACCCGGTCAGGTCCAGGTAGCCGACGTCCTGGGTGCGGGCCTTCCAGATGGCGTTCTCGTTGAGCAGACCGCCCATTTCGCGCAGCACCTGGCGCAGCGGACCCAGGGCCTCGGCGATCTCGGTTTGCGCGTTCGGCGGCAGGTCCTGGGCCACTCCACCGGGCCGGACGTAGGCGCTGTTCATCCGCAGGCCGGTGATCGATTCGAACAGGGTCAGCACGATTTCGCGTCCCCGGAAGCCGACGAACATCGGGGTCATGGCGCCCAGCTCCATGCCGCCGGTGGCTAGCGCCACCAGATGCGACGAGATCCGGTTGAGTTCCATCATCATCACCCGGATGACGTTGACCCGCTCCGGTATCTGGTCGGTGATGCCGAGCAGCTTCTCTACGCCCAG
The DNA here is from genome assembly GCF_002086125.1 of Mycobacterium arosiense ATCC BAA-1401 = DSM 45069. Taxonomy (GTDB): domain Bacteria; phylum Actinomycetota; class Actinomycetes; order Mycobacteriales; family Mycobacteriaceae; genus Mycobacterium; species Mycobacterium arosiense. The sequence continues at coordinate 70,473 of NZ_MVHG01000007.1, forward strand.
GCAGTAGGCCGTCTCGTTGAAAAACGGTGAGAGGTAGTCCATCCGGGTCACGAACGTGACCCCTTGGGTCCAGTAGCGGTATTCGAGGTTCTTCTCGATGCCGGTGTGCAGATACCCGATGCCGCAACGGGCATCGGTCACCGTTTCGCCCTCGATTTGCAGGATCAGCCGCAGCACCCCGTGGGTGGACGGATGCTGGGGGCCCATGTTGACGATGATGCGTTCGCCGGGATCGGCGCCGCGGGCGGCTTCGACGACCTTGTCCCAGTCCTGGCCGCCGGCGATCACGAACGTCTCGCCGGCGCCGTCGTGCGTCGCTTCGGTGGTAGTGCTCATCAGTTGTACGCTCTCCGCTCGTCGGGCGGGGGTATTTGTGCGCCTTTGTATTCGACGGGAATCCCGCCGAGTGGGTAGTCCTTGCGCTGGGGGTGCCCGTGCCAGTCGTCGGGCATCTCGATGCGGGTCAGCGACGGGTGTCCGTCGAAGATGATGCCGAAGAAGTCGTACGTCTCCCGCTCGTGCCAGTCGGTGGTCGGATAGATGCCGTACAGCGAGGGGATGTGTGGATCGCCATCGGGCACAGCCACTTCCAGGCGGACACGGCGATTGTGCGTGATCGACTGCAGCGGGTACACCGCGTGCAGTTCGCGACCCGTCTCGTGCGGGTAGTGCACTCCGCTGACGCCCAGGCACATTTCGAAGCGCAGTTGCGGGTCGTCACGCAGCCGATGAGCGACCTGCACCAATGCGTCGCGGCGGACGTGCAAGGTCAGTTCGTCGCGGTACACCACGACTTTTTCGATGGCGTCGGTGAATTCGACGTTGTCCTGGTTCAACGCCGCGGCCAGGCCGTCGACAACCTCGTCGAAATAACCGCCGTAGGGCCGTGGGCTGCTGCCGGGCAGCAGTACTTCGCGCACCAGCCGTCCGTAACCGGACGTGTCGCCCGTGCCCTTGCCGCCGAACATGCCGCGGCGCACGTCGATGACCTCTTCGTCGGCGCGGCTGATTGCTTCCCGGGGATCTTGGTCCGGTGTGCTCATCGCAGCAGTCCGCGCATCTCGATCGTGGGCCGCGCCGACAGGGCCGCCTGCTCGGCCTCGGCGATGGCGGTTTCCCGGTTGACGCCCAGCGGCATCTCTTGAATCTTCTCGTGCAGCTTCAGGATTGCGTACAACAGCATCTCCGGTCGCGGTGGGCAGCCGGGCAGGTAGATGTCCACCGGAACCACGTGGTCCACGCCCTGGACCACCGCATAGTTGTTGAACATCCCGCCGGATGACGCGCAGACGCCCATGGCCAACACCCATTTCGGTTCGGCCATCTGGTCATAGATCTGTCGCAGCACGGGAGCCATCTTCTGGCTAACCCGTCCGGCGACGATCATCAGATCGGCCTGCCGGGGGGTGGCCGAGAATCGCTCCATGCCGAACCGGGCGATGTCGAACCTTGGCCCGGCCGTTGCCATCATCTCGATGGCGCAGCAGGCCAACCCGAACGTCGCCGGCCACAGCGAGTTCTTGCGGACGTAGCCCGCGACCTTCTCGACTGTGGACAGCAGAATCCCGCCGGGCAGTTGTTCCTCAAGACCCACGTCTTACCTCAATCCCACGTCAAGCCGCCGCGGCGCCATACGTAGGCGTAGGCCACGAAAACCGTCAGCATGAAAATCACCATTTCGACCAGAGCGAACGTGCCCAGCGCGTCGTAGCTGACCGCCCAGGGATACAGGAACACGATTTCGATGTCGAAGACGATGAAGAGCATCGCGGTGAGGTAGTACTTCACCGGAAAGCGCTGGCCGGCTGTCGCATGCGGGCCGCTCACCGATGTCTCGGTGGGTTCGATTCCGCACTCGTAGGCCGACATCTTCGACTTGTTGAAGCGCGACGGGCCGGCCAGGCTCGCGATCACCACCGAGCCCACGGCAAAGGCAGTGGCAATGGCGCCTAGCACCAGGATGGGTATGTAGACGTTCAATTCGCTCCATGATCCGTCGTACGAGCCGCCTGCAGCGGCCAGGCCGTAACCGGGCTGCTGTGACGAACTGGGCCGCAAGCCCGCCACAGTGATTTACAACATAGCGTCGCGGCGGGCGACGCGCTTGCCCGGGGTGGGGGTTTTGCAGTATCGGCGGTGCCACGCGCCGCTGTGCTGCGCAAACTCCATAGCCGGTGAAACCAACGCTCGCCGCCGGCCGCGATCCGCCGCATCGTCTACGCGGGTAGCACCAGCAAAGGCGCTGCTGCGCCGATCGCTGCGGCGCTAAAGATCAACGGCGTCGCCAGGGCGGATAGGCCCGCATCCGGTGGCCGGAAAGGGGTGGTCACAGCAAAGCCGCGACGCGGATCGGGTCAGCGCACCGGCGCGCGCAGCAGGTTCAGCACGGTGCGGCCCAGCACGATGGGGTCGATGGGATGCGGCACCGCACCCTCGGCGCGCGACCAGGCGGCCAACCACGCGTCGTCGGGCCGTCCGGTCAGCACGACCAGGGGCGGGCAGTTGTCGAGTTCGTCTTTGAGCTGCTTTGCGATTCCCATCCCACCGGTCGGGGTGGCCTCACCGTCCAGGATGGCCAAGTCGATGCCGCCCTTGTCCATCGTCGCCACCACCATGGGCCCCGTCGCCACCTCGACATAGCTCAGTTCGGGCAGATCGGGGTGCAGCTGCTTGCCCAGCGCCCGTATCACCCGTTCGCGGGTTTGGACGTTGCTGCTGTAGACGAGGATCCGCAGGGCGACGCTGGATTGGGGGGTGGAGTCGGGCACGGTGCAGATGCTACTGGTGTCGCACCCGGTGGGGCGGGGTGCCCGCGGAAATCCTTAATGCGATACCCGCACGAAGATGGCATCCGCGACGACCTTTGCCGTGGAGCTGATCATGCCGAGCCGGTTCCACCCCAGGTCGAACTGGTCGCGATCGAGCTTGGTTTCGCCGGTGATTCGGATCGAGCCGTCCTCCAGCTCGGAGATCGTGACCGGCAGCGTTACCTCCTCGCTGACGCCTTTGATGGTGAAGGTGGCCCGAAGGTCGGCGGCCTTGCCCTTCGTCGGGTGCACTCCGGTCACCACGACGCTGATCTCACCGAAGCGGTCGACGTCAAAGAAGTCGGCCGAGCGCAGGTGTGTGTCGCGACGGCCGATGCCGGTGTCCAGCGAGGCGGCCCGAATGTCGACGCGGCCGAAAACCGCTCCCTTGCCGGTCAGTTGGCCGTCGCCGGTGAAGTCGGTGAAGCGGCCCTTGACGTTCAGCAGGCCCCACATGTTGCGGATCTTGAACGTGATGGCGCAGCGATCCCGAACCAGGTTCCACACGCCGGCCATGTCGGGATCGTGAAGCAATGTCTCCAAAGTCGTCATCGTGACCCCCAGTGTGTCGTGGCGAATCTAGCGCTAGTTCAGCAACGGCGCGATCCCTGCGGGATCGAAATATTCGTCGATGCGCTCGATCATGCCGTCGGTGCCCACCCTGATCACGATGCAGACCCGCAGCGAGATCGACTGTCCGGCATGCCCGGTGGCGTGCAAGATGTGCTGCTGGACGAAGCCCCGGGCGGATCCGTCATCGAACAGCTGCCGGTCCAGGATTTCGTAGCGGCGCTGCGTGGTGGCTCCGATGAACCACCCGATGACCCGCATCGCCCGGGCCTTGTCATCTGCTGTGAGCGGGCCGCGGTGCGAGCCGGTGCGCCACACCGCGATGTCGTTGCTCCACATCGCCTCAACCGCGGCGATGTCGCCGCGCTCGATCGCCGCGAACAGGCGGTTGGCCGCGTCGATGACCGTCTCGGTGCCGGAAGCGGGCATGTCTGGCTCCTGTCTAATCGCCGGGCTGTTCGCTGTCGTATCCGGGACGCGCGACCGCCAACCGGCGCCGTACCAGGGCGCGCAGGCACGCGGTGACCTGGTCGGCTTGCCCGTCCAACTCGCCGGAGCGTATCGCGGCGGCCAACCGTTCCTCGTCGGGAAAGCCCAGGCCGGCCAGTGCCGCGCGGGATTGCGCCTCGCTGTCGTCGAGCAATTCGCGTTCGACGATGCGCAGCGCGTTGGCGGCGACGCGGGCGTGGAAGTTGACCTGTCCTTCGGTCGCCCCGCGCACGTCGCTTTCCAGGAATTCGGCGACGGCGGCCACGAGTTCGGCGGCCCGCGGGCGGCCGTACGCGCTGGTCATGCCCGGCCCTCTAGCAGGTTGAGCAGGTCCCACTCGGTCTCGCAGACCCGACGGCCGATGGTGGCCAACTCGACCGAGCGGTGTTGCCCGCTCAGGTGGCGTTCGGCCTGGAAGCGGCAGATGACGCCCCAGCGCAAGGTGGCCAGCACCAGCCACCAGTGAAACGCCACCCGGTCGACGCTAGTCCCACTCGCCTGCTCGTAGGCCCCTAGGAAGCTCTCGATGCTGCCCAGGCCGCCGGCGCCGAGGCCGGCTGGGGCGCCGAATCGCCAGGCCCGGATGCAGAACCAGGCCAGGTCTTCGTACGCCTGCCCGACGTGTACGAGTTCCCAGTCCAGCACCGCGGCAAGGTCGGATCCGTCGACGATGAGGTTGCCCATCCGAAAATCGCCGTGCACCAACACCGCGGCCGACGATGGGGGGCGGTGGGCGGTCAGCCAGCGAAACCCCCATTCGAAGGTTGCGGTGGTGTCGCCCATGTCGTCGAGGCGTTGGCGCCATTCGGCGAGTTGGTCCTCCTGGGTCAGGTCGGGAATGTCCGGGTCGGCGCGGTGAATGGCGGCCGCCGCCTGCGCGCACTGCTGCAGCAATCGCGTGCGGGCCGCGTGTCCGCCGGAGCGCTCGAGCTGACGCTGGATGCGCCGCACGATGGTCTCGCCCTTGATCTCGTCACAGATCAGGAACGGATTGCCCAGTGTGGCAGCCGAATTGTCGGCGATCAACACGTGGGGGACCGGGGCCCCGGCGGCGCGCGCGGCGGCCTGCGTCCTGGCTTCCAGCTCCATGCCGGCATGCACGTCGTCGGGTGGGCCGGTGCGCAGGATCAGCGCGCGACGCCGCGTGTCGGTGACGGCCTCGAACGCCCAGGTGGTCCTGCTGGCGCCACCGGTCAACGCCCGCAAGTTCTCGACCGCGGTGTCGGCGCCGAGGGCCGCCGTGAGCACCCCGGCCAGTTTGGTGGCCAACTCCGCTGACTCGACGACGTCCATCATTTGTTGCCGAACTTGAACAGCCGCTGCGCCACCCGGCGAATCTGGATTTCCTCGGCGCCCTCGGTGATCCGGTAGCGGCGGTGGTGGCGATAGATGTGTTCGAACGGCTCGTGGCGGCTGTAGCCGAGGCCGCCGAAGATCTGCATGGCGCGGTCGGCGGCGTCGCACACCAGCCGGTTGGCGCGGTAGTTCGCCATCGACACCTTGTCCGAGACCTCCATGTGGTGGTCGCGGTCGAGATGCCAGGCGGCGTAGTGCACCAGCAGGCGCACCATCTGCGCTTCCGTCGCCAATTCGGCCAGCGGCCACTGGACGGCCTGGTTGACCGACAGCGGCTTGCCGAACACCGTTCGGGTGCCGGCGTATTCGGCGGCGCGGTCGATGCAGTACTGCGCCGCGCCCAGGCTGCTGGCGGCTTGCCGAATTCTATTCTCGTGCAGAAAGGTTTGTGCGACCTCCAGCCCGCGGTCCACCTCGCCGAGCACCGCGTCGGCGGGAACTCGCACATCGGCGAGCTCGACCTCGCCGTGGTCGGTCGGCATGTTGAATGTCCACCAGTAGTAGGGAACGTTGAATCCGGGCGTGTTCGTCGGCACCAGAAACGCGGTGATGCCCCGGGCGCTGCCGGCTTCCCCGGAGGTGCGGGCGAAGACCAGGTCGTGAGTCGCGCGGTGCACGCCCGTGTTGAACCGCTTGGAGCCGTTGATCACCCAGCTGTCGCCGTCGCGTTCGGCGTGTGTTTCCAGCCAGGTGGCATCCGAACCGTGGTCGGGCTCGGTCAGCCCGAATGCCATGGAGCGTTCCCCGGTGATCAACGCCTCCGACCACACCTTGCGCTGCTCCTCGGTGCCGAACCGCTCCATCATGATCACCTGCGGGAAGTTGCCGACGATCGACGACTCGTTCTGCAGGTCGTTGTGCAGACCAAGGCCCTTGTGCGCCAGGTGTTCCCGGATGATCGCCATGTCGACGTTGCTGCCGTCGCGGCCGCCGAGCGAGGCCGGCAGTCCGTACCGCAGCCAGCCTGCCTTGTCGGCTCGTCGGCGCATCTCCGAGAGCAGGTCCTCCCACTCGCGCGTCGGGATGCCGCCGTTGTCCCAATCGGTGCGCGCGTGCTCGCGGCGCTGGTCGAAGTACTGGATGTTCTCACGTTCCAGCGGCTTGATCTCGGTCTCGATGAACTCGTCGATCTCGGCGAGCACGCCCGGGAGGTGTTCTGGCAGGGTGAAATCCACGGCTATCTCCTCGCGATTCTCGCGTTACGCACCATAGAGGGTCTTCTTCCACACCGTCGACAGCGTGGCGATCGCGTCCTCGTCGCTCATCTGGATTCCGAGACCCGACTGCCCGACGAAGACGGTGGTGAAGTTCTCGAACAACAGCGCGATGGCCGCCGCCGTGTGTTGCGGGTTGAGCTCGGCGCCGTAACCCTGCTCCTGCGCGCGCCGAACCGAAGCCGCCACGATGTCCACGCCGAAGCGGCGGAACTCGTTCTGCACGGCCGCGAACCGCCGTTGGGTGGCGGCCAGCTGGGCCACGGCGATCATGATGCCGATGTTCTGCTTGAACATGTTCCAGTAGCCGGTGACCACCGAGGTGAAAAAGGCGTCGTCGTCGGGAGAATCCGGCAGGTGGACGCTCAGCCCCGACGGCCTCACCACCTCGTGCAGGAACGATTCCGCGAGGCCCGCCAGCAGGTCTTCCTTGTCGGCGAAGTATCGGTAGAACACCGCCGGTGATTTCCCCGCGGCCGACGTGATGTCGGCCAGGGTGGTGCCGTGAAAACCACGTTCGGCAAACAATTTTCGGGCGGCCTGTTCGATGGCCTGCCTGGTCTGGCGGCCCTTCGTGGTCAGGTTCTCGGTCGGCATCAGTCCCGGATCCGGTCGCCGGCGCGTAACAGGGCGCTCGGCAGGTCATGACTTACCAGGGATTTCGCCACGTCGGCCGCGGCGATGGCGGCCCGCAGGTCGACGTCGACGTCGATGCCGCTGTCGCTCAACAGGTACACCAGATCCTCGGTGGCGATGTTGCCGGTGGCGCCCGGCGCGAAGGGGCAGCCGCCCAGCCCGCCGACCGAGGCGTCGAGCCGGGTGACGCCGGAGCTGACCGCGGCGTAGGCGCTGGCCAGTCCGGAGCCGCGGGTGTTGTGGAAGTGCCCGCCCAGCGGCATGTCGCCGATCACCGGAAACAGTTGCGCGATAAGCGAACTCACCCGGCCCGGAGTGGTGGTGCCGATGGTGTCGGCGATGGACAGGCGGTCGGCCCCACGCTTGCGGGCGGCCGCCGCGATTTCGAGCACCCGCTGGGGCGGGGTGGGGCCTTCGAAGGGTGAGTCCCAAGCGGTGGCGATGACCACTTCGACGGTGACCGGACGACCGGGGCCGTCGTGCGCGATGGCGACGATCTCGTCGATCGCCCCGGTGGCCTCGGCGCTGGTGCGTCCGACGTTGGCCTTGCTGAAGGTGTCGTCGGCGGCCACCACGTACTCGATGGAGCGCAATCCCGCGGCGACGGCCCGCTTGGCACCGTTGGGACTGGCCACCAGGGCCGAGAATTCGATGTCGGGGTAGTCCTGCAGATGGGCGGCCAGTTCGGCGGCATCGGCCATCGACGGCACCTTCGTCGGGGAGACGAACGCGGTGACCTCGACCTCGCGGACCCCGGTGGCCGCTACCGCGGCCAGCAGTTCCAGCTTGGCCGACAACGGGATTGGCGTTTCGATCTGCAGACCGTCGCGCAGGGCCACCTCGCGGATGTCGACGTGGGCGGTCATAGCACCTCCTGTGAGCGCAGCTCCTCGAGCTGCTCGGCGGTCTTGCCCAGCAACCCGATGAAGACGTCGTCATTGTGCTGGCCCGGTCGCGCGGGGCCGGCGTGGCGCAGGCGGCCCGGTGATTCCGAGAGCAGCGGCACGATGCCCGGGCCCAGCACGTTGCGCTGCAAACGCTCGTCGTAGTGCTCGATCAGCATGTCGCGGGCGCGCAGTTGCGGGTCGTTGACCACCTCGGCCACCGTGTTGATCGGGCCGGCGATCACCCCTGCGGCGGAGAGGGTTTCGATGATGTCACCGGGCTGGCGTTCGGCCGCCCAGGCGCCGATGATGTTGTCGAGTGCGTCCTGGTTGCGGCCCCGCGCGACGTGTGTGACGAACCGGTCGTCGGTGGCCAGCTCGGGGCGGCCCATCGCCTTGCACAGCCGGGCGAATACGGTGTCCTGGTTGGCGGCGATCACCACCCACGAGCCGTCGGCGCTGCGGTAGATGTTCGATGGCGCGATGCCGTCGAGCCGGGTGCCCGACGGTCCGCGCACCACTTTGCCGACGTCGTAATCGGGAATGGTGGATTCCTGCACGGCCAAACATGATTCGGTCAGCGCGACGTCGACCACCTGGCCGCGTCCGGTGATGCTGCGCCGGTAAAGCGCGGCCAGCGCGCCCTGGGCGCCGAACATGCCGGCCAGGCTGTCACCGAGCGAGAGCGCCAACCGGGGCGGCGGCCCGCCGGGGAAACCGTTGAGGTGCCGCAATCCGCTGGCCGCTTCGGCGACCGAGGCGTAGCCGGCCTTGGAGGCGTCCGGTCCGGTCTGGCCGTAGCCGGATACCCGCACCAGGATGATGCCCGGATTGCGTTCGCTGAGCACGTCATAGCCCAGGTTCCATTTTTCCAGTGTGCCGGGGCGGAAGTTCTCCACCACGATGTCGGATTTCTCGACGAGCTCACAGAACAGCTCACGCCCACGCGGGTGGCGCAGGTCCAGGGTGATCGCCTTCTTGTTGCGCGCATGCACCGTCCAGAAGACATGCTGCCCGTCGAGTTCGGCCTGGCCCCAGGTGCGCAGCGGGTCCGGGGCCGTCGGCAGTTCCACCTTGATCACCTCGGCGCCCATGTCGCCGAGGAGCCGGCCGGCGAAGGGACCGGCGATCAACGTGCCCAGTTCGAGCACCCGAATGCCGTCCAGGGCGCCGGCGGACGTCATTCGGCGCTCGCGAAGTCGTGCCGCACCAGCCAGTCGGTGACGATGGTGACGGCGGCCCGTAGTGCGTCCCGCTGGTCGGGGCCCGCGTAATAGTGTGTCGCGCCAGGGATTTCGTGCATTTCCTTGTCCTCGTGTCCGATGGCCTGGAACAGCCGGCGGGTATGACTGGGTGTGCAGGCGTCATCGGCAAGGTTACCGATGACCAACGCCGGGATCGCGATGTCGGGCCCGCAGGCGACCGCGTCGCCGCGCGCGTCGTCATAGCTCCATTGCGACAGCCAGCCGCGCAGGGTGCAGAACCGGGCCAGCCCGACGGGGCTCATGTTCACCACCTGAGGATCCCCCAGGTAGCAGGTGCCCGGGGCGCGTTCGTTGGGATCGACGGTCGGGTCCAGCCAGCGCGGGTCGGCCATGGTGCCGTGCACGACGAAGCCGAACTCGTCGTCGGGCCGCCCGGCGGCGGCCAGCTCGGCCAGCTTGTCCCTGACCCATGCGGTGATGCGGCGGTTGCGATCGATTTGCGCCTGCCGGTAGCGCTGCAGGAATTCTTGGCTGTAGGGCGGCTGATTGGGGTTGTCGGGGTTGTACAGGTCCAGCTCGGGATCGCGCCTGGTGGGGTCGGATTCGTCGAAGATCGACGCGTCCAGCCATTCGGTCAGGGTGCCGTGCCGGCTGATGTGCGCGGCGAGCAGCATGATGCCGTCGGCGGCCGGCAGGTCGAGTTTGGTCAGGTCGGGGCCGTCACCGGTCGGGCTGCACGTGATGGTCGGATTCTGCGCCTGCTGCTGGTAGAACACCGAGAGCGAACCGCCGCCGCTCCATCCGGCCAGCACCACCTTGGAATAGCCCAGTCGTTTCTTCGCGTCCTTGACGCACTCGCCGAGATCCTCGACCACCTTTTCCATCAGCAACGCCGAGTCGGTGCCGCGGAAGCGGCTGTTGCAATAGATGACGTGATGGCCGGCCCGGGCCAGCGCGCCCGTCATCGGCAGGTAGGCGCCCCCGCCGATCGGGTGCATGAACACCAGCACGGTGTCCGACGGCTTGTCCTTCGGCTTGAGCAGGTAGCTCTCCAGCACGGTGATCTCGGCCAGGCCACCGTAGACGTCGCGCACCCCGGAATTGTTCTGGAACGCAACGAGATAGGGGATTCGGTCGTATTCATGCTTCATCAGTGCTGTCCTAGGTCGTGGGCCAGTACTTCGGCCGACGGGGTCAGCCGGCGCCGGGTGTCGATGGCGATCACCTGCCAGTCGGCGCGGGAGTAGTCGTCGAATTTGCGTCGCGCCCGTTCCCGGGCCTTCTCCGGTGCGCCGTGGTGAACGCCTTGTGGCGCATGCGAAATCAAGCCGGGCGGCATCGGGATTCCGTACAGCGAACCGCCATGAAAGAAGGCGATCTCGTCGTAGTCGACGTTGCGGTGATACCACGGGGTGCGTTCGGTACCCGGAACACCTTCGGCGGGCTTGGGCAGGAAATTCATCACGTAGACGCCGGTGGCCTGCATGAACAGGTGCACGGTCGGGGGCAGGTGGACGCTGTCGGAGGTGACCACGTTGTAGTCGGCGATGTTGAAGGTGAACGCGAAGTTGTCGCCACGCCAGCCCTCGACGTCCAGCGGATTGTGTTGGTAGAACAGCGTTGTCGGGCCGCCCTGGTGGATTAGCCGGACCTCGAACTCGCCGCCGGTTGCGTCCTCGTCGGCCGGCGCCGGTTCCGGGATGACGACCTGGGACGGGTCGAACGGGAAGTGGCGGCCCAGCGCGCCGGGCGGCGGCACCCGAAACTCGTCGTTGGCCTCGATCATCAGCATCGTCGTGGCGCTGTCGGGGAGCTGGCGCCAGGTGCAGGCCTTCGGGATGTACAGCCAGTCGCCCTTCCGATAGCGCAGCGGCCCGAATTCGGTCTCGGCCAGGCCGCCGCCCTCGTGGACGAAGCACAGCAGATCCCCGTCGACATGACGGACGAAGAACGGCATCGGCTCTAGACGTCGGCTCAACAGAATTCGGCAGTCGTCGTTGCCGAACATCAGCAGTGGCCCACCACCCGCTTCGGCGGCGTCGCTGGGCTTGAGTTCGCTGGACAGCACGTCGATGGGGCGCAGCGGGCCGACCGATCGATAGGCGGTGGGATCATGCCGCCGGTAAAGATTGGCGGTGCGGCCGGTGAATCCGCCCCGGCCCAACTCGTCGTCCTTGAGGCCGTCGAGGTCGGCGTGCAGGCGGCGCGGTGTTCGGCCTGTTCGCAGGTGCACAAAGGATTCCATGGACGGCCCCTCCGCCGGGGATCAGCCGGCCGGCGATCAATACTACAAAACTGAAAGTGACATTACTTTCTCTTTTTGGCCCACACAAGGGGCCATCTTCGCCGCTGTCGCTTAGAAGCGGACAACGGTCGAGTGCCATGCGCCCAGACCGCTGTGGCGACTGGGACCAGATGCGGCGTCTAACCGCGAACGCGCAGCACGACCTTTCCCTTGGCGCTGCGGTTCTCCAGGGAGGCGACCGCGGTCGCGGCCTGCTCCAGCGGGTAAGCGACCGGCTCGGGCGGGGCAAGCTCCCCGGAGGTAAGCAATCGTTCGAGACCGGCCCACTGCTCGGCCAGCGCGCCCGGATGGGTTCCGGTCCACGCCCCCCAGCCCACACCGACCACGTCAACATTGTTGAGCAGCAACCGGTTTACCTTGACGGTGGGAATCTCGCCGCCGGTGAAACCGACCACCAGCAGCCGACCGCCGGGCGTCAGCGACCGCAGGGAATCGGTGAACCGGTCGCCGCCGACCGGGTCGACGACGATGTCGACGCCACGGCCGTGGGTCAACTCCTTCACCGCGTCCTTGAACCCGTCGGCGAGCACTACATCCGTCGCCCCGGCCGCCGTGGCGATGTCGGCCTTGTCCTGCGTGCTGACCACCGCGATGGTGCGTGACGCGCCCAGCGCCGGCGCCAGCCGCAGCGCCGAAGTTCCGATGCCGCCGGCCGCGCCGTGCACCAGAACCGACTCGCCACGCTGCAGCCGGCCCCGCACGGTCAGCGCGAAATACACCGTGAGGTCGTTGAACAGCAGGCCGGCGCCCGCCTCGAAGCTCACATTGTCGGGCAGTTTGAACACCCGGTCCGGGGCCAACACCGCGACCTCGGCCATGCCGCCGGACAGCATCGTGAGTCCGACCACCCGGTCGCCGGCACTCACGTCCGCGCCCTCGGGTGCCGACCGGACCACGCCGGCGATCTCGGCGCCGAGCACGAACGGCAATTCCGGGCGGTACTGGTAGAGGCCGCGGGTGAGCAGGGCGTCCGGAAAAGCCACCCCGGCGGCGTGTACGTCGACGACGACCCCGTCGCCCGTCGGTTCGTCGATGTCGGTCAGCTCGACCGCGTCTGGACCATCGAGCCGAGTCACCTGTACCGCGCGCATGCCACCAGAGCCTACTAACCGCTCAGAACCCGCCGGCCACCCGCACCACCGCCCGGCCGGAGAATTTGCCGGCGCGCACCTGGTCGATCACGCCGACGACGTCCTGCACGTCGACGTCGCTGACCAGAGCGTCCAGGTGGCGTGGCCGCAGCGAATCGCCGAGCCGGCCCCACAATTCGCGTCGCGGGCCGATCGGCATCAGCACCGAGTCCATGCCCAGCAGCGCGACGCCGCGCAGGATGAACGGCAACACCGTGGTGTGCAGGGCCGGGCCGCCGGTGAGGCCGCTGACCGCCGCCGCGCCGCCGTAGTCGACGGTGCTGAGCACGTCGGCCAGCGTCGCGCCGCCCACGCAATCGACCCCACCGGCCCAGCGTGCCTTGCCGAGCGGCCGTGGCTTGGCGTCGGGGTCGGCGGGCAGCCGGCCGATAACCTCTGCGGCGCAAAGGTTTTTCAGCCGGTCGGCGGCCTCCGCCTTGCCGGTGGAGGCGACCACCTGGTACCCGGCGGCCGCCAGCAGGTCGACGCTGACAGAGCCAACGCCGCCGGTGGCCCCGGTGACGACGATGGGACCGGCGTCGGGCGCGATGCCCCAGTCGATCAGTGCCTACCTGATGAGCACGTGGGACGAGGGCGTGCCCTACGACATCCCGCACGAGAATCTCTACGGCCTGGCGTGGAATCCGATGACTGTCATCTCGGTGCTAAAGCGCATCGAAGGTGCGGCCGCTGCGAAACGGGTTGGGACCGATGCATTTTCTCCTGTCTTCGCTCAGTTACTGCCGATGGCGTTTCCGAATGCCGAGCTAGTCGACGGCGAGTTGGCGATGCGCGCGGCGCGCCGAGTCAAGACCCCCGAAGAAATGGTGGCGCTGCGTGAAGCCATCCAGGTGGCCGAGACGGCGCTAGCGACGACCGTGGCCGAGCTGCGTCCGGGTGTCAGCGAGACGGTGCTGGCCGGTGTCTTGTTGGAAGCGATGACGGCCGGTGGGGTGAGCACCCCGGCGACGCAGGACGTCGCGTGGGTGACGTCGCGGGAGCATCCGTGGCGGCCGGGGCAACACCGACGGGCGGATTGAGCCCGGGGAACCCTTGACCAGATCCGCCGTCTGGGCAAAATCTTCCGGTGTCGCCGGCGCAGTCGATACGCTTTGGATCGGTTTGCAGATGTCGATCGCGATGATGTCGGCGCCCTCCTGCGCCAACCGCACCGCGTGACTACGGCCTGACCGCTCGCCGCGCCGGTGATGAACGCTACCTGTCCTTCGACCCGTGCGGCCATCAGTACCTCACTTTTCATCGTTGAGCTTCAGACCTGCTGCCGTTCAGCGGAGCATAGCCGGCATCGATTCCCAACCCCGCACCGTTGACGTCGGCGAGAGTTTGGCGTTAGTCAGGTCAACGTCCCACTCCGGGAAGCGCTTCAAGACTTCCTCGAGTGCGATCCGACCCGCCAGCCGGGCCAACGCCGCACCGAGGCAGAAATGAATCCCGACACTGAATGTCAGGTGCTGGCGGGCCTCGCGGTGGATGTCGAAAACGTCGCCGTCCGGCGGGAATTGGCGATGGTCGCGGTTAGCGGCGCCGACCAGCAGCATCATGATGCTGCCCGCCGGCACTGTCTGGCGGTAGTAGTCGACGTCGCGGGTGACATACGTGGCCAGGTGGGGAGCCGGTGGCTGGCAGCGTAAGAGTGCTTCAATGGCCTGCGGAATCAATGACTTGTCTGCGGCTAGTTGGCGACGCTGCTCTGGATGTTCAGCCAGCACCTTGCCCATCGAGCCGATCAGCCGGGCGGTGGTCTCGTCGCCCGCGCCAGCGACCAGGCCCGCATAGGCGAGCAGTTCGTTGCGCGTCAGGCGGCGCGTGGTGCCGGTCTCATCCTCGAATTCGACGTTCAACAGCTCGGTCATGATGTCATTTGACGGGTGCTCGGCTCGCCAGTCGATGTATCTGGCGAATACTTCGCCGGCGTCAATGCCTTCGGCGGCGACGTCATCGATTGGCCGGCCTCGGTGCGCAGGTTGGCGTCCCAGCGATCTCGGACGGCTTGCTGGTCGTCGTCAGGCATACCTAGCAACATGCCGATCACCCGCATCGGCATCTGCGCGCCGAGGTCCGCGACGAAGTCGGACCGGTCGGCGTCGATCAGCGGATCCAAGCACTGAGCGCAGAATTCGCGGATCTTGGGTTCCAGCTCACTGATCTTGCGCGGCGTGAACATCCGGCCAAGCAACTTGCGGCGCGCGCGAACTTCCGTCCAGTCGACACGAACGTCCCGTCGGAGCGAGCCAGCGAGGCTTGATGAGCAGCCCGGCAGGCCAGGTCAATACCAAAAATCAGCTCCACGCAACTCCTTTCGTCGCGATCGACAGGGTCGGTCCCCAGTCCGACGGGCGTAGCCCAGACATTCCCGAAGCAGAAGTCCGCTATTTAAGCATCTCCAAGCCCCAAACAGGGACACCGGCCGGCTTAGGGCACGTGCTCGCGGACGACCACTCAAGAATCAGGAACCCCGGGGGTTCCAGTCGGTGGCCGCGGTCGCGCGAGCACACACCAAACCTCAATGTCGGTGGTGTGCTGTAGGAACAGGGTTATGAATCTGGCGATGTGGGCTGAGCGCCACGGTGTTGCGCGGGTGAGTGCGTCGCGCCGTCGCCGGCAGCGTGATGACAGTGCAGCTATCAACCTCGCACGCTACGAGGACATTGTTTGCGTCGTCTGCCCAGTTGAGGCCTCCGTCAAGCGTGGAGCCGACCGTAAGACCCGCCCGAGCCGGCCTGGTGGCCGTGAACCGCGGAAGGGAACCGGCCGGCGAACAACGCCGAGACGGGGTGCGAGTCGCATGATCACTAAAGATCACCCACTCGCGACGGTGCCGCATTGGGGCCAGATCCGATCTGGTCGGCATCCAAATCATCGCCGGGCTCTGGAACCTCAAAACCCGCAATCAATTATGGGCCAACTCTCCTAGCGAGTTGTTGCTCGATGACCTGCGGCTGCCTGTCGAGCGTCGTGTCGGCGAGGAGGGCAACGCTCGAGCTGACTGACCGTACGCGTGCTTGCGGAGCACTGTAATTACAGATACTGTCAAGCGTTATACAAGATCGTGCCCCTGGGCGTATGGATTCGGCGGTGAGCAGTCAGTGATTGCTGAAGACCGTGGCTACTCGGGAAGGCGATATCGCCATCAAGGACATGCTCGGTGCGCTGACCCGAGCCCGTAGTTGCCGCAACCATGAGGCCCCTGTGAGGCGGAAGAGCCGATGTGAATTAGGAGAGGGCGGATGCCAGAGCTTGATGGGAGGGTCGCTGTCGTTACGGGGGCAGCGAGTGGGATCGGCGCCGCGACGGCGCGCGCGTTGGCTGAGGCAGGCGCGCGCGTTGCTGTTGTCGACGTCAACGGTGTGAGAGCCGAGGAGGTTGCCGCGGCGTTGACGCAGAGCGGAGCGCAGGTGATCGCAGTCTGCGCTGACGTCAGTGACGAGGAGCAGGTCGCGGGCGTTGTCGCGCGAACCGTACGTGAACTGGGAGCGCCGGATATCCTGCACAACAACGCGGCAGCCGTCGCGCCGGAGCACCTGGCCCGCGATGGAATGATCCACGACCTCGACCTGGAGGTGTGGGAGCGGACGATGGCCGTCAATCTGCGCGGCTATTTCCTTTGCACGAAGCACGCCTTGCCACACATGATCGAGGGCGGCGGCGGTGTGATCGTCAACACGACGTCGGTCGGGGGAATATTCGGAGATGGTGGGCGTCCGAGCTATGGCACGTCGAAGGCCGGCATCATCGGCTTCACGCGTAATGTGGCAACGCAATACGGGAAACACGGAGTCCGGTGCGTGGCGGTTGCTCCGGGAATAATCATGACGCCCGCGGCATCGAGCGTGCCCGAGGAGTTCGTCACGATGATGCTCCGCCACCAGCTGACATCACAACTCGGCGCGCCGGAAGACGTTGCCAACGTGGTGGCCTTCCTCGCCTCCGACCGCGCCCGCTTGATCACAGGCGTCACGATCCCACTCGACGGCGGATTGAGTGTGCATGGGCCGCAGTGGGCCGACGAGGCGGCGCTGCTTGCCGAGTTGGCGCCAGCAGGGAGCTGACAGTGCAGACCCCGCAGCGTGGCGTTGCGCGACTGCTCGCGGGAGGCGCCGGCGATCGCGTCCAAGACAGGAGGGTGAGATGACCGGGGCAGTGCTGTCATGACGTGGCTGCCGATGACCGTGGATGGGCGGAACGAGCGCGATGTGGTGCTGGGTGTGCATCCGGAGGTGTACGCGCGGCATCGGGAATTTCTCAAAGCATGCGCGGCGGCCATCGATCCGGACCTGCTCGCGCTGTGTAAGGCACGAATCGCGCAAATGCTGCATTGCCGTGAGGAGCTCGCCTTGCACAGCCCCGATCTGCTCGCCGAGCTCAAGTCGTGGGAGCGATCGTCGTCGTTCACTGCGTTGCAGCGCACCGTGTTCGAATTCGTCGAACAGTTCGTCATCGACCCGTCAATGATAAGCCGCGAACTCGTTACCAGTCTGGAGCGCGAGTTGGGAACGTCCGGGGTCATCAACTTCACGACCGTCATCACGGGATACGAGGCCTCGCTCAGGCTGTCGACGTTGCTCGACCTGGAGCCGGCCCCATGACGACTCCGAAGATCAATGTCCGGCCGGTCGCACCGGGCGAGGACGCGGCCCTATACCTCAACTCGCTGACCGACCAGCGCCTCATCGGCACGTATATGGACTTCTACGTCGCCGCGCTAAGGCTCGCGCCCCAGGATCCCGATCTGATCGAACTGCTCCGGATCCGCAACGGTGTTGCGCAGTCCTGCAAATACTGTTTGAGCGTGCGGACCGAGTCCGCAAGCAACCTCGCCGACGACATCGAGCACACCGTGGTGCGGTTCGAGCAGAGCGACCTTCCCGAGCGGCAAAAAGCGGCGCTGCGGCTGGCCGCGGCCTTTCTCGAGATGCCCTCGGAGCTAACGCAAAAGGCGCGGGACGACGCGCTCAAGTATTTCTCCCCCGAAGAGGTCGTGGGCCTCATGTTCAGGCTCACCTCGTTCCTGGTCAACAAGCCCCGCGCCGCACTCGGAATCGACGGCGCACTCGACCCGGAGCGGCTGACCACGCTGGGTTCCGGCGACGTCGGCAAGTTCATTCCGCAGGCCCGACCAGGCGGGGAATGAGTCTGTTAAAGGCGCATGCCGCGCTGGCCGGCAAGACCGCCGTAGTCGTGGGCGGTGCCGGGGGAATCCTCGGGCGGGCGGTGACGCTGGGACTGGCCGGGGCCGGTGTTCGGATTGCTGCCTGTGACATCGACGAGCAAGCGGTGCACCTGATCGTCCCGGAGGTCGAGGCGCTCGGTTCGCAGATACTGTCGATGCACACCGACGTGGCCGATGTGGAGGCATTCGATCGCTTCTATGACCGGGTAGCGGCTGAGTTCGACCGGCTCGACATCGTGGTCAACCTGGTCGGCGGGGTTGCGCGCAATTTCTTTCTGGAGACCACGCGCGAGCAGAACACGCGCGACATCCGCTTGAACTACGGCTATGTCATCGACAGTGTCCGGCGCGCGGTTCCGCTCATCCGCGCGGGCGGAGCGGGCGGCAGCATTATCAACTTCACCACGATCGAGGCGCACCGCGGTGCCGCGACATTCGCCGTTTACGCGGGCGCGAAGGCCGCAACGACGAACTTCAGCCGCGCGATGGCACTCGAACTGGGCGCCGACAAGATCCGCGTCAACCTGATCGCGCCCGATACCAACCCGGCGAAGGGATCCAATGCTGCGCTGTATCCGGAAGACCTCGCAAGGCTCGCCGATCTCGGTGACGAATACGACGACATCTTCGCGGAAGCGTTCAACATGTACGTCCCGCTGAAGCAGGCGCCGACGGTCGACGACATTGTCAACGGGGTGTTGTTCCTGGCCAGCGACCTGTCTCGTTCGATCACCGGCACGACGCTGCACATCGACGGCGGCACCAGCGCCGGCTTGGGTTTCCTGGACTGGCCGCACGGGGACGGCTTCATGCCAGCTCCACTGGGCGGAACCCTCAAGCGCTTGTTCTCGGGGAACGGCTGATCACCGTGTTGCGGTGGGCGCAATATCGCAAAGTGAAGGGGTAAGCATGAGCGATGAGACTGCAGCGGCGATCCGAGCGGACCGACACGATTGGGTAGCGCGGCACCGCGAGATGTATCTGATGTCAGCAGGAAAACACGGCCACATCATGGACCTAACAGATACCGGTGGGCGTGCGCTGACGGCGCACTGCCTACTTCGGACCAAAGGCCGCCGTTCCGGCCAGGTTTACGTCAACGCATTGATCTATGGAATCGTCGCGGGGGAAGTCGTGGTCGTCGCATCGAAAGGTGGTGCCGACCGCCATCCCGACTGGTACCTCAACGTGCGCGAGATGTATGACCTCGAGTTCCAGATCGCGACACAAGCATTCCGCGCCAGCTGGCGCGAGCCTGAAGGCACTGAGCGGAAGACAATTTGGAATTTCATGGTCGGTGTATATCCGCCATACGCGAGTTACCAGGCTTCTACGGTCCGAGAAATTCCGCTCGTGATGATGCAAGCACTCGAACCGGTCGAGGTGTTCGGTGCCATAGGTGATTCCGCGTCAGAACCGAGCGGCTGTCACTGATTTGTAGCTTGGGTATCGCAGGTGGGTCATTGTATTGCCATTGACAGTATATCAAATTACAGAATAAAATGCTGCATTCACACAACGGGGTAGTGGCTATGCCCTCAGGTCGCTACCAGGTACGGCCTTCACGACGCCGATGGTGACTGCCGAACGGATTGCAGCCCGTCCACGGGGTTGCTCAGCACAGTTAGGGAACGGAAATGCATCCCCGCTATCCCAATGTCTTCAGTCCAATACGGGTCGGACCTGTTGAACTACCCAACCGCTACTACTTCGCGCCACACGGGCTGCCACTCACCGTCGGAGGTGCCCCGTCCAACGATCTCGTCGCCTACTGCACCGAACGGGTAAAGGACGGCGGCTGCGGCCTGGTGATCCTGAGCTGCACCGCGCATCAGCGGGGACGTGATTACCAGCCATGTCCGTATCCGGAGGACAGCATTCCGGCTTTCGGCGCACTTGCCGATGCGGTGCATCGGGCGGGAGGCAAGATTTTCGCCCAGATCTGGTATCACTGGCTCGGTGCAGGCGTCTGGCAGCCGCTGGCACCGCGGGCGCCGTCGTTTAGCGCGTCGGTGTCGCAATTCGCTTTCGGCGGGTTGAGCGGCGCGACCCGCTCGGCCACGCGCGAGGAAATCGCGATGATGGTCGGCGCGCATCGGCAATCGACGGTGCATCTGCGCCAAGCCGGTTTCGACGGAGTCGAGGTGCATGCCTCGCATTCCAGCATGATCGAACAATTCGTGTCGCCGTATTTCAACCGCCGCACCGACGAATACGGTGGCCCGCTGGCAAATCGACTGCGGCTGCTGATGGAAACGCTGGAGACGGTCCGTGAAGCGGCCGGCGCGGGCATCGCGGTTGGCATGCGGTTTAACTGTGACGAGCTGATCGAGGGCGGCTACCACGCCTCCGACGCGCATGAGGCGGTTCGGTGGATCTGCGAGCGGGGCCTGGTCGATTTTGTCGACCTCGACGTCGCGATGGAGCCGCTGCAGCTGAAGTACGGCATGCCGTCGGTCTTTGTCGAAGAGTTCTTTTATCGGCCTTTCGTCGAGAAGGTACGCGGCGCGGTGGGCGATGTGCCGGTGTTGAGCGTGCTTGGCCGGGTGACCCGGATGGCCGACGCCGAAGCCGCGATCGCTTCTGGCGTGTGCGATGTGGTCGGTTCGGCGCGTGAGCTAATCGCTGAGCCGCAATTCGTCAAGCATGCCCGCGAGGGCACCGAAGACCAGGGGCGCATTTGCATCGCCTGCAACTGGTGCCTTGGCGGGATGGCTTATGGCGCGTTCGGTTGTTCAATCAATCCGGCGAGCTATCGCGAACGGATCTGGGGCGTGGATACATTCACGTCGGCGGTGACACCATCGACGGTCCTAGTGGTCGGTGGCGGGCCGGGCGGGTTGGAGGCGGCTCGGGTGGCTGCGCGCCGGGGCCACGCTGTCACACTGATCGAAGCGCGCCCGCAGCTCGGCGGGGCGCTGGAGTTGTGGGCGCGGCTACCAGGGCGCGAGTTCTACCGTCACGCGATCGACTGGTGGGAACGCGAGCTTGTCCGTCTGGGAGTCACCGTCCGCAAAAGCAACCCGGCGACAGCCGGTGAGGTGCTAGCGCTTTCGCCCGATGCGGTCGTCGTGGCCACCGGTGCTGAATTCAGCCGCACTGGTCGCAGCGGCTTCGTCGACCGGGAGATTCCCGGTACGGACAAATCGCATGTGTGTTGTCCCGAAGACATCTTGCTCGGCCGTGTGCACCCATCGGGCAAGGTCGTGGTGGTGGACGGGGAGGGCACCCATGCGAGCACTGGCGTGGCTGAGCTACTCGGCCGCCGCGGCGCCGAAGTGATCCTGCTGTCCGCCAATTACGCGCCCTTTTCGAACCGCGAGCTGATGAGCTTCGAAGGGGAAATGATCGCCAAGCGGATGGCCGAGGCCCATGTCACCTTCCAGCCGGCAACCTGGGTGCGCAGTATCGGGGATCGTGAACTGGAGGTCTTCGACGTCAACAGTGCGAGCGAGTCGGTGATCGCCGACGTGCAGACAGTCGTTTTGGCCACCGGCCGCATCCCGCTGGACACGATTTCGCGCGAGCTGGACGGCAACATCGCGCAGCTTTTCACCATCGGGGATGCGCTTAGCGTCCGGCAGTTGGCCACGGCCACCTATGAGGCGCAGAAATTCGCCCGGTTGATCGGCGAGCCCGATGCTCCGAAAAACGTTGCTGCGGCTTATTTTGCAGCCGACGACCCCAGCATTTACCCGGCCCCCGCGGGCTGACGGAAATTATGGACACCGCAAGCCGACTGAACAGAGTCCAGGCAATGTTCGCTGGCCTCATGGGCTTGGTGGTGTCAGAGCCGATGAGACGAGAGGAGATGCCAGCGCATGCGGTTGACCCCGTTACCACCCGATCAGTGGGATGAGCAGGCGCGTGAGGCGTTGGCCAGCGTGGTTTCCGCCGAACGGATTTCGGGGGTCGGCGTGGGCAATCTGATGGCGACGCTGGTTCGCCATCCGATGTTGACGCGGGCCTATCTGCCGTTTGGCTTCTACCTACAGCGGGATTCGACACTGCCGCCGCGAGTGCGCGAGATGGTGATCTTGCGCGTGGCGCACCGTACGGAGTGTGAGTACGAATGGGCCCATCACGTGGGGCTGGGCCGCCAGGTCGGACTATCTGATGCAGAGATCGCAGCGGCTACCGCGGATCACGGGGACGGTGTAGCGGCTGCGGCGCTGCGGGCAGTTGATGAACTCCTGGCCGGATTTTGCGTGTCGGACGACACCTGGACAGCCTTAGCCGACCACCTCGATGAGCGTCAACGCATGGACCTGATTTTCACGATTGGCGGCTATCTGCTTCTCGCGGCCGGAATAAACACTTTTGGAGTCCAACCCGAAGGCCAGAACTGGCGAAACGCCGCCCATGACCTCGACGATAGGTAGAAGTTGGGCTGCAACGATCGTAAACCCCGCTGTGTAACTAGCGATTTGGAATCGGCCCGAGCCAGAAGAGGACCAGAAGAGGAGAAGCCATGGCACCACGCACTGCGGTGGTCACCGGCGGCGCGTCCGGCATCGGCGCGGCCATCGCCGAACGGCTACGCAACGACGGATATGGGGTTGCGACCTTCGATGTGAGGCCGGACGGCACCGAACTCTGCTACGCCGTTGACGTGACCGACCGGGCCCAGATCGATGCGGCCCTGGCGAAGGTACGCCCACAACTCGGCCCCGTTACCGTCTTGGTCAACGCCGCCGGCACCGAGGGGTTTGTCGCCTTCCATGACCTTGACTTCGCGGAATGGCAACGGGTGGTCGACGTCAACCTCAACGGCGTATTTCACTGTGTGCAAGCGGTGCTGCCCGACATGCTGACCGCCGGGTGGGGGCGAATCGTCAACATCTCCTCATCGAGCACACATTCGGGCACCCCGATGCGGGCCCACTACGTGGCGGCGAAATCTGCCGTCAACGGTCTGACCAAAGTGCTCGCCCTCGAATACGGCCCGCACGGCATCACCGTCAACGCCGTCCCACCCGGGTTCATCGACACCCCCATGCTGCGAAACGCTAAGCGGCGCGGCGATTTCGGCCACGTCAGCATCGACGATCTCATCGGGGCTACCCCCGTGCGACGAATTGGGCGGCCGGAAGACATCGCCGCCACCTGCGGCTTCCTCGTCTCCGAGGACGCTGGCTATATCACCGGACAGATCATCGGCGTCAACGGAGGACGGGCGACATAAAGCACCGGGCCCGAGTTTGGGCGGCGGAGCATTGAGGAGGTTCGCTGGGGCAGTTGGGACGGACCGGCCATTTGGTCCGGATAAATAGATCAAGCCGCGGCTCCAGTCATGCGCCGCGGTTGCCCATCGCTGACTGCGCCCATAATCGTGAAATGTAGCGCTCTGCCAAATGATTGGCAACGCATCAGCCGCTTGACACAGTGTCAGCACTGCCCGAATATAGACTACATCACATAAGAGCAAAATTGTCCGGACAATAATTGGGCCACGTTTGGTCGCCGAGTTCGCGCCAGAAGGGAGCCGACAGTGCCGACCCCTCAGCTCGATGTCGACTTCCGTGATCCTGCGCTGGCGGTCGACCCGTTCCCGATGCTCGAGGAGATCCGTGCCGCAGGGCGTGTCGTGTGGAACGGATCGGCCCACGCCTGGATGGTTCCGGGGTATGACGACTGTACGGCTGTGCTGACGGACACCCATACGGTCCAGTTCAGCGTGCCCGGTGCGCTGCGACCCGACGTGTATTTCTGGTTCGAGGCGCCGGCGATCAGCATCACCGAAGGCGCAGATCACCGTCGCCTTCGTGGCCCCATGGCCCGCCACTTCGCCGCCACGTCGATGCAGCGCGACTGGGAGCCTCGCGTCCGCGGCATCGTCGACCAGCTGCTCAGGCCACTGGTCGACGGTCGTGACCACTTCGACATCGACGATTTCACCAGGATCCCGGTGATCGTCGTCGCCGAGCTGCTGGGCGTGCCCGAGGACCGACACGACGACTTCCGGCGCTGGTCGAATGTCCTTGTTGGCAACGTCGCGTTCGGGAACGAAGCGCCCGAGGCCCACCGCGCGATGGAGGCTGTCGTCGCCGAAGCGAAGAATTACCTAAGCGAAGAGATCGCGCGCCACCGTCGCGAGCGACCCGATGACCTGCTTACCGTCATGGTCGACGTTGCCGATTGGAGCGATGCCGAAATCCGGGCGGTCGCGTTGAACCTCCTGCTCGCGGGCTATGACACGACTGCCAAGCTTTTGGGGCTAGCCCTGGTCGCCCTCGAGCAGCATCCCGCGCAACGCCGCCAACTCGTCGAAGACCCGTCTTTGATTCCCAGCGCAGTCGAGGAGGTGCTGCGCTGGCAAAGCCCCACGCAGGCGATCGTGCGCGTCGTCGTCCGGGACACCGAGCTGGCGGGAACGCGCTTCGAGAAGGGCGACGTGATCTACGCGATGCTCGGTGCCGCCAACCGCGACCCAAGCCGCTGGCCGGACCCGCAACGCTTTGACATCGGCCGCGAGCTCAAGGCGCACCTGGCCTTCACGACGGGCAGGCACGTCTGTATCGGTGCCGCCCTCGCACGGCTGGAAGCCCGCGTGGCACTGGAAGCACTGCTGGCCACCGCCCCCGAGTACCGGCTACACGACATCGATTACGGAGACGCATTTTTCGCCCGCGGGCCCGTGGGGGGCGTCATCAACGTCGGCGTTCCGGCGACGACCTAGCGACAGAAATCTTCAACCAAAGAGGTAGCCGTGACTTTACGACCGCAGGAGTTCGAAGGTCGCCGCATTCTCGGCTCTTCGCTCAACAGCCAACGTCACGAAACCGCCTGGGAAGGAACGGTATCGAAGCAATCCGTTCGCGCTGGAATGTTGGCGGGGCTTTCATAACAGGCGGTGGAGCTGGGATTCACGCTGTGGCGATCTATAGCGTCTGGCTTCGATGGGTTCGTTAAGCCGCCGAAAGGGTGGCGGGAGGAAGGAAGCGCGGATGGCCTCGTTTGTGGAACATGATGGGCGGCCGGCAACGAAATTGCGGACCAGGGATATGACGCCTCGCATCGCAACCGAGATCCGGGCGGACAAGCAGACGCTTCTAAGCGGCGGCCATGCCGGCGTGATTCGCGAGTTGCTCGAGCAAAGGGGCGTGCTGGTGTTTCCGCAGATTGGCTTGACCGATGAGGAGCAGGTCGCGTTTACCCAGACGCTGGGCACGATCGCGCGTGAAGTCAGCGGGGAGGAGGTATACAACGTCACTTTAGATCCCAAGGTCAGCCGAACCGCCGACTATCTCAAGGGATCGCTGTACTGGCATATCGACGGCACGATGAGCAAAGTACCGATCCTGGCCTCGCTGTTGTCGAGCAAGGTAGCGCCACAAGGTGGCGGCGATACCGAGTTCTGCAACACCTATGCCGCATATGAGGATCTGTCGGATGAGGACAAGCGCCAGATCGGGTCGTTACGCGTGATGCACTCGGCGTGGAACACGCTGTTTTACTACGACCCGGAACCAGGTATCGAGGTGCTGCGCCGCATGATGGCGATCGGCGACCAGGAGTTGCCACTGGTATGGACTCACCGCTCGGGTCGTAAGTCTCTGGTCCTAGGTGCCACCGCTCGCCATATCGTCGACATGGAGTTCAAGAAGAGCGCTGAACTGCTTGTGCGGCTTCGTGATTGGGCGACTCGTCCGCCGTTTGTGTACCGTCACAAATGGTCGGTCGGCGACCTGGTGATCTGGGACAACACCGGAACGATGCACCGCGCCACACCGTATGACCCGAACTCCGGACGGTTATTGCACCGGACCAAACTTCAGGGCGAGGAACCCTTCGCCTGATCACCAGATACGGGAGTTCAGAATCATGAGCAGATTCCCGAGTGCGGCGATCGCGGAAGCTGTCCGTGCGAGGGCTCTCTGCGTCCATCGCGGAAGACATAAGCAAGTTGAGAGCGCGTTCGTACCGTTGTTGTGCACAAAGATGGGGGATGGATCGATGGCAGAACTGAGAGTTTCCCATGTCGGCCTGTGCGTCGCGGACCTGACGACGTCGCTGCGCTTCTACACCGAGGGGCTCGGCTTCGAGGTTGCCGAAACGTACGGCGCCGGAGAAGAAGTGGCTGCAGCAGCCGAGATCACCGGCGGCGCGCAACTAACCTCGCAGATGATCACTAAGGACGGTTTGCGGCTCGAGCTGATGTGGTGGGCCGAACCCGGCTGCATCGGCGCTCCGTCGACCAGACGCAATCAAGTCGGTCTGACCCATCTGTCGTTCGAAGTCGATGACCTGCCCGGCGCCGAAGCTCGACTGGTCGTACACGGGGCAAAAGTCATTGAATCGACCCGGACATGCGTCAGAAACGCGGACGTCGGCTACGACTTGGTTTTTTTGACCGACCCCGACGGAAACCGGATCGAGCTGATCCAGTGGATCAGCTCGGCTGAAAACACCGACACCCGAAGCCGCTCGGCGCACACCTCCCGAAGTGCTCGAGGATGAGAAAGTGCTCTTCGATCGCTAGTGCTACCGGGCGATGAGAGAATTCAAGTAATTGAGGAGCGAAAGATGGCGCACGGACTGATACTCGACCCCACCGCTACGCGGCAGGACGATATCGCTAGCCACGGTCCAGACGTCGGCGCCTTGTCGGGCAAACGGATCGGCTTCCGGGTGGACCGCATGTGGCGTGCTTGGGACTGGATCAGCGAGCTTTGGGCTGACAAACTCCGCACCGCCGGTGCGGAGGTGAGTTTTTGGCGTTCGGCCGGTCGCTCGGGCGAGGAGGGCGAACGCTGTGAGCGCGAATACGAGGCCTTCCTCGAGCAGATCGACGCGGCTGTCGTGGGCCTCGCCAACTGCGGGTCCTGCACCGGGTGGACCATCCGCGACGCGATCTCCGCGGCGAACCGGGGGCTGCCGACCACGGCCGTCGCGACGGCCAACTTCGAGACCTTCGCCCACGAGATTGCGCGGCGCGGCGGGCGCTCGGGCCTTCGCGTTCACGTGCTGCCCTATCCGCTGAACGAGTGCGAGCGCACCGAGGTGTTGTCGATCGGGGAGGCGCATTTCCATGGCTTGCTCGAGACAATGGGCGCGCAACTCGCAGTCCAAGAGGTGACCGCGTGACCATCGAACTGATCCGTCCCAGCGGCCGCCGCGCGACGCCGCAGCCCCAGCCTTTGATCAGCCGCGACTGCGGCCCCGACGGCTGCGAGGTGGACTGGCTGGCCAGCCGCACCCATGAGGTCGACCTCGACGTCGAGGCCTTCACCGACTTTGCGCTGCAGCAGGGCTGGGGCGACGGCCTGCCGCTGATTCCGCCGACGTCCGGCCGTGTACGGGCCTTTCTCGCTCGTAACGACCGCTATCCCGACGAGATCATCGCCCACCTGCCGCCGACCAACGTCGAGCTCACCGTCGAGAAGATCGTCATCAACGCCGTGATGGCCGGCGCACCGCCGGAGTCGCTGGAGCTGCTGATCGCGATGATCGTCTCGATCGCCGACCCTGACTTCGAGCTCTACGGCGTCAACGCGACTACCGCGCCGGTATACCCGGTCTTCGTGGTCAACGGGCCTATCCGCAACGAGCTGGACATCCCCTTCAGCTACGGCTGCCTGGGCGGGATGGCAAACAAGGCCGCTGCGATCGGCCGGGCCGTCCGGCTGATCATGCGCAACGTCGCCGGCCAGGCCCCCGGAGTGACGTCGCAGACCACCTTCGGATCGCCTGGACGCGTGGCCGGCGTGGTCACCGGCGAATGGGAGGAGCGCTCACCCTGGCTCCCGCTGGCCGTGCGGCGTGATATCCGCGGCGACGCTCTCACCTCGTTCGGCGCTATGGGGACTCAGAACATCATCGATACGACATCGCACAAGGCGACGGATTTCCTCGAGATGATTGGCAAGTCAGTCGCTTACGCCGGCTGCAACTGCTTCTCCGGCGCGGTGCCCTACGGCGAGATGCTGGTCGCGATCAATCCTATCTGCGCCGAGATCGTCGGCCGCGAGATGCCCGACATCTCCGACGTGCAGGAGACGTTGTGGCGCTTCGCCAGCGTCGATGCGTGCTTCTTGCAGCGGCTGCACCGCGACCAGCTCGAGCAACAGGGCCGCATCCGCGAGGACGGCCGGGTCTATATGACACCAGAACCCAAGGACATTCTGGTGTTCGTGGCCGGCGGCCCGGGCGGCCTTCACGCCACCGGGTTCCACAGCTTCGGAACATCGCTGGCCCAAACCGTGCCGGTAGCCGCGGCCGAGCGCACCGAGGGCGAGACTCACCCCCGGTAATACGGTTCACGGAGGCCGCGCGAACCCAGTCCTTCGACGACATAGACGTAGCCCGACCCGTCCTGCGCTGGCCAGCCGAATTGCGTGGGATTGATCGTCGTGACATAGAGCTGGTCGAGGTTCGGCCCGCCCCCACGCCGCACTGGAAATCAACGTCACCGGCATCTCGATTACCCGTCCGATATCCCCGTCAGGGCGGAAGGCGACGACCTTGCCGCCCTGGAAGATCGTGACCCACACCATGTCGTCCGCGTCGACCGCTGAGCCGTCCGGCACCCCGCCGAGTTCCGATGTACCGGCGAAAACACGCTTGGTCGCAATCTGTCCGGTTTCGGGGTCATAGTCATAGGCGAACACCGTGCGGACAAAGCTGTCGGCGGAGTAGAGCGTGCAGCCATCAGGTGAGAGACAATGGCTGTTGGACTGGTGAATGCCGCTGTCGAGTTTGCTGATGCGATGGCTGGTGCCGAGGCTGAATAACCCGCCGTCCGCCTGTGGATCGTCAAGCTGGGTGCTAGTAGCGCCGAACAAAAACCGGTCGCGCCGATCGGTTGCACCGTCGTTCACTGTCAGATATGAGCCGTCGAACGCCGGCCCGGCAATCGTTTCGGCCGCCCAGCTCACCAAATTGAGCGCATAAAACGAGGTCTCCACTGCCACTACCACGCCGCCACGCTTGCGCAGCGCCACGGCCCCGGCGCGCCCGGGCGTCTGCCAGCTCTTTGTTGCGCCGCCAGGATCGTGGCGGAAGATCCGCCGTAGATATCGAGGTAGTAGAGCGCCTGTTCGTCGGCGGACCACGGCGCACCCTCGCCATGCGCGCAACGTTCCGTATTGACACGTTCGATGTTCATGCTGGCCTTCCGGTACCTGTCGCGATGCTTCGCAGGCGAGTGGGTGCCGTCACTGCGGAGAGGGGGAGACGAAGCGGGGTGACCACCGGACCGCTCGCGGATTAGCCACCATCGACGGCCAGTGCGGCGCCTATGATCGAGGCGTCGCCGCTGGGAAAAACAATGCGGCGGCGGCAAGTTCGGCGGATTGGCCCCAACGCGCCATGGGCGTCGCCAAGTGCTCACCGCTCGGTACCAAATCGTCGGGTTTAGCCCCGGCGAGTCCGGTGTAAGTCATGCCCGGGCAGATCCCGTTGATACGCACGCTGGAGCGGGCATAATCCAATGCCGCCGATTTCGTCATCTGCACCACGGCGGCTTTGGCTGCGGCATAGCAGGAGAGGCTTTTCCAGCCGACAAGCGCCGAAGCGGACGCGGTGTTAACGATTGCACCGCCGCCGATTTCGAGCATGACGGGAATAGCGTATTTCATGCCGAGGAATACGTCGTTGAGGTTGATCGCCACGATGTCGTCGAATAGTTCTTCGCCGGTGTCAAGCCAGTGCGACGTGCAGCCCGCCGAACCCGGCGTTGTTGAGCAGAACGTCGGCGCTGCCGAACCAGTCGACGGCTGTGGTGATCATGCGTTGGACGTCGGAGGCGTTGGTGACGTCGACATGAACTGGCGCAAGCGCGCTCGCCAAGCAGTTCGGCGATGTCGCGCTCGTGCCCGCTGATGTCCGCGCAGACGACGCGTGCTCCTTCGTCAACGAATCGCTTGGCAGCGGCCCCATCCGATACCGGACCCGGCACCGGTGATGATGGCGACCTTGCCCTCGAGTCGGCCATCTTGATGTGTATCTGGAGCCATAGCTGTGTTGCATCCTATTACGGCCGGGCACCTCGGCCGGCGATGCACGTGCCGCTAAGTGTATGGCGGGCCAGGATGTTCTCGGGTTGGTAACCGTAAAGGTAAATGTGCGAGTCCGCCGGTCGATGATGGTGCGTGCCAGGTGAATTCGTGGTAGCGCCGGTGCGGCAACACCCTATCACCGAGACCTGGCTGGGCCGACGTCGCTGTGCACCTGCGACTTGGGAACTGTAGGGTGGACGTCCCACGGTGACATCTGGGTTGATGTCGGTCGGATTGGAATCGACGGCAAGGGCTACGTGTTCATCGATGAGTTTCGAAAGCCACTTGATCACTGCACTCATCCACTGTCAGAAGCTAACAGTGTATGTTTTGCCGTCCCAGGTTTCGGCGGCGGCGCGCATGGCGGCGAACGTTTCGGTAAGCGCGGGGTTGGATTCGAGCAGCTCGACCATGATACCGAGTGTGGGCGATGTGTCGACGTAACAGACGCGGCTGCCGTTCCATACACCCTCGAATGCGAGTTCTGCCCCTGCGTCAGTGTAGGCGTCGCGATCTGTTTCGTAATCCTGACACACCAACGCTATGTGGTGGAGCCCAGCCCGCCCACGGGGGACGAGATCACGGAACACGCTGGTATCGTCGTTGTCCTGGCAGACCAGTTCGATCTGTAGATCACCCGCATAGGCGATGGCGATTGCCAGCGCGGGAAACTCGGTGCTTCTACCGCGGTAGCGGGCATCGGTGAACTCAATCCCGTCGAAGCGGAAGAAAGGCCCGACACCGGCGCTGCGCACCCACGAGTCGATGGCGGTCGAGACGTCGGGTACCACCCAGCACACCTGCATGAAGTTTCGGTTGGGAAAAGGCTTGGAAACAGACAAAGTGGCCATCTGACGCAAGCTACCCCCTTACACAGCGAAATACCAAGGGGCGCCGCGATTTCAGCCGCATCACCACCAATGACCTAATCACGACGACGGATTCAGCGTCGAGCTCGATCGACGATGCGGCCGCACTCGCTCGTCGTGCCAAAGCTTCGACGATTGAACAAATCGCCAACAGCGAGATGAATCTCCCCTGGTTGGTGCGCCGACCACTGACCAAAGCTGGTCCGTACAATTTGTCTATTAAATGTGTCGCCGCGACTGAATGCCGGGTCCCGGCTTCTGCAATGTAAACTTCCCGTCCCCCAGCCCGTTCTCGATTGCTTGACGCACTGATAAACCTGCCTAATGATATTTGACGTCTTTTATCCGGACAAATAGGAGTGGTGATGATCGCGCAGACGTTGGAAGGGGAGCTCACAATGCAAAGTCGGCGGTGCGCGCCGGTGCGCTTCGACCCCGACATGGTCGGCGGCTCGCGTTCGGGATCGATGGTTAGCCGCGGTGGCTGCGTTCTACGCGAAATCCCGAACGTCCCTTCGGTTTCGGAGCCGCGATGACTGCACCACTTGTTGATACTGCGGCGTTGGTGACCGGTGCCAGCAGCGGTATCGGTGCGGCCACTGCACAAGCACTGGCTGCCCACGGCGCCGCGGTGGCCCTGCTGGCGCGCCGCACCGACCGGCTTGAAAAACTCAAAGCGGATATCGAATCGGCGGGCGGCACAGCACTGGTGGTGCCCGCCGACGTCACCAACGCTGAGCAAGTGGCCGCCGCGGTGGCTCGGGTGGTGACCAAATTGGGGCGCCTGGACATCGTGATCAACAATGCCGGGCTGATGAGCCTGGGTTCGGCCTCCGATGCGCCCCTGCAGGAGTGGGACGAGCTGGTGGCGGTCAACGTCCAGGGCGTTTTGTATGTCACCCGCGCCTCATTGGCCCATTTGATCGACGCGGCCAGCAGCTCACCGCGCGGGGTGGCCGATCTTGTCACCATCAGTTCGGTTGCCGGCTGGTTAGCGCGACCTGGCAGTGCGGTGTATTCGCTGACCAAATTCGGTGTCAACGCGTTCAGCGAAGGTGTACGCCAAGAGGTGCTCGGCCAGCGGGTTCGTGTCGGCGTGGTGGGATCGGGCACCACCGACACCGAGATCAGCAGCCACCTGCCCGCGCAGGCCCGCGAGGCGTTCGAGCGCCTCACCGGCGACATGGTCAGGATGCGGCCCGAGGACATCGCCGACGCGGTGATCTACATGGTGACCCGCGACCGTCGGGTAGCGGTCAACCACATGCTGGTACGCGCTGCCGAACAAACCTGGTGATGATGCTGGCCGCGCCTGATGGTGGAGGATGTCTGCGGACTTCAGTTCTGGTGGGTTGTCTTATGAGCTGGTCTAAGAGCAGACCGGTTTGTTCGCCGATCAGGTGTTGCGAAAGCTGAAGGGCTACCCGAAATCGCCCCCGAGTTGCGAGCCTTTTCAGCCGCAACGAATACTGACAACGGGCGTGCTGCTCTTCCTCAATCGCCTGCGCGGCATGGCGGTGGGAAGCCTTTGCGCCCGACCGCAATCCCTGATACTGTCAAGTACTATACAAACTTGCCGTTGACTCACCGGATGCGTATCTGCGGGCTGGTCCTGGGCTGTTGGCGAGAACACCTGGCAGCCCAAGCTGGTGTCTAGAAATTATGTCCATACAAGACAGCGGTTGCCGCCCTGTGGGCGCGGGAATCTGGCCACCCATCATCACTGCCTCTGCCTTGGATTACACCCTTGACCTCGGTATCAGGACGGGTGAATTATGTCTAGGGGTTGCGGGAAACTATCAGCGCGGGCCTACAAAGGAAGCAGGACTTGTCTGGACAATTAATAGCTTACATCTGGCCGGGCATCGAGGTCCTGTGGTGCAGTGAGGGCAAGTCACCGTGGCCTGAGGCGCCGGTCCGATTGCGAGACGTCCAGAATCTGCCCTGCAGGAAGAGTTGGGGAAATCTGATCATGACCGTCAAGGTGTGTGAACGCATCCTGGATCTCTTCGAGGCGAGAGGCATCGCCTCCCTGTTTGGTATCCCCGACCCGAACTTCGTGCATCTGTTTCACGAGGCACAGCGGCGTGGTTGGGATGTCGTGGCGCCGCATCATGAAGAATGTGGCGGATTCATGGCCGAGGCCGTTTCGTGTATGACCGGAAAGCCGGGACTGTGCATCGGGACGCTGGGCCCGGGCCTGGCCAATCTGGCCGGGGCAATGATGTGCGCGAAAGTCGAGAACTCGCCCGTCATCTTCCTCGGCGGTCAGCGGGCCAGGGTCACCGAGCAACGGTCCGACCCGAGTTACGATCCGAACAAGTGCATCTTCGAAGTTGCCGTATTCGAGCTTTTCCCCAAAGGCCAGGATCCGCAGACGGACTGGGTCTACTCGCCAGCAGACGACCCAGATTGGCGCACCGTCTTACCACATGGCAGCGGTGCAGCAGGGCATAAAATCCCTTGGCTTTCCCGGCACCAAACCCAATCCCTATCGCGAGCGCAACACGGCCAATCTCCACCGCCAACTCGCGAAGTACACGGGTACTGGCGAACCACGCGAGCTCCCGACGACGAGGGGTGAGACGCTCACATGACATGCGAGCCGACGCAAACACCGCAGGACCTTGATTTCTCGGCGCTGCGGGAGAAGTACCGTCAGGAGCGGGACAAACGGCTGCGTACAGACGGTTCGAAGCAGTACATCAGACTGTCGGGCGACTATGAGGACTATTACGAGATCGACCCGTACACACCAGTGGCGCCCCGCGACCCGATCTCGGAAGACATCGATGTGGCTGTTCTGGGTGGGGGTTTCGCCGGCCTGCTGTGCGCTGCCGATCTGAAGAAGGTCGGTGTCGAAGACGTCCGGATTATCGAATTCGGTGGAGATTTCGGCGGTGTGTGGTACTGGAACCGCTTTCCCGGTATCCAGTGTGATAACGAGTCCTATTGCTACATACCGCTTCTCGAAGAGCTGAATTATGTCCCGACCAAGAAGTTCATCGACGGGGCGGAGATCTACGAGCATTGTCGGCGCATCGGCAAGCACTTCGGCCTGTATGATTCCGCGATATTTTCCACCCGGGTACGCGCCTTGCAGTGGGACGAATCGGTCAGGCGCTGGCGGATCAGCACTAATCGCAACGACGAGATCCGGGCACGCTTTGTCGTCCTGGGCGCCGGCAGCCACCATATGCCGAAGTTGCCGGGCATCCCCGGGATCAACGACTTCAAGGGCCACAGCTTTCATACGGCGCGTTGGGACTACGACTACACGGGTGGAGATGCGAGCGGCGGCTTGGACAAGCTCGCCGACAAGCGGGTCGCGATCGTCGGCACGGGTGCTACCGCCATCCAAGTCATCCCGTTTTTGGGCTGCTACGCCAAACACCTCTACGTCTTTCAGCGCACGCCTTCCACTGTTGCCGAGCGCGACAACCGGCCGACTGATCCCGAATGGGTAAAAACGTTGAAGCCGGGATGGCAGCAGGAACGTCGACGCAACTTCCATGCTTGGACCTTCGAAGGCGGCGCGCCGGGCCAGCCGGACTTCGTGTGCGATTTTTGGACTGAACTCGGCCGCAACACGGCTGCAAGGATTCTCGCGCGGGGGAACCCAGCTGAGCTGACACCCGAAGAGTTCATGGCACTGCAGGAGGAGGAGGACTTCAAGGTAATGGAGCGGCTGCGGCGCCGCGTCGACAGCATCGTCGCAGACCCCCAGACCGCCGAAGCGCTCAAGCCTTACTACCGATTTTTCTGCAAGCGGCCGTGCTCTAACGACGACTACCTGCCTACGTTCAATCGTCCGAACGTCACGCTGGTCGACGTGTCGGCGTCGCAGGGTGTGGAGCGGGTAACGGAAAAGGGCCTGGTAGCCAACGGAGTCGACTACGAAGTGGACTGCATCATCTATGCGAGCGGCTTTGAGATCTCCACTGAAGTCAGCCGACGCTACAGCATCGACCCGATCGAAGGCCGTGACAGTTTGTCCTTGTTCGATAACTGGCGGGACGGCTTTCGTACCTTCCACGGCATGACAAGCTGCGGTTTTCCCAACCTGTTCTTCACCGGCTTCACCCAGCTCGGGGTGGCGGCCAATATCACCGCAAACTACGAGCTGCAGGGTGAGCACATCGCCTACATCATCGCCGAGGCCCTGGCCCGTGGTGCGACGACCGTCGAGCCCAGCCACCAGGCCCAGGACCAGTGGATAACGACGATGCGCGAGACCGCAGTCGATAACAGCCGGTTCGAAATGGAGTGCACCCCCGGGTATTTCAACAACGAAGGAGGGGGAGGGGGCGAAGGGATCCGCTCGTATCTGGGTGAGCAGTACGGGCCCGGCTTTTACGCATTCGCCGAGCTGTTGGAGAACTGGCGCGCCAAAGGCGAACTCGACGGCCTGGTACTTGGAAGATGAATGCCTGAACTCAGATTCGACGGTCGGGTCGCGGTCGTAACCGGCGCCGGCCGGGGACTGGGCCGCGCCTACGCATCGCTGTTGGCATCTCGAGGCGCGAAGGTCGTCGTCAACGACATCGGTGCAGCCTTGACTGGCGAGGGTATCGACTCCGGGCCCGCCGAGAAGGTGGTGTCCGAGATAATGGCGGCCGGTGGTCAGGCCATCTCTTTCGTCGAATCGGTGGCCACGCGTGCCGGCGGCGCCAGGATCGTCGAAGCCGCGATAGACCATTTCGGGCGCATCGACATCCTTATCCACAACGCGGGCAACGTTCGTCGAGTCCCGTTGGCGCAGATGAGCCATGCGGACTTCGATGCTGTGCTCGATGTCCACCTACGGGGCGCCTTCCATGTCGTGCGTGCAGCGTTCCCACTGATGCGTGCGGCCCGTTACGGTCGCATCGTCGTGACCTCGTCGATCAGCGGGTTGTACGGCAACCACGGGGTGGCCAATTATGCTGCCGCGAAGACGGGTGTCATCGGATTGGCCAATGTTGTCGCACTCGAAGGTACGGCCGACAACGTGCTCTGTAACGTCATCGTGCCATCGGCAGTAACCAGAATGGCTGAGGGCCTAGATATTTCGGCGTATCCGCCGATGGAGCCGGAGCTGGTGGCGCCGGTGGTGGGCTATCTCGCTCACGAGTCGTGCCCGATCACCGGCGAGATGCTGATCGCGGTCGCCGGCCGGGTGGCACGAGCCGTGATCGGTGAAGCCCCTGGTGTGTATCGGCCGTCGTGGTCGATCGAGCTGGTGGGCGAACAGCTCGAGGCGATCCGCAATATGGACGCACCGTTGGTGTTCCCGGTAGTGCCACATGGTCAGAGCGACCATCTCCGTTACAGCTTTGAGATGGCCAAGGGAGCACAGCATGCGCAGCCGCAGTAACGGCAATGGCCCGCTGGCTGGGGTGCGGGTCGTCGATCTCACTGTGATGGTGCTGGGGCCGTACGGCGCCCAGATCATGGCCGACATGGGCGCCGATGTGATCAAGGTCGAACCATCGGACGGGGACGACACCCGTTACATCTCGGTCGGACCGGAGCCGTCGATGGGCGGCGTGTTCGTCAACGTGAACCGGGGCAAACGCAGCATCGTCCTCGACCTGCAGTGCGACACCGGCAAGGCGGCGTTGCGGGGGCTCATCGCAACTGCGGACGTATTCATCCACTCGATGCGGGCCAAGGCGATCGGCCGGCTCGGATTCGGCTACGACGACGTCGCGGCGATCAACCCTGTGATCGTCTACACCAACTGTTACGGCTACGGCCGGCGTGGTCCCGGCCGGGATATACCCGCCTACGACGACACCATTCAGGCTGCGTGGGGACTGCCGAGTGTTCAAGCGCAGCTGACCGGTAAGGCCACCTACGTCGGAACGATCATGGCGGACAAGATCACCGGGCTGACCGCGCTGTACGCGACGATGATGGCGCTGTTCCACCGCGAGCGCACCGGCGAGGGGCAAGAGGTCGAGGTCGCCATGTTCGAGACGATGGCGTCGTTCATGCTGGTCGAACACGCCAACGGTGCGATGTTCGATCCTCCGCTAGGACCGGCAGTGTATCCGCGGACGGTGGCGCCCAACCGCCGGCCGTATCGCACCAGTGACGGCTACATCGCCGCGCTGATCTACAACGACAAACATTGGGCAACGTTCATCGACGCGGTGCGACCCGCCTGGACCGACTCCCGCTACGCGGCGCTGCCGCAGCGGGCCCGCCAGATCGACGACGTCTACGCATTGCTCGCCGAAACGCTCAAGGAGCCAACGACCGAGGAATGGCTGAAGCTGTTCCGGGAGCTGGAAATACCCGCCGCCGTGCTGAACACGCCCCGCCGACCTATTCGACAGCCCGCACCTGAACGCCGCCGGATTCTTCGAGACGGTCGACACACCGCACGACCCGGTGCGCTTTCCGGGTGTGTCGACCTGGTTTTCGCGTATACCCGGCCGAGTCGCCCGTCCGGCTTCGCCGCTGCGCGCCGACAACGCCGACGTCCTCCACGAACTCGGCCTGGCGGTAGAGGCCAACCCAGCCCGCGGCTCGATGTAGTGATCAGGACATGCGCTGCACACATGTAACCGTTGAAATCCAGAAAGGGCAGTCTCGTGGCAAATTTCGATAGCATCGACTTCTTCAGCGATCCCTCCGTCGTCGAGAACCCGTATCCGTATTTCGAGCAACTGCGTGCGACGTGCCCGGCCTATCGGGAGCCGCACCACGGTGTGGTTGCCCTGACCGGATACGACGACCTTTTGGCGGTGTATCGCGACACCGACAGGTTCTCGTCGGTCAACGCGGCGATCGGCCCCTTCCCACCGCTGCCCTTCACACCAGGGAGCGGCGACATCACGGCGCTGATCGAAGCCCATCGCCACCAGTTCCCATGGGGCTCTGAAAACCTTGTCTGCTTTGACCCGCCGCAGCACACTCGGCACCGCGCGCTGGTAAATGGCCTGTTTACGCCCAAGCGGCTCAAGGAGAACGAGGACTTCATGTGGAGATTGGCCGACAGCCTGCTCGACGAGTTCATCGCCGACGCCCGCTGTGATTTCGTCCAGGCCTACGGCCGCCCATTCCCACTTTTGGTCATCGCCGACCTTCTCGGTGTGCCCGAAGCCGACCACGCAACGTTTCGCCGGTGGTTCGGCGCCGACATGGGTTCACGCCAGGGACACGACGGCACGATCGCGATCAACCCGTCGGCCGAACTCGACCAGTGGTTTACCACCTATATCGAAAAGCGCCGACGAGAACCGCGGAACGACATGCTTACTACGTTGGCGACGACGACATTCCCCGACGGCTCGACCCCCGAGATCACCGACATCGTGCACCTGGCGACTTCCTTGTTCTTTGCCGGCCACGAAACCACTGTGCGCCTGCTCGCCGGTTCCCTGAAATTGCTGGCCGAGCAGCCACAGCTTCAAGCGACGCTGCGCGATCACCCTGAGCGCATATCCAACTTCGTCGAGGAGATGTTGCGCATCGAAAGCCCGATCAAAAGCCACTTCCGGCTCACCCGGGTCGCCACCGCCATCGGCGGCGTCAAGATTGCGCCGGGCACCACGGTGATGCTTTTGCCCGGAGCTGCCAATCGGGATCCGACCAGGTTCGACTGCCCGGCAGAGTTTCGGGCCGATCGCCCCAATGTGCGCCAGCATCTCGCATTCGGGCGCGGTGTGCACAGCTGCCCGGGTGCCCCGCTGGCGCGCATCGAGGCCAGAGTCAGCCTCGAACGCATCCTGGACCGGATGGCCGACATTCGGATCTCCGAGGCACATCACGGCCCACCCGGCAATCGCCGTTACGACTACTCCCCGGACTACATCCTTCGCGGGCTGACGGCGTTGCACCTGGAATTCACGTCTGGGGAAAGCTTATGACCCAGGTGCAGCAGGAAGCCGATTGCGATTTGGCTGCATTGCGGGCGGCGGCCGGGACATGGATGCTCATCGAGCTGTGGCCCGACACGAAGGCGTTCAACAAGCACAACCTCGCTCTTGGCGTGACGACGCTGCGCGGCGAGGTTGGTGAGTACCGTAACGGCGCGCAAGACGTCGAGATATCGCAATCGGTCGTCTCCGGTAACCCGGCCGACGGCGAGCTGGGAGGCTGACATGGCATCGCTAGACGACAAGGTCGCGTTCATCACGGGTGCCGCCCGCGGCCAGGGCCGCGCGCATGCGGTGAAACTAGCGTCGGAGGGCGCCAGCATCATCGCAGTTGACCTTTGCGACCAGATCGCATCCGTGCCGTACCCCATGAGCACCGTCGACGACCTAACCGAGACAGTCAAACTCGTTGAGGACACCAGCGCGCGCATCGTCGCCACCCAAGCCGACGTGCGCGACTCCGTTTCGCTGACAGCAGCGCTCGAATCCGGCGTAGCGCAGTTCGGTCATCTTGACATCGTCGTTGTCAACGCCGGAATCGCCCCGATGCAGGCAGGCGAGGATGGTTGGCGCGACGTGATCGACGTCAACCTCACCGGTGCCTACAACACCGTCGAGGCGGCGGCGCCGACGATGATCGAGCAGGGCCGCGGGGGTTCCATCGTGTTAATCAGTTCGGCCGCTGGGCTGGCCGGGGTCGGCAGCGCCGACGCCGGGGCAATCGGCTATGCTGCTGCCAAGCACGGCATGGTCGGGTTGATGCGGGTGTATGCCAACCTGCTTGCCCAGCACAGTATTCGAGTCAATTCTGTGCATCCGGCCGGCGTCGATACGCCGATGATCAACAACGACTTCACCCAAAAGTGGCTTGTGGAGATGTCCGCTGGCCGGCCGATGGGCTTGGAAAACGCGCTGCCAGTGCAGGTGCTGCAGCCCGAGGACGTCGCCAACGCGGTCGCGTGGCTAGTGTCCGACGCGGCGCGTTACGTCACCGGCATCACGTTGCCAGTCGATGCGGGGTTCACCAACAAGCGCTAGAGTACGAGACGCTGCCGCGGTCCCATGACGTTGGCCCTTTGAGTCAACGCCGCTGCACACGAAAACCCGTCAGCTGTTGGACCGGTCGCCGGATGGTGTTAGTAGGGCGTCGCGCCATGCCACCAGTACTGCTTAATCAATCCGGGCGTATCACGAGGTGCTCGACTCAACGATGCATGGGCTCGTGGCTCTCTCGCTGACGGAACAGCACCTGCGGCGACAGCGCATGGATGCGCTAGAGCGGTCCGATCTGCCAGTGTGTCGGTCTGGATGTCGGTGAGGTGGCGGGCGGAGATATGACGGGCCCGGTCGACATCGCCGACCTCGATCATCTCGGCCAGCTTGAGATGGGTGTTGAGCACCGCGCGCCGCTTGGCCAGCGACGGGTAGCTGCCGCGAGCCGCGCTCTCGTCGGCCCATTGCTGTAGGTGGCTGCTCCACAGCGTCTCAAGGGTGCCGACAACGGCGATGGGAGTGCGGTTTCCGCAGCCACGCATGACGAGAT
Source organism: Mycobacterium arosiense ATCC BAA-1401 = DSM 45069 (assembly GCF_002086125.1). Classification (GTDB taxonomy): domain Bacteria; phylum Actinomycetota; class Actinomycetes; order Mycobacteriales; family Mycobacteriaceae; genus Mycobacterium; species Mycobacterium arosiense. Next base: position 110,539 of record NZ_MVHG01000007.1, read on the forward strand.
CGTGGAAACGGCGGCCAATTTGGGTGAGTTCGTGTCGTCGTGCAGATGCCCGGCCATCGCTTCGCTAACCTGGCTGAGTTCGGGCACCAACGTGTCGGTGCGGTCGGGCCGTCGGGCGGCAAGAGCCGCGCATGCGGGTTCCACTTCTCGCAATGCCGCACCCAGATCGGCGGCGCCGACCGACTCGCGTTGCAGCAACAGGCCCAGCATGTAGGCGGCGCTGATCTTGGCCGGCGCGTGCACGACGGCCCCGCCCCGGTTGCCGCGCCGTACCAACCGTCAGCCAATTCGCCGGCGATGATCTGACGCCGTAACTCGCAGGCTACCATCTCGCCGATCCTAGGCGCCGACAAGCGACGCCGTGTCTCAAGGCTAATTCCCAACGCGGTCATACCATTCCAGCAGCGAAATAACTGGACCGACTGCACGCTCGCTGCTCAGCGGCCTCCATCGGTTCGACCTCAACAATAATGCGCTTAACAATATTGGCACAAGCGCCGTGCTGGGTCGAATGGTCGGCAACGTGAGCAAACTATGATCGGCCAAGTTACCGACGACACGGAAAAGCTGGACGGATGCGAACGTTCGCTTGATCTAAGCGGACGTGTTAAAGGCCCGATGGGCAGCAGGGTGGAAGCCGGCGCTCAATGCGTTTGCGATCACCTTAAACGACCGGATCAACCGACCGGTAACTAACCGATGCCAAGGTCAGATCCGCCGTTTATCGGACAGTCCTCGGAACCACCTCGAACACAGCCCGTTAGGTACTTCATCTAGCGGTCTTAAACCTACTGCGATTGGATCTCCTGATTATGGTCCGCGGCAGGATGGTGCCGTCTGCCCGCGATAACTCGTAGGCCATGTTGAAAAGGCCATAAGTGGTTCGTTGGCCAATGCCAAGGCTTCGTCGTCGTCGTCGAACGGCAGGACCGTCATCTCAGGCCCGAAAATTCCCTCCTGATACAGCCGCATGCCGCGATCGACATTGGTCAGAACGGTGGGGTGCACAAAGTAGCCGCGCCGATCAAGCCGATACCCACCAGTGACCACCTCAACGCCATCGTTTTCCCTTCGTCGATAAATTTCATCACCCGGGTGAGCTGCTTTTGGCTGACGAGCGGGCCAAACATCTGCCTTCTTCTTTGGGGCCACCCAGTTTTAACGGATTAGCTACCGTCGCAATGCCTTCCACGACCTGGTCGTAGATACCACGCTGAACGAAAATGCGTGACCCACAAGCGCATACCTGGCCAGCGTGCATGAAGGTCCCCATCGCCGCCATGGGTATGGCCGCACTCAGATCAGCGTCGTCGTAGGTCAGCACCGGCGACTTCCCGCCGAGTTCGAGCATGACTCTCTTCATATTGCCCGCCGACACCTGCGCGATCTGCTTGCCGACTTCGGTCGAACCGGTAAGGGCGATCTTATCGACGTCGGAATGCGCAACAAGCGCCGCACCAGCGGTGTGGCCTGTAACCGTCACAAGGTTAACGACCCCCTCGGGGACACCGGCTTCCGCGATGATCTTCTCCAGAAGCAGTGCCGACAGCGGCGTTTGCTGCACGCTCATCGCCGCGGTGAATCCGGCGGTCCCGATCGCCGCGCCCTCATGTGGGCTCAATGCGCCGAGCGCGACCACCTGGTCGGCCGGCAACCGCGCGTATTCCGCGTAGCAGCCGTGGTGACCGGTGCCGATCGCGTACCCGTGGGCCAGGACCTGGTCGCCGACGGCGAAGTCGGCCGACGTCGATTCCACCACCTCGCCGGTCAGGTCGATGCCCGGCACCACCGGGTAGTCGCGCACCACGCCGCCCCCGGCGTCAGCGCCAGGGCGTCTTTGTAGTTGACGCTGGAATACAGGACCCGGATGTCACATCGCCGGGCGGCAGGTCTTCCGGACGAAGGGTTTCGACCGACGCGGTGATCCGGTCGCCATCTCGGCGAGCGACGAGCGCGTGAAAAGTGTCCATGCCTCGACGTTAATCTCACCGTATGGATCCCTTTCCACTCGGTGAGTTTTCGGTCAACCGCGTCGGGTTCGGCGCCATGCAGCTGCCCGGACCGAATGCGTTCGGTCCGCCGCGTGACCGCGACGAAGCGCTTGCCGTGCTGCGCCGCGCGGTCGAACTCGGTGTTGACCACATCGACACCGCCCAGTTTTACGGCCCCGGCGTCGCCAACGAACTGATTCGCGCCGCGCTGCATCCCTATCCGCCGAACCTGGCACTGGTCAGCAAGGTCGGCGGGCGCCGTGACGACGGCGGCGCCTGGTTGCCGGCCGGTGAGCCGGCTCAATTGCGCCGCGACATCGAAGGCAACCTGCGCAGCCTGGGCGTCGATCAACTGGCCGTGGTCAACCTGCGGGTGTTCGAAAGTGATGGTCCGGACCAGCAATTCGACGATCAGCTCTCGGCCATGATCGAGGCCCGCGAGCAGGGATTGATCGGTGGGATCGGACTGAGCAACGTCAACCGCGAGCACCTGCTGCACGCCGTGCAGCGCACCGAAATCGCCTGCGTGCAAAACGCTTTCAATCTGGTGCACCGGGACTCGGCCGCGGTGCTCGACGAATGCGCGACGCGGGGAATCGCCTTCGTCCCGTTCTTTCCGCTGGGCGCGGCCTTCATGCAGCCCAACCCGGTGCTCAGCCATCAGGTGGTTGCGCAGACCGCGCAGCGGCTGGGCCGCACCCCAGCTCAGGTCGCGCTGGCGTGGACGCTGCAGGTGGCGCCCAACGTGCTGCTGATCCCCGGCACATCGTCGCTGCGCCATTTGGAGGAGAACTTGGACGCGGCGTCCATACAGCTCGACGACGAAGATCGGGAGCGGCTGACCGCGATCGCTACTTGAGCTCGGACGAGGATAACCCCAGCAGCCGGCGCGCCACCACCAACTGCTGGATTTGCTGTGTGCCCTCGAAGATGTCCAGGATCTTCGAGTCGCGCGCCCATTTCTCCAGCAGTGCCTGCTCGGAATAGCCGGTGGTGCCTGCCAACTCGACGGTCTTGAGCGTGACATCGGTGGCCATCCGGCCGGCCTTCGCTTTGCTCATCGACGCTTCCTTGGAGTTGGGGATCTTGTTATCGGCCTGCCAGGCCGCCCGCAGCGACAGCAGGTAGGCGGCCTCCCAATCGGCTTCCATCCGGATGAACTCGGCCGCGGCTGCGCTCTGGACGTGTGAGGGCTTGTCGTAGGAGATCTCCACGCCGGCCTCGGTGAGGATCTTGCGAATCTCCTCCAGGGCGGCGCGGCCGACGCCGACGGCCATGGCCGCGACGATGGGCCGGGTGTTGTCGAAGGTTTCCATCACCCCGGAAAAGCCCTTGCCGACCTCGATTTCGGGGTTGCCGAGCAGATTTTCCTTCGGGATGCGGGCGTTGTCGAACCGGATGACCGCGGTATCGGAGCCCTTGATGCCGAGCTTGTGCTCGAGCCGCTCCACCGTGACACCGGGATGCTCGCGCGGCACGACGAACGACTTGATCGCCGCGCGGCCCGCCGACTTGTCGAGCGTCGCCCACACCACGATGTGGGTGGCGCGCGAGCCCGCGGTGACGAAGATCTTCTCGCCGTTGATCACGTACTCATCGCCGTCCAGGGTGGCGGTGGTCGACACCGCGGCCGAATCCGATCCGAAGCCGGGTTCGGTGATGGCCATCGCCGCCCACACCTTGCCCAGGCGTTGCAGCTGTTCCTCGGTCGCGACGGCTGATATGGCCGCGTTGCCCAGCCCCTGATAGGGAACCGAGAGCATCATCGCGAGGTCGCCCCAGCTGGCTTCCAGCGTCTGCAGCAGCGCCGCCATGTTGGCGCCGTTGTGGTTCTTGTCGCGTTCTTCGTCCTCGCCACCCAGCGCGTTGGCTCCCGCGAATTCGATTGACTCCGAGGCCCCTTCGAAGAGGCTGAACAAGGTGTCGAGCTCGACGGGGTACGCGTGCTCCTTGAGGTCGTACTTGCGGGCGATCGGCCGCATCAACTCGGCGGCGCCCTGGTGCGTCTTGGTCGTCACCGCCTGCATCTTGCGGGGAAGTTCCAGATTGATTGCCATGATTGAACTTTCTCAGCTCGAATGAGTTAACGACTTAGATGACGACGACGCCCTCGGCGACGCCGATGGCCCGCAGGTCGCGGTACCAGCGTTCGACCGGGTGCTCTTTCGTGTAGCCGTGGCCGCCCAGCAGCTGTACACCGTCCAGGCCGATCTGCATGCCCTTGTCGGCGCCAAGCCGCTTGGCCAGCGCCGCCTCACGGACGAATGGCAGGCCTTGCTCTGCGCGCGCCGCGCCGCGCCAGGTGATCAGCCGCAGCCCGTCCAATTCGATGGCGATGTTGGCGCACATGAAGGCCACCGCCTGCCGGTGGGCGATCGGCTCACCGAAGGCTTGCCGCTCCTTGACGTACGGGACGACGTAGTCGAGCACCGCGTGCGAGGTGCCGACGGTCAGCGCCGCCCAGCCGAGCCGGGACAGCGCGATCGCGTCGGAGTAGTCCCCGTCGGTCGCCTCGTCCTCGCCGAGCCGGGCGCTCAGTGGCACCGTCACCCCACAGAGTTCGACATGACCGAGTGCCGCCGCGCGGATCCCCATGCTCGGATCCGCTTTTACGCTAAGGCCTTTGGTCGAGGACTCGACGATGAACAAGGCCGGCTTGCCGTCCAGCTGCGCGCCGACGATGAACAGTTCGGCGTCGGCCGCGGCCGGCACCAACGACTTCACCCCGTCGAGGCGATATCCGCTCGGGGTGCGCACCGCGGTGGTCTTCAGCCGGGTGGGATCGAACAGTGGTTGTGGCTCGGCGATGGCAACGCAGGCTTGCGGCACGTTCTCGCCGGCGAATTCGGGCAGGTAGGTGGCCTGCTGATCGGCGCTGCCCCAATGGGTCAGCGCGGCGGCCACGCCTGCCGGCGCCAGCAGCGGCAGCGCCAGGCCCATGTCGCCGTAGGCCAGCGCCTCGGCGACCAGCGCGTTGGTCACGCTGGACCGGTGCGCGGCGATGCCGTCGAAGTCTTCGGGGATGTTGATCGCGGTGATGCCCAGCTCAGCGGCCTTGGCGATCAGCTCTCGCGGATAGGTCGCCGCCTCGTCGGCGTCGTGTGCGGCGGGCCGCAGCACTTCCGCGGCGAACTCGTCGAGGGTCTCGACGATCATCTTCTGCTCGTCGTCGGGCGTCAGATCGAAGTAGTCCTTGCCGCTGGACTTGAGCCGGGTCGGCCCGGCGCGCAGGTTTTGGATTCGTTTGAATTCCCGAGAAGAGGTGGCGGCGGTGGAGAAGACCGTCTTGGTGCCGTAGCGCAGCGCGCGGTTGAGCGGGTCACGCAGCCGGTACTTGTCTAGGAATTCCTGCCCGACGAGCGGGGTGATCAGCGCGATGGCGATGTCGACGCCGGTGCGTTTGTGGGGTTGTAGCCCGACCGCGGATTGGTGGTCGCGCCGTTTGACGCGGGAGCGGGCGGACGTCTGTGGAGAACCGGAACCGATCATTTCAGCAGCCTCAGGTCGTTGGGCAATGCGGATACCGTCGATCTTACTCCGGAGTAAGATCACCGAGAACAGTTGTTAACTAATTCACAGTGAGGCTGTCGAGCACCTGCTGTTGCAGCAGGCCGTTGGTGGCCACGGCGCTGCCGTGATGCGGTCCCGCGGTGCCGTCCAGAGCCGTCAGCACCCCGCCCGCTTCGCGCACCAAGATGTCGAGCGCGGCGAGATCCCACACCGACACTTCCGGCTCTGCGGCGATGTCGACGGCCCCTTCGGCGAGCAGGCAATAGGACAGAAAATCGCCGAAGGCGCGCACTCGCCAGACGGCGTCGGTGAGCGCGATGAATTGATCCCGCACACCCAGCTGCGCCCACCCGGACAGGCTGGAGAACGAGAGGCTCGCCGAATTCAGTTGTGCCACTGAGGAAACCGAGAGCCGGCGCGCGGGCGCACCGTTGGCCGCGACGAAGGCGCCCTGGGCGTGCGCGGCCCACCACCGCCGCTGTAACGCCGGCGCGCTCACGGCACCGACGACGGGGACGCCGTCTCGGAGCAACGCGACAAGGGTGGCCCACACCGGCACCCCGCGGACGAAGTTCTTGGTGCCGTCGATCGGGTCGATGACCCACTGACGTCCGGTGAAGACGGCGTCGCCGCCGAACTCCTCACCGACGACGCTGTCGCCGGGCCGTTCGCGCGCGAGCACCTCGCGCAGCTCGGTCTCCACCGCGCGATCGGCGTCGGTCACCGGCGTCAGGTCGGGTTTGGTGTCGACGCGCAGGTCGAGCGCGCCGAATCTGACGGAAGTCAACGCGTCTGCGCGGTCGGCAAGCGTCAGTGCCAGCGCCAGATCGTCCTGGCTGTTGTGCACGCTCCTCCTCATCGCTTCGCTTCGCATCGTCGCCGGCGCGACTCATGACGCAGTCTTATCACGGTCCTACCATGGCGTCGTGTGGGAATTCGGACTGCTGCTTTTGCTAATGGCCATCTTGGGGGTGTTTCTCGTCCAGCGGTTCGTCCCGCGCGGCCCGCGAGGTGAGCTGCTCAGCGGCACGCTGCTGGTCACCGGGATAAGCCCCCGTCCCGACGCCACCGGCGAACAATTCGTCACCATCGCCGGCTTGATCAACGGTCCTACCGTTAACGAGCACGCGGTGTATCAGCGCATGGCCGTCGACGTGAACCACTGGCCGACCATCGGCCAGCTGTTTCCCGTCGTGTATTCGCCGAAGAATCCGGACAACTGGAAATTCGCTCCCGCGGTTCCGCCGCCTGAGTCGCCGGAGCCGCCCGCGGGCTGAACGCCCGTCAGCCGGCCGCGGGCGGGCGCGTCATCACCGCGATGCGCCTGCCGTAGCGGGGGACCACGAGCGCCGTCCGCCGGACCGTCCCGCCCGGCATTCCGGGTAGGCCCGGCGTGGTGGATCCGGTTGGGGCCACCAGTTCGGTCGACGTCAGGTCGGCCAGGCCGGCGCCCGGCACTGCCGCGAAGGGATCGCCGGTCGCGCTTGCCCAGCCGGCGGGCACCGACATCGGGCCGATCCGTCCGGCCCGCCCGAGCACCGCGTCGACCTTGCCCAGGCCCGAGGCGGAAGCGCTGAGTGCAGGCGTCTTCGGGAGCGCGGCGGGAACCGTCCCGAGGTTCGGCAGAATGCCTAAATTCTTGTCGGCCGCGATGATTCCGGCAGGAGTCCCCTCGGCAGTGAAGATGGATCTGAACGTGATCTGGGCGGCCTGGATGGTGTCGAGGATTCGGAAATCGAGCGGGATTTCGGATGGCCCGGGCGTCGGGGAACTCACCCCCGGCGATCCCGAGTCCGTGCCCGAGCTCGCATCCGTGACGGTTTTCACGACGGCGTCCTGCTGTGCGGTCACCGCATCGGCAGTGGTGGTGCGTCGCGGGGGGGAGAACGGCGAGAACCGTGCTGCCGCAGTCGAATTGGCGGAGTAACCGTACATCGCGGCGGCGTCCTGAGCCCAGTATTCGGCGTACTGGGCCTCGGTGGCCGCGATGGCCGCCGTGTTCTGGCCGAAGAAATTCGTCGCCACCAGGGCCGCCAATTGGGCGCGATTGGCCGCGACCACCGGCGGGGGCACGGTCATGGCATGCGCCAACTCATAGGCCGCCGCCGCCCGGGCCTGCGTGGCCGTCTGCTGGGCGAGTTCGGCGGTCGAACTGAACAACGAAAGCATTTGACGTGCTTGGCATCTGGGGGTCGCGGCGAGGTTTCATCCGCGATGGTTGGGGTTGTCGACGAGGCCCTGCAGTGCGCGGCTGTAGTATTCGATCCTCGGCATCGCGATGGCAACAGTGAACTCCGTTTCCGCGGGGGCGCCATAGGGTCCAATGGCATCAATTCGAGGGCCAATGCCTTTGGGGGAGCATGGTTTACGGGCAACAACCTGACGGGTGAACGGTGTAAGAATATCGGGTTGAGGAGCTGTGCCACCCTGGTCACTCCGTGCTTGCGATACGTTGCGGCAACCTGTGACTGAGGGCGACCGCCGATCGGGCGAAGGTTCAGGCCGGCCGGATCGCGTGGGCCATGCTCCGCCGACTCACCGGTGCGCAGGCACCCGAGCTTCTCGTCACGCAACCGGCCCACGGTCAGGCTCCGGACCCAACCGGAAGTGGCGACCGGTGACCTCCGCCGGGTGATGCGCACGTAGTGCGGTTTGAGCGTCGCCGAGATCGAACCGATCAGCCGTGGCTGACCCGCAGCAACTCGGCCAGACTCGGCAACTTGACGCGCGGACGCCCGTGCGGTTCGCCGGCCGCCCGCTCATAGGCGTCGATGAGGTCCCAGTGGGCCGAGGTCACCAGTTTGGGCTGGCGCGACGCCAGCCAATCGGCAAGCCGGCCGGCATGGTCGTCCGGGAAATCCGCGAGACCGGCGGCGCCGGCCAGATCGGCGAGCAGCGTGTCCACGGTGTCCTGGGAGTCCTTCTTATTGGTGCCGATCACACCGGTCGGTCCGCGTTTGATCCACCCGACCACATATTCATTGCGGCTACCTTCGACCCGGCCGCCGCGGTTGGGGATCGTCGCGGTCTTGTCGTCGAACGGCAGCCCCGGCGTGGGCACCCCCCGATAACCGACCGAGCGCACCACCAGCTGAACCGGTAGCTCCTCGCGCTCGCCGGTGTCCTTGGCGGAAACCCGCCCATCGTCGTCGGTGACAAGCTCGTTGCGGCCCAGCACGATCGCTTCGACCCGGTCCTCGCCCTTGATCTCGATCGGGGAGGTCATGAAGCGCAGCACGATGCGGCGGTGTCCGGGGCGCGGGTCGCGCTTCGCGTAATCGCGCAACACGTTGATGTTCTGCTTTGCCGTCTTGCCCGCTGCCGCCGCGTCTTCGTCGCTCACGCCTTCGAGCTGTGCGGGGTCGACGATCACGTCGACGTTTTCCAGCTCGCCCAGCTCACGAAGCTCGAGGGTGGTGAACGCGGTCTGCAGCGGTCCGCGCCGACCGATGACCACCACCTCGTCGACGCCACACGGGCGCAGCGACTCCAGCGCGTGGTCGGCGATGTCGGTCCGTCCCAGCACGTCGGGGTCGGTGACCAGAATGCGTGCGACGTCGAGTGCGACGTTGCCGTTGCCGACGACCACGGCGCGGGCGCCGGAGAGGTCGGGTGTGGCTTCCTCGAAGTTCGGATGCGCGTTGTACCAACCCACGAAATCGACGGCGGCGATGCTGCCCGGCAGCTGTTCGCCGGGGATGTTGAGCGCACGGTCGGATTGCGCACCGACCGCGTAGATGACGGCGTCGTAACGCTCGGCGAGCTCGTCGGCCTGCACGTGCTCGCCGACCGAGATGTTGCCGAAGAAACGGAAGCGCGGATCCTGGGACGTCTTCTCGAATTGTTTGCTGATCGACTTGATCTTCGGGTGATCGGGCGCGACACCGGAACGGACCAGCCCCCACGGGGTGGGCAGCATCTCCAGCATGTCGACGGCGACATCGATGTCCTCTGAGCCGTCGGCCGCCTTCAGCAAGGAGGAGGCGGCGAAGAACCCCGACGGTCCGGAGCCGACGATTGCAACATAATAGGGACGCATACTCGACCTTCTATTCGTGCCCGGTCAGCGCCGGGGGCTCCCAAAACGGGCCGGCGCGCAGAGCGGTTGGCACATGATCGTGACTCGATGCTAAACGCATGACCGCTGGTCGTGGCGTGGGCACTCGCTGCGAGCTCAGTCGCCCAGAGGCCCCGGGTAACGTTGTCGGCTGTGGAACCCGACCGTCAAGCCGATATCGCCGCACTCGATGCCACCCTGACCACGGTGGAGCGGGTGCTTGATGTGGACGGTCTGCGCAAGCGCATCGAGAAGCTCGAACACGAGGCATCCGATCCCCAATTGTGGGATGACCAAGCGCGCGCCCAACGGGTGACCAGTGAGTTGTCCCACGCCCAAGGCGAGCTGCGCCGAGTCGAGGAGCTGCGCGCGCGCCTGGACGATCTGCCGGTGCTCTACGAGCTGGCGGCCGAAGAAGGCGGAGACGCCGCCGGCAAAGCAGACGCACTGGCCGAGGCGGACGCCGAGTTGAAGGCGCTGCGCGCCGACATCGAAGCCACCGAGGTGCGGACCCTGCTGTCGGGGGAGTACGACGAACGCGAGGCGCTGGTCACCATCCGTTCCGGCGCGGGCGGCGTGGACGCCGCCGACTGGGCCGAGATGCTGATGCGGATGTACATCCGGTGGGCCGAGCAGCACAAGTATCCCGTCGAGGTGTTCGACACATCGTATGCCGAAGAGGCGGGCATCAAGAGCGCGACGTTCGCCGTGCACGCGCCCTTCGCCTACGGCACGCTGTCGGTGGAGCAGGGCACCCACCGGTTGGTGCGAATCAGTCCGTTCGACAACCAGAGCCGGCGTCAGACGTCGTTCGCTGAAGTCGAGGTGCTCCCGGTGGTGGAGACCACCGACCACATCGACATACCGGAAGGCGATGTGCGCGTTGATGTTTACCGCTCGAGCGGCCCGGGAGGCCAATCGGTGAACACCACCGACTCGGCGGTACGTTTAACCCATATCCCAACGGGTATCGTCGTGACTTGCCAGAACGAAAAATCGCAACTGCAGAACAAGATCTCGGCGATGCGAGTGCTTCAGGCAAAGTTGTTGGAACGCAAGCGATCCGAAGAACGCGCTGAACTAGACGCGTTAAAAGGCGAAGGCGGCAGTTCGTGGGGCAATCAGATGCGCTCCTACGTTCTGCAGCCCTATCAGATGGTCAAGGACCTGCGAACCGAGTACGAGGTTGGCAATCCCGCGGCCGTCCTGGATGGAGACATCGACGGATTCCTGGAAGCGGGAATCCGTTGGCGCAACCGAAGAGATGACGAATAACACAAGCATTCTCGCCGCATCGATGACGCACCGCTGGCACGACTTTTGGCGGGGCGAGATCGGTGAGTGGATCATCGCCAGGGGTCTGCGCATCGTCATGGTGCTGATCGCGGCGATGCTGGCGGCGCGTTTCGTCAACTGGGTCGCGCAGCAGGTGACCCGCCAGCTCAACGTGGGTTTCGCCGAAAGCGACGCGCTGGTGCGCTCGGAGGCCTCGAAACACCGCCAGGCCGTGGCGTCGGTGATCTCGTGGGTGTCGGTCGTCATCATCGGCATCTGGGTCATGATGCAGATCGCCGAGATACTGCAGTTCTCGATCGGGGGGCTGGTCGCGCCGGCCACGGTGGTGGGCGCAGCGCTAGGTTTCGGCGCACAACAGCTGGTCAGGGATCTGCTGTCGGGCTTTTTCATCCTGGTGGAGCGACAATACGGTTTCGGAGACCTGGTGACCATCACCGTCGTGTCCGCGACGGACGCAACCGGCACGGTCGAGAACGTGACGCTTCGGGTCACCCGGCTGCGCTCACCCGATGGCGAAGTGTTGACCATTCCCAATGGGCAGATCGTCAAGGTGGTCAACCTGTCCAAGGACTGGGCGCGCGCGGTGGTAAACATCCCGGTGTCGATCAACGCCGACCTCAACCGGGTCAACGAGGTCTTGCATCAGGAATGCGACCGCGCGATGGACAACCCGGTGTTGGGTCAATTGCTGTTGGATGCGCCCACCGTGATGGGTGTGGAGAGCATCGAAGTCGACACGGTCACCCTGCGCATGGTGGCCCGCACGCTGCCCGGCAAGCAGTTCGAGGTCGGGCGGCAGCTGCGTGTCCTGGTCATCCGGGCGCTGGCCCGCGTCGGGATCGTGACCGCGGCGGACGCGACGGTCGGCCTGGTCGAAGACCCCTCGGTGCCGGCCGCCCAGGCCGCCGAACAGCAAACCGACGATGAAGTCCAAGGTGCGGTGCAGAAGCGTTGAAGTTCACCCTGAACATCCTCGAGAAGCGCGGCGACGGCGACGACACGGGTGCGGAGCATCGCTGGCCGCACTACGTGTTCGGCGGGCGGATGCGCACGTCGACCCTCGTATTGATCATCGCTTTCTTCCTGGCGTGGTGGGTCTACGACACCTACCGCCCGGAACCGCCACCCAAGACCCCGCCGCAGCAAGTGGTGCCGCCGGGTTTCGTGCCTGACCCCAACTACACCTGGGTGCCGCGCAGCCGCGTGCAGGCGCCCCCGGCGACCGTCACCTACACGCCGACGCCGACGAGTACGCCGCCGCCACCACCCC
>NZ_MVHG01000070.1 GCF_002086125.1 Mycobacterium arosiense ATCC BAA-1401 = DSM 45069
AGACGATGTTGCGCCAGGCCTGCGCGATCCCCTCGGACCCGGACGCGCACGCCGACACCGGCGTGATCACCCCGGCCCTGGCGTGCCGCTCCAGGCCCACCGCGACGGCCGCGCCGTCGGGCATGTACTTCGATACGGCCAGCGGCGAGACCCCCTTGAAGCCACGGGACCGCAGGTCGTCATAGCTGAACACGATCTGCTCGGCGGACCCCAGGCCGGTGCCGATGGACACCATCAGCCGGTCGGGGTCGACCTCGGGGGAGCCGGCGTTCTCCCAGACCCGCCGGCTCAGCACGGTCGACATCCGCTGCAGGTAACCCATCCGGTGCCGTTCGGCTCGCGTCAGCCCGCCGTCGAATTCCTCCAGCAGGTGCCCGCCGATGCGCACCGGCAGGTCAAACTCCTCGACGAACGAATCTTCGAGCTTGCGGATACCACTTTGGCTGTCCAGCAACAGCTTCCACGTGCTCTCGGCATCAGTGGCCAACGCGGTCGTCATGGCGACGCCGGTGACGACCACGTTCGGCAGCGTTTTCCCGGTAACCAGCTCCGTCATGACTCGCAAAACCTTTCAGTCGATGAGAGCCGATGACGCTGGACGTCGAGCCCCACTCCCTAAAATCACCAAATACGATCCCCCATTGTCCCAACATCGAAAACCTTGGGCAACGAGACACGGCGTAAGCCAGGGATTCGTGGCCAAAAAACCGCTATCAGCTGCTGGTTCTTGGTTTGACCGCACCCCCGGCGGATCCGCCGCTATCCGGCGCGCACCGCCTGCGCTCGCGCCATCAGCCCGCGCCCACCGGGCAGGGCGCCCACCACGGCGCGGGCCAGCCGGTCGCGGCCCCGGACGCCGTCGGTCCTGGCCCGTCCGGCGCGCAGATGCCGCCAGCCGAGCGCTGCCCACGACGCGGCGACGACGGCGTCGGTGACCCCGCCGCGGGCGCGGCGCCGGTCGATCACGGCCAGGCCGAGCGCCGTCGCCGAGTGCACGGCGTCGACCCAGACCCCGGCCGCCAGCACCTCCGGGCCGGGGTTGACCCCCGACAGCAGCGACTGGGCCAGATGGCGGGCACCCAGGATCCGGGTGACGACGAGTGCCTTGCGATCGACCTGCACCCCATGGAGGTGGTTGAGCACCTCGGCGGGCGCGACCAGCAGCACGGCGCCCCATCCCGCCCGGACCAGCTCAATCGCGCGAATCTTCATCGGGCACCCTCTGATTGCCGTGCGAAACGTCCCACTCGTTCGATGAACCGATCGAAGAACGCCGCGGCGTCCACGTCAATCCCGATCAGCGCGTTGGGTTTTCGACGATCCGACCAATCGGTCACCGTCATGGCGCGGGTCAGCGTTCCGGTCAGCTCGATGCCCACCGTCGCCGGGCGCGTCGTGACGAGCTCGGGGTCCAGCGCGACGGCGGCGGCCAGTGGATCGTGCATGTGTGCCCGATACCCATGGCCGAGTTCGTGATAGGCCTCCAGGTAGAACCGCGTCGCGTCCTCGATCACCCGGATCAGCGGATTGGACGCCGTCGACCTGGTGCCGGGTTCGTCGTGTTCGCTCAGCGGTGTCGTCGCCGACTCCGCGGCCGCGGCCAGCCGCACAAGGTGATTCGGCGTCAACGCGACCTTGCGGGTCAGGTCCAGGCCGCACAGGACCGGAAGCCGCTGTCGCTCAGCGGTTTCCGGACACCAGGCGGCCAGCACCTCGGCCGCGGCCTCGGGATCGACGCTGATGTTCCACTCCGCCACCGCGGTGGTGTTACCCCGGTGGTCGTAGGACCCACCCATGATCACCAGCCGGCGCAGCAGCGCCGGCAGCTCGGGCTCGGCGCGCAGCGCCAGCGCCAGGTTGGTCAACGGGCCGGTCGCCACCCCGATGAGCTCACCGGGAAAGGCCCGCGCCGCCTGCACCCAGGCGCTCGCCGAGTCATAGTCGGTGAGCCGACCCGAGCCCGGCGGCAGGTCGGCATAGCCCAATCCCCTGGCACCGTGCACTTTCGACGGCAGCCGCATCGGCCCGGTCAGGGTCTCCGGCGAACCCTGCGAAACCGGTATGCCGGTGCGTTGGCACAGCGCAAGAAGGCCCAGATTGTTTTCGCAAACCTGTTCCACCCCAACGTTTCCCCCGGTCGAGGCGATGCCGACCACGTCGGCGTCCGGGCTGGCGAACAGGTAGATCAGCGCCAGCGCATCGTCCACGCCGGTATCGACGTCAACGAAAACGGGCGAGTTCATCGTCTCCAACATACCGGCGCTAGGCTGGCACGATGCCAACGACGTCGGAGCCCCCGCAGGGGACTGATCTAACGCCGCACTTCGACGATGTGCAGGCCCACTACGACTTGTCGGACGACTTTTTCCGGCTATTTCTCGATCCGACCCAGACGTACAGCTGCGCCTACTTCGAACGCGACGATATGACGCTGGAAGAGGCGCAGATCGCCAAAATCGACCTCGCCCTCGGCAAACTCGGGTTGCAGCCCGGCATGACGCTGCTCGACGTCGGCTGCGGTTGGGGCGCCACCATGATGCGCGCGGTGGAGCGCTACGACGTCAACGTCGTCGGCCTCACGCTGAGCCGCAACCAGGCCGATCACGTCGAGCAGCTGATCGCGAAGTCCGCCAGCCCGCGGTCGGCACGGGTCCTGCTGGAGGGCTGGGAGCAGTTCGATGAGCCGGTCGACCGGATCGTCAGCATCGGCGCCTTCGAGCACTTCGGGCACGAGCGCTACGACGCGTTCTTCACCCTGGCGCACGACCTGCTGCCCGACGACGGGGTCATGCTGCTGCACACCATCACCGGGTTGCACCCGACGGAGATGGTCGACCGCGGCATGCCGATCTCGTTCACGTTCGCCCGGTTCATCAAATTCATTGTCACGGAGATCTTCCCGGGCGGACGGCTGCCGTCCATACCGATGGTCGAAGAGCGCGCCACCGCGAACGGTTTCACGGTGAGCCGCGTGCAGTCGCTGCAGCCGCACTACGCGAAGACCCTCGACATGTGGGCCGCCGCGCTGGAGGCCCACAAGGACGAGGCCATCGCGCTGCAGTCCGAGGAGGTTTACGAGCGGTACATGAAATACCTGACCGGTTGCGCCGACGCCTTCCGGGTCGGATACATCGACGTCAACCAGTTCACGCTGCAGAAGTGACTACCAGTGCACGCCGGGCACCAGGCGGACCAGCCGCTTGACTCCACGGGGTGTCCGGATGCCGCGGGTGACGGCGCGCACGGGCCGGCTGGGCTTGCGCCGTGGGGTCCGCGCGGCGGGCGCGGGAGCCGGTTCGGTGGTCAGCCCGCGCGCCGCCGCCGAGTCGGGATAGCCGAGGTAGAGCTGGTGCAGGATCCGCCGCGACGTCCGTGGGGCGAAGTAGTTGCCGGCCTCGGCGAGGGTGCCCAGCGGAGTGTCGATGCGGGCCGGCTTGTCCACCAGCCCGCGCACCACCATGGCCGCCGCACGCTCGGGGCTGATCGCCGGCACCGGGTTGAGCCGGTGCGACGGCACGATCATGGGCGTGCGGACCAGCGGCATATGGATGTTGGTGAAGGTGATGTGGTCGGACAGCACCTCGGAGCCCACCACGTCGGAGAACGCGTCCAGCGCCGCCTTGGACGGCAGGTAGGAGCTGTACTTCGGATTGCGCGCCTGCACACCGGCGCTCGACACGTTGACGACGTGGCCGAATCGGCGCTCGCGCCAATGGGGTAGCAGCGCGAGCACCATCCGCACCGCGCCGAAGTAGTTGACCGCCATCACCCGCTCGTAGTCGTGCAACCGGTCGGTCGAGTTGACCACCGAGCGGCGGATGGACCGGCCGGCGTTGTTCACCAGGTAGTCGACGTGGTCGAAGCGGCCCAGGATGTCTTTGACGGTGTGCTCCACCGATGCGGAATCGGTGACGTCGCAGGTAAAGGCATGGGCGACACCACCATTGGCGCGGATCTCGGCAACCAGTTGATCCAGGGCGTCGGCGTTGCGGGCCAGAGCAAACACGGTCGCGCCGCGCTCGGCGACCGCGATCGCCGCCGCCCGGCCGATGCCACTGGACGCCCCGGTGATGATGACGTGGCGGCCCTGCAACGGTCCTCGCGGATCGTCGCGGCGGGCCCGATCGGGGTCGAGGTGCTCGGCCCAGTACCGCCACAGCTTGGGCGCGTATTCGGCGAACTCGGGAACGCCTATCCCAATGCCCCGCAACGCATCTCGCGTCTTCTCGCTGACAAAGGTGGGCGCGAGGTCCACGACGTCGAGCACCTCGGCGGGGATGCCGAGCTGGGTGGCCGCCATGTTGCGCACCACCTTGGCGCGCCCGCGCGCCTTGAGCACCGGGGCGGCCACCGAGCGGGGGAGTGAGCCGCGTAGCGCAGGCAGCCCGGCCGCCTTGGCCACGCCGCGGTAAATGCCGCGCAGGCCAATGGTTTTCTCGGCGGTCAGGTGGAACGTCTGCCCGTCGCGACCCTCGGTGTGCATCAGCGCGACCAGCGCGCCGACGACGTAGTCCACCGGCACGATATTGGTGCGGCCGGTGTCGGGCAGCAGGATCGGGGTCAGTTTGGGTAGCACCGCCAACTTGGCCAGCACGCCGAAGAAGTAGTACGGGCCGTCCACCTTGTCCATCTCGCCGGTACGCGAATCGCCCACCACCACCGCGGGCCGGTAGATGCGATGACGCAGGTCGGGTGCCGAGCGCACCAGCAGCTCGGCTTCGAACTTGGTCTGGTGATACGGCGTCGGCAGCCGCTGGCCGACGTCGAAATCGTCCTCGGTGTATTCGCCCGCGAAATCGCCGGCCACCGCGATCGACGACACGTGGTGCAACGTCGCGTCCAACCGCTGCGCCAGCGCGATCACCGCGCGGGTGCCCTCGACGTTGGCGGCCCGCTGTTCGGATTCGCCGGCGGTGATGTCGTAGATCGCCGCGCAATGCACCACGTGATCGATCCGGCCCAGCTCGGCGAGCGCCTGGTCGCTCAGATCAAGCTCCGGCAACGCGCCGACCAGTGGTTTTACCCGTTCGCCCCAGTCAGCGGCGAGCCCCTCGAAGCGGCCCAGCGACTGCCGTCGCACCAGCACCCACACCTGCGCATCGGGCCGGGATTCCACAAGACGAGACACGACGCGGCGACCAATAAACCCGGTACCGCCGGTAACGACATACCGCATGAAGACATGGTGGCGGTGGCAGCCGCGCGCGTCAACCGGGGATCTTGCGCGGGAGGTCAGTTGTGGAAGTCGCGGATGCCGTCCCAGTCCACCAGCGTCCAGCCGGTCATGGGATTGCCGCTGATCACCACGCGACCCGTGTTCGGAATCGGGTGGCTGTTCATCAGGCTGTCCTTGGCGTTCTGCGCGTTCAGCAGCGTCCACACCATGATCGAGTTCCGGTGCGAGAACACCACCGGGTTGCGGTGGCCGCTGTTGTAGATCTTGTTGACGGCAGCGGTGAACTGGTCGTTGAACTCCTTGCCGCTGACCGAGCCGGGGATGCTGAGGGAGCCGTCACCGTTGATCCAGTTCACCGGCGCCAGCATGTACGTCGACTTCGCCATCGACTCGGGTTTGCCGTTGTACCAGCCCGCGTCGATCTCCTGGATGCCGGTCAGGATTTCGACCTGCTTGCCGAGCTCGGCCGCCAGCGGGGCGGCGGTTTGCTGGGCCCGGGTCATGGTGGAGGCGTAGACGCTGTCGTAGCCCTTGCGGCCGAGTTGGTGGGCGACCTGCTCGGCCTGCCCCTTGCCCTCCGGCGTCAGGCCCGGGCCCGGCACCGCGGTGTCGATGACGCCGGCGGCGTTGGCCTCCGACTGGGCGTGCCGGATGAACGTCACCGTGATGGACCGCGCCTGCGGTGAGCCGCCGCAGCCGGCGACGATCATCGTGGCGGTGAGCGCGGCGAGCGCCACGCCGGCCTTGCGGATCATGCTGCGCTTGGGCATGGAGATAGCCTGCCCTGCCGACGGCTTCGGTGGGAAGGGTTTGCGACGCTTTGTTACCGCCGGGTCCGGGGGGAGAGGGCCTTGCTCAACCCCTCATTTCGCCGGATGCCAGAGTGGACCGAGGATCCCTACCACCGATCAGGAGACTTCCATGGCGATTGATCCGAGTGCCGTCGGCGCGGTCACCGAACCCATGCAGTTCGAATGGGCCGATCGGGACACGCTGCTTTATGCGCTCGGCGTGGGCGCCGGGATCGACGACCTGGCATTCACCACCGAGAACAGCCACGACATCGACCAGCAGGTGCTGCCGACCTACGCGGTGATCTGCTGCCCGGCCTTCGGCGCGGCCGGCCTGGTCGGAAAGTTCAACTGGGCCATGCTGTTACACGGATCGCAGAGCATCCGGCTGCATGCGCCGCTGCCGCCCGCGGGCAAGCTCTCGGTGGTGTCCGAGGTCGCCGACATCCAGGACAAGGGCGAGGGCAAGAACGCGATCCTGGTGCTGCGCGGGCGAGGCACCGATCCGGAATCCGGGCAGCTGATCGCCGAGACGCTCACCACGCTGGTCATCCGGGGCGAGGGCGGCTTCGGCGGGATGCCGGGTCAGCGGCCGGTCGCACCCGAATTCCCCGACCGCGAGCCCGACGCCCGGATCGCGCTGCCCACCCGCGAAGATCAGGCGCTGATCTACCGGCTCTCCGGGGATCGCAACCCGCTGCACAGCGACCCGTGGTTCGCCCGCGAGCTGGCCGGCTTCCCCAAGCCGATCCTGCACGGGCTGTGCACCTACGGGGTATCGGGTCGCGCGCTGGTCGCCGAGCTCGGCGGGGGCGTCGCGGCGAACATCACCTCGATCGCCTCGCGCTTCACTTCGCCGGTGTTCCCCGGCGAGACGTTGACCACGTTGATCTGGCGCACAGAACCGGGCAAAGCGGTGTTCCGCACCGAGGCGTCCGGTCCCGATGGGGCCGATGCCCGGGTGGTGCTCGACGACGGCGCGGTCGAATACGCCCGGTCTTAACTGTCCAGCTCGGCGGCCAGCCGGTCGGTGAATTCGCCGGCGCGGGCGGGACTGTCCAGCGCGAACAGCGCAGCGGTCGCGCGGTCGCCGTCGTCGCCGTGCCGCACCAGGATCGGTACGCCGTGGACAGGCCCCGCGCGCAGCGCGTCGAACGCGTCCTCGTCGGTGATGTCGTCGCCGAGGTAGACCGGTGTGAGCGCGCCCGATCCGGCCTCGTGCAGGTGATCGATCACCCAGCGCAGCGTCTTCCCCTTGTCCCAGTCCAGATCTGGGCGCAGCTCGATGACCTCGCGGCCGGTGGTCACCCGAAGCTGGTCCCGTCGTCCCGCGGCGCGCACCGCCGCCAGCACCTCACCGACGCGGTCCCGTGCGACGTTGCGGTAGTGCGCGGCGACCCCGAATCGCTTGTGCTCCACCACAACACCGGCGATCCCGCCCAGCTCGTCGCGCAGCCGCCCGGCCGCCTCCTCGAGCACTCCGATGGCGGCGGCCGCGGCATCGTTCTGGTGATGGGTACCGTCGGGCGCGGTCAGCTCGAAGCCGTGACTACCTGCATACCAGATACCCGGCACGCCAACGCGTTTGGACACGTCGGCCAGGTCGCGCCCGGATAGCACCGCGACCGGGCACCGCGCGGCCAGCTTTGTCAGCGCTTCGGTGGCCCCGGCGACGGGCCGCGCCGCGTCCGGGTCGTCGACAATGTCGGAGAGCGTGCCGTCGAAGTCGAAGAACACGGCCGGCCGCCGGGAGGCCAGCCCATCGGCCAAGGCCTGCAACGCATCCGGCAGTTGCGACATCCGGCGGTCTCCGGTGCGCACGGTGACCTCGCTCAGGTCGGCGACCACCGCGTCGGCGCCGGCCTCATCCAGCGCGTCGTGCCCCGCCGGGCCCAGACCGATCACCAACGCGAACCCGGCGGTGCGCGCGGCCTCGATGCCCGCCGCGTCCCCGGCGACCACGACGGCGCGGCCCGGACGCACGTTCAGGCCCGCGGCCGCCCGCACCGGGCCGTCCGACCAGACGGCCGCGGTGCCCACCCCGACCTCCCGCAGCTGCGCGGCCAGGGGTGAGCCGAGCGCGCCCTCGGCGTCGAAGAACAGCACCGCGTCGTGGCGGCGCGGGTCGATGATGACCGGCATGGTCACGACATTAGGTGCTCTTGGCCGTCTCGCCGCGTCGGCATGTGATGGTTGGGCGTCAACCCGAGATGCTGTCACCTCGATGACGGCAACCAAACCGGCCGGCCGCGCCGACAACTATCGAACATCAGTTCGATATACTCGGTTGCGTGGGCTGGTTCAACGGGCCGCCGAGCTGGGCGGAAATGGAGCGGGTGCTCGACAGCAAGCCGCGCCATGCCGGGGAGTCGGCGGGCCCGGAATCCGACGGCCCCGTGTCGCGCCGGCGCGCGACGTATCGGCCGCCCGATGACGGCCGGGCGCCCCGCTCGTCCGTCGCTTATGCCGAACTGCACGCGCATTCGGCGTTCAGCTTCCTCGATGGGGCCAGCACCCCGGAGGAACTGGTCGAGGAGGCCTCCCGGCTGGGCTTGCGCGCCCTGGCGCTCACCGACCACGACGGCCTGTACGGGGCGGTGCGGTTCGCCGAAGCGGCGGCCGAGCTCGACATGCGCACCGTGTTCGGGGCCGAACTGTCGCTGGGTGGCCAGGCCCGCACCGAAGCGCCGGATCCGGCGGGCCCGCACCTGCTGGTGCTGGCCCGCGGTCCGGAGGGCTACCGGCGGCTGTCGCGGCAACTGGCCGCAGCGCACCTGGCCGGCGGGGAGAAGGGCAAGCCCCGCTACGATTTCGACGCGCTGACCGAGGCCGCCGGCGGGCACTGGCACATCCTGACGGGCTGTCGCAAAGGCCATGTGCGCCAAGCGCTTTCCGAGGGCGGCCCATCGGCGGCCGAGCGGGCGCTGGCCGACCTGGTGGACCGGTTCGGTGCGCAGCGGGTCAGCATCGAGCTCACCCATCACGGTCAACCCCTCGACGACGAACGCAACGCCGCGCTGGCCGCGCTGGCCCCACGCTTCGGGGTGGGCGTCGTCGCCACCACCGGCGCGCATTTCGCGGGGCCGTCGCGGCGCCGGCTGGCCATGGCAATGGGCGCCATCCGGGCGCGGGAGTCCCTGGACTCGGCCGCCGGGTGGCTGGCCCCGCTGGGCGGTGAGCACCTGCGCTCCGGTGCGGAGATGGCCCGGCTGTTCGCGCACCTGCCCGTGGAGGGCCCCGACGTGGTGACCGCGGCCGCCGAGCTGGGCGAGCAGTGCGCGTTCGGGCTGGCGCTCATCGCGCCGCAGCTGCCGCCGTTCGACGTGCCCGCCGGGCACACCGAGGACAGCTGGCTGCGGCAGCTGACCATGGCCGGGGCACGCCGGCGCTACGGGTCGGCCGAGAGCGCGCCGCGCGCCTATGCCCAGATCGAGCACGAACTCAAAGTCATTGCCCACCTGACGTTTCCGGGTTACTTCCTGGTGGTGCACGACATCGCCCGGTTCTGCCGGGAAAACAACATCCTGTGCCAGGGCCGGGGATCGGCGGCCAACTCGGCGGTCTGTTACGCCCTCGGTGTCACCCCCGTCGACCCGGTGGCCAACGAGCTGCTGTTCGAGCGTTTCCTGTCGCCGGCCCGCGACGGGCCGCCCGACATCGACATGGACATCGAATCCGATCAGCGCGAAAAGGTCATCCAGTACGTCTACGACAAATACGGCCGCGACTACGCCGCCCAGGTCGCCAACGTCATCACCTACCGGGGAAAGATCGCGGTGCGCGACATGGCCCGCGCCCTGGGCTTCTCGCAGGGCCAGCAGGACGCGTGGAGCAAGCAGATCAACCACTGGAACGGGCTCGCCGACTCACCCGACGTGGACGGCATCCCCGAACCGGTGGTCGATCTGGCGAACCAGATCCGGAACCTGCCGCGGCACATGGGCATTCATTCCGGCGGCATGGTGATCTGCGACCGCCCGATCGCCGACGTGTGCCCGGTGGAGTGGGCGCGCATGGAGAACCGCAGCGTCCTGCAGTGGGACAAAGACGACTGTGCGGCAATCGGTTTGGTGAAGTTCGATCTGCTCGGGCTGGGGATGCTTTCCGCGCTGCACTATGCCATCGACCTGGTGGCCGAGCACAAGGGGATCGAGGTGGACCTGGCCCGCCTCGACCTCTCCGAGCCGGCGGTGTACGAGATGCTGGCCCGCGCCGATTCCGTCGGCGTGTTCCAGGTGGAGTCGCGCGCGCAGATGGCCACGCTGCCGCGGCTGAAGCCGCGGGTGTTCTACGACCTGGTGGTGGAAGTCGCGCTGATCCGTCCCGGTCCCATCCAGGGCGGGTCGGTGCATCCCTACATCCGGCGGCGCAACGGGGAGGCGCCGGTGGTCTACGACCACCCGTCCATGGAGCCGGCGCTGCGAAAGACGTTGGGAGTGGCGCTCTTTCAGGAGCAACTGATGCAGCTCGCGGTCGACTGCGCCGGCTTCTCGGCCGCCGAGGCCGATCAGTTGCGCCGCGCCATGGGGTCCAAGCGCTCGACCGAACGCATGCGACGGCTGCGTGGCCGGTTCTACGAGGGCATGCGTGCGCTGCACGGCGTCAGCGACGAGGTGATCGACCGCACCTACGAAAAGCTGGAGGCCTTCGCCAATTTCGGCTTCCCGGAAAGCCATGCGTTGAGCTTCGCGTCGCTGGTGTTCTACTCGTCGTGGTTCAAGCTGCACCACCCGGCGGCGTTCTGCGCGGCGCTGCTGCGCGCCCAGCCGATGGGCTTCTACTCGCCGCAGTCGCTGGTGGCCGATGCGCGCCGGCACGGCGTGACGGTGCACGGGCCGGACGTCAACGCCAGCCTGGCGCACGCCACGTTGGAGAACGCCGGAACCGAGGTGCGGTTGGGGCTGGGCGCGGTCCGCCATATCGGCGACGATCTGGCCGAGCGCTTGGTTGACGAGCGAAAAGCCAACGGCCCGTTCGCTTCCCTGCTGGACCTGACGACCCGGCTGCAATTGAGCGTGCCGCAGACCGAGGCGCTGGCGACGGCCGGGGCTTTTTCCTGCTTCGGCATGTCCCGCCGCGAGGGGTTGTGGGCGGCCGGGGCGGCGGCCACCCAGCGGCCGGGCCGGCTGCCCGGGGTGGGATCGTCCTCGCTCATCCCGGCGCTGCCCGGGATGAGCGAGCTGGAGCTGGCCGCCGCCGACGTGTGGGCCACCGGCGTCTCCCCGGACAGCTACCCGACGCAGTTCTTGCGGGCCGACCTGGACGCGCTGGGGGTGGTGCCCGCCGAGAAGCTGGGCTCGGTGCCCGACGGCGACCGGGTGCTGATCGCCGGCGCGGTCACCCATCGCCAGCGCCCCGGCACGGCCCAGGGGGTCACGTTCATCAACCTCGAGGACGAGACCGGGATGGTCAACGTGCTCTGCGCGCCATGGGTGTGGGCGCGGCATCGCAAGCTGGCGAACTCGGCGCCGGCGCTGCTGGTGCGCGGGCAGGTCCAAAACGCCAGCGGCGCGATCACCGTCGTCGCCGAGCGGCTGGGCCGCATCACCCTGGCGGTCGGCTCCAAGTCCCGCGACTTCCGGTGACGCTTCGCGAGACTGCAACCAGCGACGGCCTCACTCGAGAAACGCGTCGTGGAATACAGTTTCGCGGCAACAGATAGTCTCCACGCATGACCCTGAACCTCTCCGTTGACGAAGTCCTCGCCACCACCCGCTCGGTCCGCAAGCGCCTCGACTTCGACAAGCCGGTGGGCCGCGACGTGCTGATGGAATGCCTCGAACTGGCGCTGCAGGCGCCCACCGGTTCCAATTCGCAAGGCTGGCAATGGGTGTTCGTCGAGGACGCCGAGAAGAAGAAGGCGATCGCCGACGTCTATCTGGCCAACGCCCGCGGCTACCTCAGCGCTCCGGGGGCCGAGTACCCCGAGGGGGACACGCGGGGCGAGCGGATGGGCGCGGTCCGCGATTCGGCCACCTACCTCGCCGAGCACATGCACTCCGCGCCGGTGCTGCTGATCCCCTGCCTGCAGGGCCGCCCGGACCAGTCGCCGCTGGGTGGGGTGTCGTTCTGGGCGTCGCTGTTCCCGGCGGTCTGGAGCTTCTGCCTGGCGCTGCGCTCGCGGGGACTGGGGTCCTGCTGGACGACGCTGCACCTGCTGCGCGACGGCGAGCAACGGGTCGCCGACATCCTGGGTATCCCGAACGACCGCTACAGCCAGGGCGGACTGTTCCCGATCGCCTACACCAAGGGCACCGACTTCCGCCCGGCCAAGCGGCTGCCCGCCGGCCAGGTCACACACTGGGACAGTTGGTGAATCAGGTGGCGCCGGCGTAGCCGTGTTGCCGCCAGGCTTCGTAGACGGCGATCGCCGCGGCGTTGGACAGGTTCAGCGAGCGCCGGCCCGGCAGCATCGGAATGCGCACCTGCCCGGTGATGTGCGGGTCGGCCAGCGTCGCGGCGTCCAGCCCGGTGGGTTCGGGACCGAACATCAACACATCGCCGGCCCGGTAGCGCACGTCGGCGAACGAGGTGGGCGCCTGCGCGGTGAAGGCGAACACCCGCTGCGGTGACAGCGCCGCCCAGGCAGCGGTCAGCGAGGCGTGCACGGTGACCGACGCCAGGTCGTGGTAGTCCAGCCCGGCCCGCCGCAGCTTGGGTTCGGACAGGTCGAACCCCATCGGCTCGACCAGATGCAACTCGCAGCCCGTCGTCGCCGCCGTCCGGATGGCGTTGCCGGTATTGGGCGGGATCCGCGGCGCCAGAAACATCAGCTTGAACACAACGGGGATAATGGTCGCATGGTCGAGCAGAGCATCTGGATGCAGAAGGTCGCTGCCGATCCCGGGCATTCACAGTGGTACATCGAGCGTTTCCGGGCGATGACCCGCGCCGGCGACGACCTGGCCGGCGAGGCCCGCTTCGTGGACGCGATGGCGCCGCGCGGCGCCCACATCCTGGACGCCGGCTGCGGGCCCGGCCGGCTGGGCGGATATCTGGCCACGGCCGGCCACCGGGTGGTGGGCGTGGACGTCGACCCGGCGCTGATCGAAGCGGCCGAACAGGACTACCCCGGCCCCCGCTGGCTGGTCGGCGACCTGGCCGAGCTGGACCTGCCCTCGCGCGGCATCGCCGAACCGTTCGACGTCATCGTCTCCGCCGGCAACGTCATGGCGTTCTTGGCGCCGAGCACCCGGATCCAGGTGCTGAGCCGGCTGCGCGCCCACGTCGCCGACGACGGCCGCGCGGCGATCGGCTTCGGCGCCGGCCGCGACTACGAGTTCGACGCATTCGTAAACGACGCGGTCGACGCGGGCTTCGCGCCCGATCTGCTGCTGTCCACCTGGGACCTGCGGCCGTTCACCGAGGACTCCGATTTCCTCGTCGCGCTGCTTCGGCCCGCCTAGGATCAGGCGCTCGGAGGTGTTTGCCAGGGGTGAACGCGGGGGGCGCGGCGCCACCTTGGAGGGACCTGTCTGCTCAGTAACGATTCTGGTGGCCTGCGCCGCGGGCTGTCATACTCGTCGGATTGCCACACTCACGCGCACACGCCTATCTGGCGCGGGGCGGGCGAAATAAAGCAGGAAGTTTCATGAGCCTCTCGTTTCTTTCAGCGCTCAGCGTCAGCGCAGCGGCCGGTCGTGCGGCCGCGATGACATGACCATGTTCACCCGCCCGGGCGACCCGGCCCAGGCGGAAGTCGCTCAGCCCGCACCGGTGGGCGGGGCCGACGCGGCGCCGGCCAAGCGCCCGCCGTCTTGGTCGCTGAGCAACTGGCCGGTCGGCTGGAAGGTGCTGGCGATCGTGCTGGTCCCGCTGACCTTGGCGACGGTCTTCGGGGTGCTGCGCATCAACGGCGCCATGGCCAACGCGGCCGGCCTGCGGCTGGCCGCCACCCGCGCCGACGTCGTCCCGGTCATCACCAAATACATGTCCGCGCTCGATGTCGCGCTGCTGGCCGGCTCCACGGGACACGACGTCGACGGCGCCAAGAAGAATTACGAGGCGCGCAAGTACGAACTGCAGTCCAGGCTGGACACCGACGTCAGCCCCGAGGTCCGCTCCGGGGTGACCAACCTGCTCGACGGCGGTCAGATGCTGGTGAACAAGGCAGCCGACCCCGCCCTCGGTTTGCGGGAGCGGGTCACCCTCTACGCGCCGATCCTGTTGACGGCCGAGGACGTGATCAACGCCTCGGTGCGCGTCGAAGACGAGAAGATCCGCGCCCAGGCGCAGGGGCTGAGCCGGGCGGTGGGCGCCCGCGGCCAGATGACGATGCAGAAAATCCTGGTCACCCGCGGGGCCGAACTGCCCGAGCCGCAGCTGCGGACCTCGATGGCCACCCTGGCGGGAACCGAGCCGTCGACGCTGTTCGGGATGAGCGAGGTGCTCGGGGCCGGGTCGCCGGAGGCCAAGACGCTGCAACAGCAGATGGTCAGCCGGATGGCGATCATGTCCGACCCGGCCAGCGTGCTGGTCGACAACCCCGACCTGCTGCGTTCGATCCAGACCACCGACGACATCGCCGACCAGGTCATCAAGAACGCCACCGCGTCGGTGACCAGGTCGGTGCACGCCCAGGCCGCCGAGCGCCGCTCGGCCGCGATCACCGACACCGTCCTGGTGATCGCCGCGATCGTGATCGCGTTGGGGGTCGTGCTGCTGGTCGCGCGCGCCCTGGTGCGGCCGCTGCGCATCCTGCGCGACGGCGCGCTCAAAGTCGCTCACACCGATCTCGAGGAGGAGATCGCCCGGGTGAAAGCCGGTGGGCCCGAACCGATCCCGACTCCGCTGCCGGTATACACCACCGAGGAGATCGGCCAGGTCGCCCACGCGGTCGACGAGCTGCACACGCAGGCCCTGCTGCTGGCCGGCGACGAGGCGCGGTTGCGACTGCTGGTCAACGACATGTTCGAGACCATGTCGCGGCGCAGCCGCACGCTGGTGGACCAGCAGCTGGCGCTCATCGACCGGCTGGAGCGCAACGAGGACAACCCCGACCGCCTGGACAGCCTGTTCCGGCTCGACCACCTTGCGGCGCGGCTGCGCCGCAACAGCGCCAACCTGCTGGTGCTGGCCGGCGCGCAGCTGGCCCGCGACCAGCGCGACCCGGTGCCGCTGGCCACGGTGATCAACGCCGCGGTGTCCGAGGTGGAGGACTACCGCCGCGTCGAAGTCGCCGGGCTGCCCGAGTGCTCGCTGAACGGCGCGGTCGCCGGCGGCGCCATCCACCTGTTCGCCGAGCTGATCGACAACGCGCTGCGCTACTCGCCGCCGACGAGCTCGGCCCGGATCTCCGCCTCGCGCGGCGGCTCAGATCCGCAGGGGGGCGTCGTGGTGCGGATCGCCGACTCCGGTCTGGGGATGAACGACACCGACCGGCGCATGGCCAACATGCGGCTGCAGGCCGGGGGTGACGTCAGCCCCGACAACGCCCGGCACATGGGCCTTTTCGTGGTGGGCCGGATCGCGGCGCGGCACGGCATCCGGGTGGGGCTGCGCGGCCCGGCGGCCAACGAGTCGGGCTCGGGTACCACCGCCGAGATCTACCTGCCGCCGATGGTGCTGGCCGGGTCGGCCGTCGCCGAGTCCGCCGCGCCCCGGCACATCCGGGCGGTCTCGTCGCCCAGCGCCAAGCTCGCCAGCGCGGCCCCCGCGCCCTCCGACGACGCCGGGATGCCCGACGGCCCGCTCGAGCCGGCGGCGCGCACCGCCCCGGACGCGTCCGGGCCGTCGGTCACGTTGCTGCCGCGCCGCAACCCGGGCTCCAGCGGCATCACCGACGTCCCCGCGCCGCCCGCGGAGCAGCTGCCCCGCCGCCAGCGCCGCGAGCTGGCGACCCCCTGGTGGGAGGAGGCCCCCACGGCGGAGCCCAAACCCGCATCGGCGCCCCAGCCGAAACCCATGCCCACACCGGGGACCAAACCGGCGCCGGCCCGGGCGGCGTCGGACACCTCGGCTTTCTTCGCGGCCCGGTCCCGGGACGCCGACGGCCGCACGCAGACCCGGCAGGACCAGCCGGCGCGGCCCGCCCCGGTCGGGTCCATCCCGCCGGAAAAATCGGCGGCTCCGGCCGACGATGACGTCATCTACCGGCGGATGCTCTCGGAGATGCTGGGCGACCCGCACGACCTGGTCAACAGCCCGGACCTGGATTGGCAGTCGGTCTGGGACCGGGGCTGGACCCTGGCGGCCGCGGCCGAGGACAAGCCCGTCGAGGAGCACACCACCGCCCACGGCCTGCCGGTGCGCACCCCGGGCGCCCGGCTGGTGCCCGGCGGCGCCAACGGTGTCGAGCAGGGCGAGCCGGCCGAACCCGACGAGCGGCGCAGCGGCAGATCCCCGTCGCACCGGGAGCCGCAGCACGCGGCCACCGGCCGCTTGGCCCGCGACCCCGAGGCGGTTCGCGCCTCGTTCAGTAGCCATTTCGGCGGCGTGCGCACCGGACGTTCGCACGCCCGTGAGACCGATCAAGGATCCGACCAAGAATGACCTCCTCCGACAACTCCCTGGACTGGCTGGTGACCAGGTTCGCCCGCGAGGTCCCCGGCGTCGCCCACGCGCTGCTGGTGTCCGTCGACGGGCTGCCCATCGCCGCCAGCGAGCATCTCCCACGGGAACGCGCCGACCAGCTGGCCGCGGTGGCCTCCGGGCTGGCCAGCCTGGCCACCGGCGCCGCGCAGCTGTTCGAGGGCGGCCAGGTGCTGCAGTCGGTGGTCGAGATGGCAAACGGCTACCTGTTGTTGATGCGGGTCGGCGATGGCTCGCACCTGGCGACGCTGGCCCTGACGTCGTGCGACATCGGTCAGATCGGCTACGAGATGGCCGTCCTCGTCGAACGGGTGGGCGGCGTGGTGCAGTCGACCCGCCGGTCCGCCGTGCAGCAGCACTCGTGAGCCGTGATGGACACCCCCGAGACCTGGCCGGCGCATCGTAAGGGGAACCTGGTCCGCCCGTACACCCTGACATCGGGACGGACCGACACCGACGTCGACCTTCCGCTGGAAGCGCCGATTCAGGCGCTGCAGGCCGGCCTGGCCCACCGGTGGCCGCCGAACGACACGAGAGGCAGAATCATTCGACTCTGCGTCGAGCACCCGTCGGTCGCCGAAATCTCGGCCCGCCTGGACCTTCCGCTCGGCGTCGCGCGCGTCCTGGTCGGAGATCTGGTGCTGTCCGGCTACCTTCGGGTGCACAAGACGTTGTCTGAGCGGTCGAGCAGAGATGAGCGCCAGGAACTCATAGGAAGGACACTGCGTGGCTTACGCGCACTCTGAGGTGCAGCCCGACTCCGGCGCCCACGCGTCGACCAAGATCGTGATCGCCGGCGGATTCGGGGCCGGCAAGACCACCTTCGTCGGCGCGGTATCGGAGATCATGCCGCTGCGCACCGAGGCGATGCTCACCGACGCCTCGGCCGGCGTCGACGCGCTGGAGGCCACCCCGGACAAGCGGACCACCACCGTCGCGATGGATTTCGGGCGGATCACCCTGGCCGAAGACCTGGTGCTCTACCTGTTCGGCACGCCGGGGCAGCGCCGCTTCTGGTTCATGTGGGACGACCTGGTGCGCGGCGCGATCGGCGCGGTCGTGCTGGTCGACTGCCGGCGCCTGCAGGACAGCTTTGCCGCCGTCGACTTCTTCGAACACCGCAACCTGCCGTTTCTGATCGCGGTCAACGAATTCGACGGCGCACCACGCTATCCCGTCGAGGCGGTGCGCGAGGCGCTGACGCTGCCCCGGCACATCCCGGTGATCACGGTCGACGCCCGCGATCGCCGGTCGGCCAGAGACGCGCTGATCGCCGTCAGCGAGTACGCCCTGGAGACCCTGGCCGCGAGCTGATCGCGCGTTGCGGCCCGCGTTCAGCGCTTGAGCCGGATGCGCCACCGCACGATCGCGGCGTAGCCCACGGTGAGCACCGCGAGCAGGCCCATGTCGAACAGCCAGGCCGTCGGCGTGTGCTGGAAGTGGCTGTCGCGCGGGCTCTGCGGGCCGGGCGACACCGTCCACAGGTCGACCGTCGACCCCTGCGCCGCGTACCCCCACCGCGAGGGCAGCAGCCAGGACAGCTGATCGAGGAACATCCGGTGGGTCACCGGCACCATGCCGCCGGAGAGCACCATCTGCATCATCAGCGACACCACCAGCAGGGGCATGATCTGCTCGTGGGAACGCGCCAGCGCCGAGAGCAGCAGGCCCAGCATGGCCGAGGCCACACACGTCGCCGCGACCCCGACGAACAACTCGAGGGTGGCCGCGAAACTGGAGGGGCCCAGCAGCACCGCGCCCCGCGTCGGTGGCCCCTTGCCCAGCACCACGATCGCCGTGGCGATGGCCGCCTGGATGACGGCGAAGGTGCAAAACACCGCGACCTTGGCCAGCAGGTAGGCGGTGCTCGACAGGCCGACCGCCTGTTCTCGCCGGAAGATGGCTCGCTCGCCGATCAGGTCGCGGATGGTCAGCGCGGTACCCATGAACGCCGCGGCCATGGTGAGCAGGGTCAGGATCATCCCCGCCTCGCCGGCCGACTCGCTGACCGGATCGGCGTAACCGAATCCGACGCTGCCGGGAACGGCCAGTGACAGCGCGCCCATCACGAACGGCAGCGCCGCCAGGAAGGTGAAGTAGGCCCGGTCGGAGACCACCAGCCGGATCTGGCGGCGGGCGATCGTGGAGAACTGGCGGCGCTTGCTGGTGTGCGCCGGGGCGCCCAGCTTCCCCGGCGCTTGGGTCCGGGTGGGCGGCGGCGGCCGGTTCTGCGCAAGGAAGCGGCGGTTGGCCTCGTCGGGATCGGCGCCCACCTTGGCGAAGATGTGCGCCCAGTTGGTGGTGCCCATGGCCGCGCCGATCTGCCCGGGCGGGCCCAGGTACGCCGTCTTGCCGCCGGGCGCCATCAGCAGCACCTGGTCGCAGACGTCAAGGTAGGTCAGGGAGTGGGTGACCACCAGCACGACGCGCCCGGCGTCGGCCAGCTGTCGCAGCATGGTCATCACCTGTAGATCCAGCGCCGGATCCAGCCCGGAGGTCGGCTCGTCGAGGATCAGCAGCGACGGCCCGGTCAGTAGCTCCAGGGCGACCGAGGCGCGTTTGCGCTGCCCGCCGGAGAGCTTGTCGACCCGGGTGTTCGCGTGCTCGGTCAGGCCCAGCTCGTCGAGGACCTGGGCGACGACCTGTTCGCGGTCGGCCTTGCTGGTGTCGGGCGGTAGGCGCAGCTCGGCGGCGTAGCCGAGCGCCTGGCTGACCGTGAGCTGGCGGTGCACGACGTCGTCCTGGGGGACCATTCCGATCCTGGTGCGCAGCGACGCGTATTCGGTGTGGATGTCGTGCCCCTCGAAGGTGACCGATCCCGACGACGGGGTGGCGTACCCGGCGATCAGCCGCGACAGCGTGGTTTTGCCCGCGCCCGAACCGCCGATCAGCGCGGTCAGCGTGCCCGGCCGGGCGACCAGCGAGATCCGCTCCAGCAGGGTCTTGCCGTCGACGCCGAAATTGACTTCGCGCACCTCCAGGCCGCCGGCCCGGGTGGCCGCCTCCTGGCGACGAACCAGCACCCCGTCTGCGAAGACGAGGTCGACGTTGCCGATCGTCACCACGTCGCCGTCGGACAGCACCGCCGACCCGACCTTGACGCCGTTGACGAAGGTGCCGTTGCTGCTGTTCGCGTCGCGGATCTCCGCGCCCGTCGGCGTCGGCGTCAAAAAGGCGTGGTGGCGTGAGGCCAGCACGTCGTGGATGACGATGTCGTTGTTGAGCGCGCGCCCGATCGAGGCGCCGCGTGCCGGCGCGGGCCGCCGGTCGGATGGCCGCCCCGGGACGCCGACCCGTGTCGTCGGGAACTCCCCGACGCCGTCGCCGCGCCCGGTCCGGGTCGGCGGGCCATAGGCGGCTGGCCCGGGCTGCCGTGCGGGGCCTCGCCGACGGAAGGGCCGCGACGGCGGCGGGCCGGGTGGCCCCGGGGGAGGCGCGAGCGCCCGGGGAGGGGCGGCCGCGGGCGGAAGCGACCCGACGCTGCCGGTGTGCTGGCCCACTTCGAAGGTGAGCCGCGGGCCGTCGGGCTTGCCGAGGTTGATGGTCTGGCCGTCGCGGATGTCGACGACCGGCACCCGCCGGCCGTCGAGGTAGACCCCGTTGAGCGTGTTGTTGTCGACGGCGAGCCACCGCCCCTGATCGAAGCGCAGCAGCACGTGCGCGCGGGCGATCAACGGGTGTGCGACGCGCAGGTCGGCGCGCAGGTCGCTGCCGACGACCACGTCGCGGCCGGCGGCGAAGCTTCCTTCGGATCGGTCAGCTCGAGCGGTCAGCACGGGCCGCGCGGGTCCAGTCATCACGTCCAGGTTAGGGGTGGTTGCGCGCGGATCGGTGTTTAGCGCTTCAGCCGGATGTGCCAGCGGACGAAGCCGGTATAGCCGATCGACAGCGCCGCGAGCATGAGCATGTCGAACACGAAGATGTGTTTGGAGTGCTGCCAGATCGGGTCGTTGGTGGGGATCTGCTTGACCTTGACCAGCGACGGGAAGTCGATCGAGGAGGCGCCCGCGGCGTAGCCCCACCGGGCGGGCGTCAGCCACGCCAGCTGCTCGAGGCCGATGCGCTGATACACCGGGATCATGCCGCTGGAGAACACCAGCTGCGACATGATCGACACCACCAGCAGCGGCATGATCTGTTCGTTGGACTGCGCCAGGGCCGACAGCAGCAGGCCCAGCATGGCCGACGCCACACAGGTGCCCGCGACCGTGACGAACAGCGAGAAGGTCGAGTTGCCGAGAAACTGTGGATGCGCCGTCGGCGCCCCCTTGCCCAGCCGCACGATGATGGTGGCGATCGCCGCCTGGCCGGTGGCGAAGACGCAGAACACCGCGATCTTGGCCAGCAGGTAGGCGGTGGTGGACAGGCCGACCGCCTGCTCCCGCCGGAAGATGGCTCGCTCGCCGATCAGATCGCGAATGGTCAGCGCGGTCCCCATGAAGACGGCACCGATGTTGAGCAGCACCATGATGTACTGCGGCTGCGTCGGCGCGGGCCCCATCGGGTCGGCCGGGCCGAGGCCGGGGTGGGGCCCCTTCACCGTCAGCGATAACGCGCCGATGAGGAACGGAAGGACCGCCAGAAAGATCGTGTAGCCGCGGTCGGACACGACCAGGCGAACCTGGCGCCGGGCGATCGTGGACAGTTGCCGGAACAGGTCGGTCTGGGGTGGTTCGCCCAGATCCGCCGGGCTCTCCGGGGTCGGTGGCTGCGACGACTGCTGGTTGCGCTCCTTGAAGCGGCGGTTGGCCTCGTCCGGATCGGCACCGACCTTGGCGAAGATGTCGGCCCAGTTGCGGGTCCCCATGGCGGCCTCGACCTGATCCGGCGGCCCGCAGAACGCGGTCTTACCGCCGGGCGCGACCAGCAGGATCTGATCGCACACGTCCAGATACGACACCGAGTGGGTGACCACCAGCACGACGCGGCCCGCGTCGGCCAGCTGGCGCAGCATCAGCATGACCTGGCGGTCCAGCGCCGGATCGAGGCCGGACGTCGGCTCGTCCAGCAGCAGCAGCGACGGCTGGGTGAGCAGCTCGAGGGCGACCGAGGCGCGCTTGCGCTGGCCGCCGGAGAGCTTGTCCACCCGGGTTTCGGCGTGCCGGGTCATGTCGAGTTCCTCGAGCACCTGCGCGACGACGCGGGCTCGCTCCTCTTTGCTGGTGTCGGGTGGCAGGCGCAGCTCCGCCGCGTAATTCAGCGCCTGATTGACCGTCAGCTGGCGGTGCACCACGTCGTCCTGTGGGACCATGCCGATCCTGCTGCGCATCGAGGCGTACTCGGTGTGGATGTTGTGGCCCTCGAAGGTCACGGTGCCCGACGTCGGGCTGGTGTAGCCGACGATCAGCCGCGACAGCGTGGTCTTGCCCGCGCCCGACCCGCCGATGATGGCCGTCAGCGTTCCGGGCCGCGCGGTCAGCGAGATGTGGTCGAGCAGCTGCTTGCCGTGGTCGACGGTGTAGCAGACGGAGTTGACCTCGAGCCCGCCGGTGCGGGTGGCCGCCTCGGTGCGCCGGACCAGGTTGTCGCCGGTGAACACCAAGTCGACGTTGCCGATGGTGACGACGTCGCCCTCGGTCAGCACCGCCGACCCGACCCGGACACCGTTGACGAACGTTCCGTTCACGCTGTGCGCGTCGCGGACCTCGGTGCCCAGCGGCGTCTGGATCAAGAAGGCGTGGTGGCGCGAGGCCAGGACGTCCTGGATGACGATGTCGTTGTCGGTGGCCCGGCCGATGGTTTGCGACCCGGCCGGCTTCTGGATGGCGCCGGAGCGCGAGGGCAGCAGCGCCTGGAACATCTTCGTGGCCAGGTTCGCCACCTCGGGCGGCTTCGCAGAGACGGGGGCCATCTGGGTTTGCGGGGTCCCGACGGCCGGCATCTGCGCGATCGGCGGGGCGGCGTGCGGCGGCGGCGCGCCGTGCGGGAACGCGGGCGGGCGGGCACCGCCGCCGCCGTACATCGTTTGTCCCGGCGGGTGTTGGCGCTGCACGGGTGCCGGCTGCGGCCGTCGCGGCGGCGCCGCCCAGCTCGGCGCGCGGCCCGGCGGCGGCGGTGGCGCCGCGGCCGGCGGGGCCGGTTGCGCCGACCACGCCGCGGCCTTGGGCGGCGCCGCCACCGGGATGTTCATCGATTCGGTGCGGGGCGGGCGCCCGGCCATGCCCTGGTGGCGGCCGACATCGAACGTCAGCAGCGGTCCGTCCGGGTTGCCGATGTTGAGGGTCTGCCCGTCGTGGATCTCCACCACCGGTACCCGCCGGCCGTTGACGAAAGTCCCGTTGAGCGAACCGTTGTCGATGGCCAGCCACTTGCCCTGGTCGAAACGCAGCAGCAGGTGGGCACGCGAAATCAGCGGGTGGGTGATACGCATGTCCGCTCGCAGATCGCGCCCGACTACTACGTCGTGGCCCGCTGCGAAGGTGCGTTCCGATCCTTCGTGGTGGACGGTTAGCGTTGGCGGGGCTGGTGCTGACATCGCCACAACTGTAGCTTGCGCCCCTGTGGATTACCGGGCAGCGCCAACTGCCACATCGGGCGCGCCGGTGACCACGCAGTGCGTCCGGGTGTAGATCGTTGGCATGCACTGATTGCAATGCGTGCAGGCCGAAAGCACCTGGTGCCCGGCACCGTCCGCGGCGATCCGGTTGATCAGATCCGGCTCGGCCAGCAGCGCGCGGGCCATGGCAACGAACTCGAATCCCTCCGCCATCGCCAGGTCCATCGTCTCGCGGTTGGTGATGCCGCCGAGCAGGATCAGCGGCAGCTTCAGCTCGGCGCGGAACAGCTTGGCGTCGCGCAAGAGATACGCCTCGCGGTAGGGGTACTCGCGCAAAAACTTCTTACCCGTCATGCGCATGCCCCAGCGCAGCGGCGGCTTGAACGCCGCGGCGAACTCCTTGAGCGGCGCGTCACCGCGGAACAGATACATCGGGTTGACCAGCGAGCTGCCCGCGGTGAGTTCGATCGCGTCCAGGCCGCCATCTTCCTCCAGCCACTTGGCGGTGGTCAGCGACTCCTCGGTGCTGATGCCGCCGCGAACGCCGTCGGCCATGTTCAGCTTCGCGGTCACCGCGATGGGGGTGCCCTCCTTTTCCACCGCGCGCCGAACGGCCATCACCATGCCGCGGGCGACCTTGGCCCGGTTTTCCAGCGATCCGCCGAACTCGTCGTCGCGGCGGTTGATCAGCGGGGACAAAAACGAGCTCGCCAAATAGTTGTGGCCCAGGTGGATTTCGACGGCATCGAAGCCGGCCTCGATGGCCAGCCGGGCGGCGTTCGCGTGCCCGGCGATCACCTCGTCGATGTCCTCGCGGGTCGCCTTCTTGGCGAAGCGCATCCCGATGGGGTTGAAGAACCGGACCGGCGCCAGGGCCTTGGCCTTGTTGGACTTGGCGTTGGCCACCGGGCCGGCGTGGCCGATCTGCGCGCTGACCGCCGCGCCCTCGGCGTGGATCGCGTCGGTGAGCCGGCGGAAGCCGGGCACCGCCTCCGGCCGCATCCAGATGCCGTTGCCCTCGGTGCGCCCGCCGGGGGAGACGGCGCAGTAGGCGACCGTCGTCATGCCGACCCCGCCGGCGGCCGGTTGCCGGTGGTATTCGATGAGGTCGTCGGTCACCAGCGCCTCCGGCGTGCGAGCCTCGAACGTGGCGGACTTGATGGTGCGGTTACGCAGCGTGACCGGCCCGAGCTTCGCGGGGCTGAGCACGTCCGGGGGACTAGCCATACCCGGGAGCCTAATGGCGATCGCAAGCGCGGCGAAGCCGGGCGCGGCGGGTCGCCATCGTCGGTATCTGGCGATCGCAAGCGCGGCGAAGCCGGGCGCGGCGGGTCGCCATCGTCGGTATCTGGCGATCGCAAGCGCGGCGAAGCCGGGCGCGGCGGGTCGCCATCGTCGGTATCTGGCGATCGCAAGCGCGGCGAAGCCGGGCGCGGCGGGTCGCCATCGTCGGTATCTGGCGATCGCAAGCGCGGCGAAGCCGGGCGCGGCGGGTCGCCATCGTCGAGGTCTGCCAGACTGTCAGCGTGGGAGCAATCACGCTGGACGGCAAGGCCACCCGCGACGAAATCTTCGTCGACCTCAAAAAGCGGGTGACCGCTTTGACCGCGTCGGGCCGCACCCCGGGGCTGGGCACCATCTTGGTGGGTGATGACCCCGGCTCACAGGCGTACGTGCGGGGCAAGCACGCCGATTGCGCGAAGGTCGGCATCACCTCGATCCGCCGCGACCTACCCGCCGACATCAGCGCCGACACGCTCAACGAGACCATCGACGAGCTCAATGCCAACCCGGATTGCACCGGTTACATCGTGCAGCTGCCGCTGCCCAAGCACCTGGACGAGAACGCGGCGCTGGAACGGGTCGACCCGAACAAGGACGCCGACGGTCTGCACCCGACCAACCTGGGCCGGCTGGTGCTCAACAACCCGGCCCCGCTGCCGTGCACCCCCCGCGGCATCGTGCATCTGTTGCGCCGCTACGACGTGGAGATCGCCGGGGCGCACGTGGTGGTCATCGGCCGTGGTGTCACCGTCGGCCGACCGCTCGGCCTGCTGCTGACCCGTCGCTCCGAGAACGCGACGGTGACGTTGTGCCACACCGGAACTCGCGATCTGCCGGCCCTGACCAGGCAGGCCGACATCATCGTCGCCGCCGTCGGCGTGGCGCACATGGTGACCGCCGACATGGTGCGTCCCGGCGCCGCGGTGCTCGACGTCGGCGTCAGCCGGGTGGACGGCAAGCTCGCCGGCGACGTCCACCCCGACGTCTGGGAGGTGGCCGGCCACGTGTCGCCGAATCCGGGCGGAGTCGGCCCGCTGACCCGCGCGTTCCTGCTGACCAATGTCGTCGAACTGGCCGAGCGGGGATGACCGCGCGGACCCTGCTGCGGGCCCAGTGGCCAATTCTGTTGGTGGGCCTGATCTTTGCGACGGCGTTGGCGTTGGTGGGGGCCAACTTCTGGCGTCGCGGTTCGTTGTTAATCGGCGTCGGTGTCGGCGTGGCGGCGCTGCTGCGGTTGCTGCTGTCCGAGGACCGCGCCGGCCTTCTGGTGGTGCGCGGCAAGGGAATCGACTTCGTGACCACCGCGGCGGTCGCGGCCGTGATGTTCTATATCGCGTGGACCATCGACCCGCTGGGCACCCGCTAGTACGTCGGCAGAGCCGGGACCTGCCCGGGCATTCCCGGAATCTGCCCCGTCATGCCCGGGACCTGCCCGGCCATCCCGGGAATCTGGCCCGCCATCCCGGGCATCTGGCTCGTCATCCCCGGGACTTGTCCGGGCATGCCGGGAACCTGTGGCATGGCGCCGGACAGGTTGCCGTTGGCGATGTTTGCCATCTCCTCGGGGCAGTACGTCTGGATCGCGATCGTGGTGAACATGCGGGCCATCGTGGGCGACATGCCCCGGCCCGCGACGCTGGACGCGGCCGCCGCGAAATTGCCGCCCGGCTGGGCCAGCATCGGGCAGATTGATTCGCCCACGGACATCGCGTTGCCGGGCTCGCCGAAGTCGATGCCGGCGTGGTTGAGCGCGTCGATGAAGTCGTCGCCGTTGCCCTCCGCCTCGGCCGGCGCCGCAAGCGCCGAGGCCACGGTCAGCAGGGCGGCGGCCGCGGCCAGCAGGCGGATGGTGAAGGGCTGATGACGCAAAACCCAGATCCTTTGATGAGTTCGTGCAAGTGCCTTCACGCCAGCCTCCCCGTCCGCCATGGAGTGCGTCTGAGGCACTCGAATCACGCCTACGAACTCTGAGCCATGACTGTCACGTTTACGACACGGTGAGGTGAAGGTTCGCACAATAAGCGTTTCGTGAGGTCGCGGCCAGCGCGGCGTCCGTTATTACGCTCCCCCGATTGTGCAAGGCCGCTCGGCCGATCGAGGCCACACTGTGACTTAACACGGGCGGCGGCACCGGACTTCTCGGCGGGAGATCAACCAGAATCCGCCCCATGACGACCCGCTCGACCCATCACGAGATCTCGCGTCAGACGTTTCTTCGCGGCGCCGTAACGTTGGCGACGGGAGCAATGTTCGGCGCCGCCCCGGCGGCCGCGGACCCCGCCGGCTGGGGTCAGCTGGCCTCCTCGATCGGCGGCAGCGTGCTGTTGCCGGCCAACGGCGCCCAATTCTCCACCGGGAAAGAAGTTTTCAACTCGCTCTACAACGGCTCCAATCCCGCTGCGGTAGTTCGGGTTTCGTCACAGGCGGATGTGCAGAAGGCGGTCGCCTTCGCGAAGGCCAACAACCTCAAGATCGCACCGCGCGGCGGCGGTCATTCGTACGTCGGTGCGTCCAGCGCCAACGGCATCGTGGTGCTGGATCTGCGCGGCCTGCCAGGCGGGGCGAACTTCGACGGCAACAGCGTCACGGTGACTCCGGCGACCAATCTGTATGCGGTACATCAGGCCCTGGCCGGCGCGGGCCGCGCCGTTCCCGTGGGCACCTGTCCGACCGTCGGCATGGCGGGGCTCGCGCTGGGCGGCGGTGTGGGGGCCGACGCCCGGCGTGCCGGGCTCACCTGCGACGCGCTGCAATCCGCGACCGTGGTGTTGCCCAGCGGCGACGTGGTCACCGCGTCGGCCGGCGACAACCCGGATCTGTTCTGGGCCTTGCGTGGTGGGGGTGGCGGCAATTTCGGGGTGACGACCTCGATGACCTTCGCGACCTTCGCCACCGCGGACAGCGACCTGGTCCGGCTGGACTTCCCGCCGTCGTCGGCGGTGCAGGTGCTCACCGGCTGGCAGTCCTGGCTGGCGGGCGCGGACCGCAACACCTGGGGGATGGTCGATCTGTCGGTCGGCTCGGCACAGGCGAATTGCCATGTGCTGGCGACGTGTCCGGCCGGGACGGGTTCCGGTGTGGCCGACGCCCTGAAATCGGCGGTGGGGTTGGCGCCCAGCGCCGTGACCAACAAGACGCTGAGCCACATGGACCTGGTGAATTATCTGGCCGGTGGCAGCGCGACCAGCCCGGCGCGCGGCTTCGTGGCCGGCTCCGATGTGATCGGGCCGATGACTTCCGCTGCGGCCCACGCCATTGCGACCGCGGCCGGGCAGTGGCCGGCCTCCGGGGCGGGGCAGGCCTCGGTCCTGATCGACCCGCTGGGCGGCGCGGTCGCCGACGTCGCGCCGGGCGACACCGCGTTTCCGTGGCGCACTCAGTCCGCGGTGGTGCAGTGGTACGTCGAGCCCGCCGCCACCCAGGTCTCCGCAGCCAACACCTGGGTGGGCGCCGCGCATCAAGCGGTACAACAGTTCTCGGTCGGCGGCTACGTCAACTACCTGGAGGCCAACACCGCGCCGACGCGCTACTACGGCCCGAACCTGTCGCGGCTGACGACCGTCCGGCAGAAGTACGACCCCAACCGGCTGATGTTCTCGGGGCTGGATTTTTAGCGAAATCAATTGCGCGAGTGTGAATCTATGGCGGCTTGTGGGCCGGGTTATGTCGGTGGGGGTGGCTAGTTTGAGGGTGTGGGAGCAGTGGTTGATCGCGAGGCGCTGTCGTCGGCGTTGGACGCG
>NZ_MVHG01000071.1 GCF_002086125.1 Mycobacterium arosiense ATCC BAA-1401 = DSM 45069
TGTGGACCAAGACCGCCGACCAAATCCTGGACAGCATCGCCAACTACTGCCGACGAATTAACGACTCAGGACACTAGCGCCGGGCCAGCAGCCACGCCTGACCGTCGCCTTCGCCGGCGCCGATCGGGTCCAGCGCGGCGAAGGCGGCGGACAGCTCCCCGCCAGGGCGCGGAAGGGACCCGGGCTCGCCCCGACCTCGCTCAGCGCGGCGATCGCCAGCAGGCCGCCCGGCGCGAGCCGTTCGGTGATCGCCCGGTCGAGGCGAGGGTCCCGGAACTTGCAGCACAGGATGACATCGACCGGCGGCCCCGCGGGCAGACCGGCGTCGAGATCGACCACGTCGAAGCGGCAGCGGTCTCTTACCCCGGCACGCTGGGCCAGCTCCCGCGCATGGCCGATGGCCACCGGCGAGACGTCGAACCCCACCACCTGCAGGCCGCGCGCGGCCAGCCAGACCGCGCCGGTCCCCTGCCCGCAGGCCAGGTCGAGGGCCCGGCCCGCGGCGGGAAACACCTCCGCATGGCCCGCGAAAACGCCGGGCGGCGCAACCGAACTCAACGGCGGCGGCCCCTTGGCCGCGTACCGTTCGTCCCAGCGACGCCGGTCCGCTTCGCCCATAGCCGCCACTGTAGAACTCGAAATCTTCTGGACAGCTGTCTGGCCTTTGCGGTCCGGCGATCACGCCGACCGCGCCCAATGCGCGTTGGTGGTCGGCCGGACACCGTTCCTACACTGGACGGGTGTCTAGAGATGCGCCGCCGGTGGTTGCCGGGAAGTCCGCCGGCGCGGCCCGCCGGTCCGACCGCCGGCCCGGGCAGACCATCCGCAAGGTCCTCGATGCCGGGCTGGCCGAGCTGCGGGAATCTTCCTACGCGAACCTGACGATGCGCGCAGTGGCGACACGCGCCGGGGTGTCACCGGCCAGTGCTTACACCTACTTCCCATCCAAAAGCGCGCTGGTCGCGGCGGTGTATCTGCGCTTCCTGCGGGACCTGCCGCTGCATACCGACGTCAACGACACCACCAAAACCCGGGTCAGCGCGACCCTGCGGGACATGGCGGTCGTCGTCGCCGACGAGCCGGAGCTGACCGCCGCCTGTGGCGCCGCCCTGATGGCCGACGATCCCGCGGTCACCCCCCTTCGCGAGCAGATCGGCGAGGAAGTGGCCAAGCGGATCGGGGCCGCGCTCGGTCCGGGCTGGCCCCGAGCCGTGAAATCCACGCTGCAGATGACCTTTTCGGGTGCGCTGATGACCGCCCGGTTCGTCAGCTTCGCCGAGATCTCCGGGCAGCTCGACGAGGCGGTCAACCTGATCCTGGCCGCCTCGGTGGCCTGAAAACTGCCGCGCCTCAGGGCAATAGGCGCGGCTAGCCGGTGTAGGCCGGCTTCCGCACCGATGCCGTCGCGGCAGACGATATGATCCAGCGGTGGGGTTCATCGGCTACGGGTTTGCCTTCCGCTAATCATGCGCAGTCACGGTTGGGCAGGAAACACGCCGGCGTCGGACGCGGAGGCTATCGAGCGCATCCTGGACGCCGCCGAGAAGATCATCGACGAACGCGGCTCGGCGATGCGGATCGCCGATGTGGCGCGGGCGCTGGGGGTGACCCGCCAGACCGTGTATCGGTACTTCCCCGGTACGCAGGCCTTATTGGTGGCGTCGGCGATGCGGTCGGCCGACGGCTTCCTCGATCGCATGGCCGCCCATCTCGGAGGCGTCACCGATCCGGTGGTGGCTATCACCGAGGGCATGGCGTTCGCCGTCGAAGAGCTGGCCTCGGACAACCAGGTCGAATTCGTGCTCAACCAGCGCCACCGCGGCGGCCAGAAGGTTTCGATCATCTCCGATACCGCGTTGGCGTTCGGTCGTTCGATGCTTCTCCGCTACGACATCGACTGGGACCGTTACGGTTTCGATGACGCTGGCCTGGACGAGCTGAACGAATTCTCGCTGCGGGTTCTGCATTCCTTTTTGGCGGACCCGGGACGGCCACCGCGCAGCGGCGCCGATCTGCGCCGCTACCTCACCCGCTGGATCGGGCCGGCAATCGCCTACCCGCAGCTGGTCCGAGCCATGGATGCCCTCGGCGCGTCCGAGCCGCCCCGAACGCGCCACCGGTCGTCGAAAGCGTCCTGACTGCGCGGTCGGGCCCCCGGGCCTGACCATACATATTTGTTCGCGTGTCCGGTCGGACCCGGCCAGACCGGCGTGCCGTCCATCGGGGCGGTAACGCGATCCGGAGGTCTTCGTCAGCATCGCCAGTACGTGGTGTCAGATCGCTGACTTTCCGCCCGGCTCGTCGGCGCACGCGCCGCCGACCATCTTGTGCACCTCCTGCAGCGACCACGGGCCGGCGTGATGGTGGTCGCGGTAGCCCAGCAGCCGGGGCGTTCGGCGGTCAAAGCTTCCCACGAAACCGCCTGCGGCAACAAGGATTCGGCCCGTCACGTCACGCGAAAGGTCGCTGGCCAGATACGCGTAGACCGGTGCGACGAACTCGGGCGGAGCGCT
Organism: Mycobacterium arosiense ATCC BAA-1401 = DSM 45069; assembly: GCF_002086125.1. GTDB lineage: Bacteria > Actinomycetota > Actinomycetes > Mycobacteriales > Mycobacteriaceae > Mycobacterium > Mycobacterium arosiense. The sequence goes on from NZ_MVHG01000071.1 coordinate 2,514, forward strand.
GTCGAGCGATGCCCGCATGGTCGTCTCGTCGAGCAACCCCCGGCGGTGTAGGTCTTCGATGTGCTTCTCGTACTCGGCACCGGTGGACAGCCGGGTCCTGGCCCCGGGGCAGACCACGTTGGCCCGCACGCCGTAGGGCTTCAGTTCGGCGGCGATGGCCATCGTCAGGCCGTTGACGGCGCCCTTGCCCGCCGGATATCCGGTGCCGCCGTAGTCACCCAAAAACGCCACCGAGCTGGTGTTGACGATGGCCCCGTGCCCCTGAGCGGCCAGCACCGGAGCGGCCACCCGGCAGGTGTGGAACGCCGTGCCGAGGTGGCCGCTGATCAAACGGTCGAACTCGTCCGGGGAGATCGTCAGGATCGATGAACCGGGCGGCTCGGCGATCCCGGTGCAATTGATCAGCGTGTCCAATCGCCCGAACGCGCTCACGCAATCGTCGACGAGCGATCGGGCGATGCGCTCGTCGTCCGCGGCTCCCACCACCGCGCGGGCCCGCCCGCCGGCCGCCGTGATCGCCGCGACCGTTTCTTGCACGGCTTGCTCGTCACGCCCGTTGACGACGACGCCGGCGCCGAGGCTGCCCAGCAGTTCCGCGACCGCACGTCCGATGCCGCGGCTGCCGCCGGACACCACCACACCGTGACCGGCAAGCGGACCCTCGGGGCCGTTCATCGATGGCTCCGGTGGGGGCTACGCCGTTCGCTACGTAAAGTGTTGTGCGCGAATCGCTCTCGCTGTCGGTTGACGGGCGCCCGCACGACGGTGATCACGAACATTAGGCGAACAGTACCCAGCCGGGCAAGAAATGAGAACGCCGAGCCGACGTTTTCGTGCCATGGCGCGCTGAACGCCGCCAGCAATCCTGCTCAAGTCAAGCGCGTGAATCGCTGATCGCCGCGGCTTCGCTGCTCAACCGCACCGCGGGCGCCGCCGCGTGACGCCACCGCACCCCCGCCGGGCAATCGCCTCGAAACGTCTCCGCCGGTGCCACCGCGGAATAGGTGCTTCGGGGTTGAAAGTAGCGCATAAGAGGCTCCCTTAGTTTGCCGAGATCGTTGCGCGCTTCACCACCGGCCGCAACACCGCCGATAACTCCGCAGCTGGGCGGGGTGTGTCTGTCAATGGGGCACGCGGTCCCCGCTGGCCCGCTACTTGCCGGTCGCCACTTGTACACCGCGGAAACTGTTCAGGAATTATCTGAATCCGTTTGCTTCGAGCGATCGCCGGATAGGGGCCAGGGGCGTATAGTCTCGAATGAAGTCCGTTGGGACGCGTCGCCGTTTAGCTAAAAGCGGTCCAGCCAGCCGCATGGCTGCTGAGTTCGGTACGACTCCGGTGAATCCGCCTCAGTCACCCGCCGCTCGAGCCCTGCGTTGGGCGAATCGACCGTCCTGCGGATAGAGATGCAGTGGAGGCGAGAAGTGCGCATAGCTGCCATCCCCCCTGCAGACGACTCTAGGAGTGAGTCACTAATGCAAATTTGTTCTCGCGCAACCGTTTACCCGAACCTTCGAGTGAACGTCAGGTGCGCCAACCGATGACCAATGTAATTTCTGCAACCCGCCCGGCCCCGGCCCCGCGGACCGCAAGATCCGATGATTCGTACGACGATGTCGTCGAAATGTTCCTGGCACTGCAGCAGTTGCCCGCCGAATCGCACGAATACGCCCAGCAGCGCGAGCGCATTGTGTCCCGCTGCCTGCCGCTGGCCGACCATGTGGCCAGCCACTTCGCCCGCCGCGGCGAAGGCCTCGAAGACTTGATTCAGGTCGCCCGACTGGGGCTGATGAACGCCGTCAACCGCTTCGACCCCGCGAAGGGCCCCAGCTTCATCGGCTTCGCTGTGCCCACGATGATGGGCGAGGTCCGGCGGTACTTCCGCGACTACAGCTGGGGGATGCGCGTCCCGCGGCGGCTGCGCGAGCTGCACGTGCAGATCAGCAGGACCACCGCGGATTTGTCCCAGCAGCTCGGGCGCGCCCCCACCGCGGGTGAGCTGTCGCAGGTGCTCGATGTTCCGCGCGAGGAGATCGTCGAATGCCTCGTTGCCGGCGACGCCTATCGGCTCGACTCCCTGGACGCGCCGCTCGGCGCCGACGGTTCGGGAACGCCTCGCTCGGTGGCCGACTCGGTGGGCGACATCGATCCGCAGATCGAGCACATCACCAACCGGGAGGCGCTGCGGGTGTTGGTTGCCACCCTCCCCGAGCGCGAACGCGTGGTGTTGCGCATGCGGTTCTTCGAATCCATGACGCAGAGCCAGATCGCGGAGCGCATCGGCGTGTCCCAGATGCAGGTTTCCCGGATCCTGGCAAACACATTGAGCTGCCTGCGCGATCAGCTCGAGTAGCGCGGCCGGCTCCTCCGGACGCTGCGCGGCATCTGATGCCGCGCAGCAATGTACTGTGCGATTCGTGGGACGGCCCGACGTGTCGCCAGGAGAACCGGGAAGGAGCTCGATGCGATGAGGATGTCACGAACGGTGATAGCGGGTGTCGCGGCGACGACGGCACTGGCCGTGTCGGTCGTCGGCTGCGGCAACAACAAACCACAGCCGTCGCCGTCGACGTCAGGTTCGGCTACGTCCGCACCCAGCAGCCCCGGCGCTGCGCCGGCCTCACCGCCGCCGGCGCAGCCCAATCAGTACGCCAAGCTGCTGATCCAGGCCGGCGACATCAACGCCCCGGTTCCCTTCACCGGCGCTCCCCCGACCAGCGATCCCAACGGCCAGCCGGGCGTGGCGACCACCTTCAAAGACGACGATGGTAGCCACGCCATCGAGATCACCATCGGCGTCTACGACGACCCCGACGCCGCCACGAACGCGCTGAACACCGCCAAGAGCCAACAGGGCGGTGCGATCAAAGATCCCACGACGCAACCGTCCAACATCGGCAGCGGCGGAACGATGCTGATGGGCAACACCCCCGATCGCAGCAAGGGGGTGGTGATCCTGCTCTTCACCGAGGGCAAGGCGCTCGCAACGCTGGAGTTCGACGGGCCGACGGACACGCTGGCCCCGCCGGAATTCGTCAACGACGTCGGCCAGAAGCAAGACGCGGCCATCAAGAAGGGGCTCGGCGGGTAGGCGCCGCGCTGCCACACCGAGGGACGCCATGAACGTCATCAACGGCATGCCGGCTCACGCCCTGCTGCTGCACTTCGTCCTGGTACTCGTGCCGCTGACCGCCCTGCTGGTGATCGTTTGCGGCTTATGGCCGGCGGCCCGGCGCGGACAACTGCTGTGGCTGACGCTGATCCTGGCCGTGGTCACCATGGTGTTGACGCCCATCACCATCAACGCCGGCGGATGGCTCTACGACCTGAGGGCGAATCCCAGCCCGATCCTGCGCGAGCACGCCGAGCGGGGCGGCCTGATGGCCTACTTCGCCGCCGCGCTGCTGGCGGCCGCGGTCGTGCTCGTCGTCTTGCGGCTGTTCGAACGCCGATCCACCAAGTTCCGCGCCGCCACTCGGATACTGGTCGCGATAGTCGTTCTGGCGGTGGGGATCTCGTCGATGGTGCAGATCTATCGGGTGGGCGACGCCGGTGCGCAATCCGTCTGGGGCACGGAGATCGCGCGCCTGACCGAGAACCATGCGGGCTGAGTCACCCGGTGGGCGCGAGTAGAAATAGCCGAAATCGGCGCCGGCCGGCACGTTCCTGGGCGAAGCGGTAGTTCGGCCAGCACGCCAGCGCCTTGTCCCACGCCTCATCGCGCTCCGCGCCCTCGAGCAGCCGCACCGTCGCCACGCCACGGTGGCCGCGCCGGCGCATTGTGACACGTTGCGCCGCTTTGAGATTCGCCGACCAGGACGGGTGATGTGCGCGCCCCCAGTTCGACCCGATCAACAACAGGGCTCCGTCAAGCGGCACGTATTGCACGGTGGCGCTGCGGGCGAGACCGGTTTTGCGACCCGAGATGGTGATCCGCACATTGGGCAGACCGGCCAAATCCAAAACACCTAGCCGCCCGCCGGTCAGGAAGCGACACGCGCCTTCGAGCCACTCCACAACCCGGTGTCCGTTCAGGATCAGCAAACGGTAGACCGCCGGGTGGCGGACCCACCGCTGGAGCGGATTCATGCGATGACTGTATGCCGCGGACGCCGTACCGGGGTGTCGCGGCGATGAAATGCCGTTGACGAACCGGGATTTCGGTGACCGCTGAGGGCCGGCCTCGATCGGCGAATAAATAAATGGCTTGATTTAACCCGGCGCGAGGTGTTCACTGAGGCGATGACTGCAGAGCGGGTCACCCGCTCGGACAGGTCGATGGGCACCCGAGAGGCGATCCTGTCGGCCGCCGAAGTGCTACTCGCCGAACGCGGGATGTACGCCGTGTCCAATCGGCAGATCAGCGAAGCGGCCGGGCAGGGCAACAACGCCGCGGCGTGCTACCACTTCGGCACCAGGGTCGACCTGCTCCGCGCGATCGAGGGCAAGCACCGCGAGCCGATTGAGCAACTACGCGCCCAGATGCTGGGCGCGATCGGGGATTCAACCGAGCTGCGGGACTGGGTCGGCGCGCTGGTGCGCCCGTTGACCGATCACCTGTCCGCGCTGGGCACCCCGACCTGGTACGCCCGGTTCGCCGCGCAGGCCATGGCCGACCCCACATACCGGCATGTGGTCACCAAAGACGCCCTGGCGTCGCCGTTGCTGGTGCGCACGCTAGACGGCATCGACCGCTGCCTGCCGGAGCTGCCCAAGCGCGTGCGTGCCGAACGGATGGTGATGGTGCGCAACCTGCTCATGCACACCTGCGCCGAACACGAGGGCGCACTGGCCGAACACGGACCGCGGTCGCGGTCGGCGTGGCCGGTGGCCGGCGAAGGGCTGGTCGACGCGATCGTCGGCCTCTGGCGGGCGCCGGTCCACGTGGGCGCGGCCGGCGGCCGGCCAGGACACACCCCCGCGCAGGCCGACAACGGAGGAGCACGATGAGCGCAGGGTCGACCGCCACCGACATCCCGGAGTTCCCGATGACCCGGGCCCCCGGCTGCCCGTTCGCCCCGCCGCCGAACGTATTGGAGCTCAACGCCGACAAGCAGCTCAGCAGGGTGCGGATCTGGGACGGCAGCACCCCCTGGCTCATCCACGGCTACGAGGCGATACGCGCGCTGTTCACCGATTCGCGCACCAGCGTCGACGACCGGTTGCCCGGCTATCCGCACTGGAACGAAGGCATGCTGGCCACGGTGCACAAGCGCCCCCGCTCGGTGTTCACCTCCGACGCCGAAGAACACACCCGGTTCCGCCGGATGCTGTCGAAACCGTTCACGTTCAAGCGGGTTGAGGCGCTGCGGCCGGCGGTCCAGAAGATCACCGACGACCACATCGGCGCCCTGCTGGCCGGCCCGAAGCCCGGCGACATCGTCAGCACCCTGTCACTGCCGGTCCCATCCCTGGTCATCAGCGAACTGCTGGGCGTGCCCTACGAGGACGCGGAGTTCTTCCAGACGCAGGCCCAACGGGGCATGGGCCGGTACGCAACCGAGGATGACACCGCCCAGGGCGCCGCCTCGCTGGCGAAGTATCTGGCCAATCTGGTGCGGGCGAAGATGCAAGACCCCTCAGAGGATCTGGTGTCCGACCTCGCCGAGCGGGTCAATGCCGAAGAGATCAGCGTCCGCGAGGCCGCGCAGTTGGCCACCGGCGTGCTGATCGCGGGTCATGAGACCACCGCCAACATGATCAGCCTGAGCATCGCGGCGCTGCTCGAACATCCTGAGCAACGCGCGCTGCTGCACGACACCGACGATCCGAAGGTCATCGCCACCGCGGTGGAGGAGCTGATGCGCTACCTGAGCATCATCCAGACCGGGCAGCGCCGAATCGCCGTCGAGGACATCGAGATCGGCGGCGAGACCATCCGCGCCGGCGACGGCATCATCCTCGACGTCGCCCCCGCGAACTGGGACGAGCGCCAATTCCCCAATCCCGACCGGCTGGACCTGCTGCGTGAGGACGGGCCACACGTCGGGTTCGGGTACGGACGCCACCAGTGCGTGGGTCAGCAGCTGGCCCGCATGGAATTGCAGATCGTCTTGCCCACGCTGCTGCGCCGCGTCCCGACCTTGCGGCTCGCCGTGCCACTGGATGAGCTCCCGTTCAAACACGACGCGCTGGCCTACGGCCTCTACGAGTTGCCCGTGACATGGTGAAGCCCGATCTCGCGCTGAATGTTCCCGACCTGCGGGGCAGATTCGCCGTCGTGACGGGGGCCAACAGCGGTTTGGGGTTCGGCCTGGCGAAGCGGCTGTCGGCCGCGGGTGCCGACGTGGTGCTGGCCGTCCGCGACCGGGCCAAGGGCGAACGGGCGGTCGCGGACATCCACCGCGAGGCGCCGCAGGCCAAGCTCGCCATCAGGCAACTCGACCTGTCGTCGCTGTCGAGCGTGGCCGGGCTGGCCGGGGAGCTGACCGCCGAAGGCCGCCCGATCGACATCCTGATCAACAATGCCGGCGTCATGACGCCCCCACACCGGCAGCAGACCCGTGACGGCTTCGAATTGCAGTTCGGCACAAATCATTTAGGGCATTTCGCGCTGACCGGACGGTTGCTGGGCCTGCTGCGGGCGGCGGGCTCCGCACGGGTTGTGACGGTGAGCAGCCTCGCCGCGACCCAGGGCAATCTCGACTTCGGCGACGTCAACGCCCAACGCGGCTACAAGCCCATGCGTTCGTACGGCGTCGCCAAGCTGGCGCAACTGATGTTCGCCGTCGAATTGAATCGGCGCAGTCAACGGGGTGGTTGGGGGTTGATCTCCAACGCCGCGCACCCGGGGCTGGCCAAGACGAACCTGCTCAGTGGCGCGTCGTACGGTCGCACCACGCCGACCTTGCAGGCCCGGTTGACGCAGCTGACGTGGCGGCTGCTGCCGTTCATGTGGCTCGACGTCGACGAGGGCATCAAGCCGACGCTCTACGCCGCGGTGTCGCCGGATGCGCGGGGCGGCAAGTACTACGGGCCCCGCGGCTTCTACGAAACGGTCCGGGGCGGTGTGACTTTCGCGGGTGTCCCCCGGCTCGCGCGCAGCGAGGCCGACCTGCGCGGGCTGTGGCAGCTCTCCGAACAGCTCACCGGGGTCAGCTATCCGGATTGACATCAGAAAGTGGTGACAGATGGCCTTCGTCGGTCGCAGTGACGTCAAAGACCCGGGCGCACAACAGGACCAGTGGGAACGGCTGGCGCGCCGGCGTGAGCGGTTGTACGCCGAAGACGAACAGTTTCGCAACACCAAGCCCGACGACGAAATCGCCGCCGCCGCACGCGCTCCGGGGCTGCGGATCGCCGAGGTGATGGCGACCGTCCTGCAGGGCTACGCCGGGCGCCCGGCGCTCGCGCAGCGCGCCCGCGAGGTCGTCACCGACCCGGCAACCGGGCGTTCGCTGCTGCGCTTCTTGCCGCGCTTCGAGGCCATCACCTACGCCGACCTGTGGGCGCGCGTGCAGGCCATCGCCGCCGATTGGCATCACCACGAACGGTTCCCGGTTCGCGCCGGGGACTTCGTCTGCGTGCTGGGATTCGCGAGCATCGACTACACCGCCATCGAGTGCGCCTGCATCCACCTCGGTGCGGTGGTGGTGCCGTTGCAGACCAGCGCGCCGGCCGCACAACACGCGCCGATCCTCGCCGAGACCCGGCCGCGCATCTTGGCGGTGGGCATCGACAATCTCGCGAGCGCCGTCGAGGCGGCGTTGGCGGACACCGCGCCGGATCGCTTGATCGTGTTCGACTACGAACCGCGCGACAACGACCAGCGCGCCGCCTTCGAGGCGGCGGTCGCCCGGCTGTCCCAGGCGGGCAGCGCGCTGACCCTCGAGACCATCGACGCCGTCGCCAGCCATGGCGCGATCCAGCCGACCGCGCCGCTGCACGTCGCCGCTGCGGGCGAGGACCCATTGGCATGGGTCTTCTACACGTCGGGCAGCACCGGCACGCCCAAGGGCGCGATGTTCACCGAAAGCCTGTGCATCGGCACCTGGCTGGCGCAGTCCGATCAGCCCGTCATCACTTTGAGCTACATGCCGATGAGCCATCTGATCGGTTACGGCTACGTCATCCTGACCCTGGCCAACGGCGGCGTCAGTTATTTCGCCGCCAAGAGCGACCTGTCGACGCTGTTCGAGGACCTCTCGCTGGTGCGGCCCACCTCCATGAGCCTGGTGCCGCGGGTGTGCGAGATGTTCTTCCACCACTACCAGCGCGAGCTGGACCGCGCGCTGATGGCCGGTGCGGACGCCGGTGCCGCGGGTGCGCAGATCACCACGGCCATCCGGGAAGAGATCCTGGGCGGGCGCGTGCTGGCGGTCGGTTGCGGCTCGGCCGCGTTGTCGCCGGAGATCAAGGAGTTCATGGAGGAGGTGCTCGACCAGCACCTGCTGATCGGCTATTCGTCCACCGAGATCGCCGGCGGGATGATCGTCGCCGACGAGCACGTGCTGCGGCCGCCGGTCATCGACTACAAGCTCCTCGACGTCCCCGAGCTCGGATACTTCAATACCGACAAGCCCTATCCCCGTGGCGAATTGGCGGTGAAGTCGGCCCGCTTCATGGCCGGCTACTACAACCGCCCGGATCTGACCGCCACGATGTTCGACGAGGACGGCTACTACAAGACCGGCGACATCATGGCCGAGGTCGGCCCGGACCGGTTGCGCTACGTCGACCGCCGCAACAACGTGATCAAGCTCGCCCAGGGCGAGTTCGTCGCGGTCTCCCGCCTGGAGGCACTGTATGCGACCAGCCCGCTGATCCACCAGATCTATATCTACGGCAACAGCGCCCGCTCGTTCCTGCTTGCCGTGATCGTGCCGGCCGACAGTGGCGCGACCGCGTCGGCGATCACCCGGTCGCTGCGGCAGGTCGCACGCGACAACCAACTCAACGGCTACGAGATCCCGCGCGAATTTTTGATCGAGACGGAGCCGTTCAGCCTCGCCAATGGCTTGCTGTCCGGCGTCGGAAAGTTCCTGCGGCCCAAGCTCAAAGCGCGCTATGGTGGCCGCCTCGAACGGCTCTATGCGGACATGGCCGACGACCAGCTCGGGCAGCTTCGCGCGCTGCGCACCGGCGGCGCCGATCAACCGGTGCTGGCCACCGTCGCCAAGGCGGTGCAGGCCACCCTCGGAGTACCCGCGGCCGACGTGTCCCCGGAGGCGAGATTCATCGACCTGGGCGGCGATTCCCTTTCCGCGCTGACCTTTTCGACGCTGCTCGCCGACATCTACGGCGTCGACGTTCCGGTCGGCGTGGTGATCGACCCGACCGGGGATTTAGTGACTATCGCCGGTCACATCGAACGTCTGCGCGTACCGGGCCTCACCCACCCCACCTACGCATCCGTGCACGACACCGGTACCGCCGAGGTGCACGCCGCAGACCTGACGTTGAACAAGTTTCTCGACGACGACATCCTGAAATCAGCGACGCTGCTGCCACAGCCGACGGCCGAGGTCCGCACCGTTTTCCTCACCGGCGCAACGGGTTTCCTGGGCCGCTTCCTTGCCATGGCGTGGCTCGAGGAACTCGCGGGCCAGCACGGCACCCTGATCTGCCTCACCCGGGGTGCCGATGCGGCGCAGGCCCGTCGGCGAATCGAGTCCGCGCTGGGCTCGGATCCCGCACTGCTGGAACGGTTCCGGTCCCTGGCTTCCGATCATCTCGAAGTCGTCGCGGGCGACATCGGCGAGCCACGGTTCGGGCTGGATGAGTCGACGTGGCGGCGCCTGGCCGACACCGTCGATCTCGTCGTGCACCCGGCGGCGCACGTCAACCACGTGCTGCCCTACCGCCAATTGTTCACCCCCAACGTGGTAGGCACCGCCGAACTCATCCGGCTGGCGATCACGGCCAGGCTCAAGCCGATTCACTACGTCTCCACCATGGGGGTCAGCGCTGTCGCACATCAACTCGTAGACGAGGACACCGACATCCGCCGCTCGGTGCCGAGCTGCACCATCGACGACGGCTACGCCAACGGCTACGGGGTCAGCAAGTGGGCCGGCGAAGTCCTGATGCGCGAGGCACACGACTTGTGCGGGTTACCGATTGCGGTGTTCCGGCCCGGCATGATCCTGGCCGACGGCCGCTACGCGGGGCAGCTGAACGTGCCCGACATCTTCACCCGATTGCTGTTCAGCCTGGTCGTCACCGGTGTCGCTCCGCGCTCGTTTTACCGGGGCACCGCCGATCAACAGGGAGCCCGTCCGCATTACGAGGGTCTGTCGGTCGACTTTTTGGCCGATGCGATCGCCGCCATCGGGCCGCGGCAGGGCAGCGGCTTCGACACCTACAACACGACCAATCCGCACGACGACGGAATCTCGCTGGACACCTTCGTCGACTGGATCATCGCGGCGGGATATCCGGTCCAGAAGATCGACGACTACCCAACCTGGCTGACCCGGCTCGAGACGGCGATGCGCGCGTTGCCCGAACGCCAGCGCGCCCAGTCCGTCCTCGGGGTGCTGGACGTCTACCGTGAACCCATGACCGCGATAGCCGGGTCGCCGGTGCCCGGGGCTCGATTCCGGGCCGCCGTCGAACGCTCGGGGCGCAAAGTCCCCCATGTCTCGCAGCAGTTGATCGAGAAGTACCTTGCCGACCTGGAAAGGATCGGTGTGCTCTCCCCTGATTCAGCCGATAAGTGATCGCAACGAAGGGACGATGATGTCCAGCCCAGCCCCCACCCTGTATCCCCCGGGCGTGATCGGTGCGCCCAAGGATCGTCGCGGTCACGCCGCCGAGTTCCATACCGGCCTGCCGGCCGGCACCGAGGTGTTCTCCGCCGACAACCACATCTCGGTCGCCGAGGACATCTTCTACCAAGGCTTTCCCGACGTGCTCAAGGATCAGGCCCCGCGGATTTGGTATGAGGACGGCGCATATCTGCTCGGGCCGCCCGGGCAATCCACGGTGGTCGGCGATTTCAGCGCGGTGCTCATGCAATACGACGATCTGGCCGGGGCGGCCACCAACAACGTCGAAGCCCGGGTTCGCGAGCTCGCCGAGGACGGCGTCGACAAGGAACTGGCCTTCCCCAACGCGGTGCTCGCGCTGTTCCACCATCCCGACCATCAGATCCGCGAGCGGATCTTTCGCGTCTACAACGAGCACATCGCCGGCGTTCAGGAACGCTCCGCCGGGCATTGCTACGGCGTCGGACTGATCAACTGGTGGGATCCGGCCGGCGCCCGCCGCACCTTGGCCGAGCTGAAGTCGCTGGGGCTCACGACGTTTCTGATGCCGATCAGCCCCGGCAACGACGCCAACGGCCAGCCCATCGACTATTCGAGCGCGGCGATGAGTGCCGTCTGGGACGAGATCGAGGAGGCCGGGCTGCCCGTCACGCACCACATCGGCGAGAGCCAGCCCAAGTTTCCCAGCGAGGTCAACAGCGTCGCGGTGGCCATGATGGTCAACATCGACTCATTCCGGGAAATGTTCTCCAAGTACATCTTCGGCGGCATCCTGGACCGGCATCCGCGGCTGCGGATCGGCTGGTTCGAGGGCGGAATCGCCTGGGTGCCGACGGCCTTGCAGGACGCCGAGCACGTGCTGGCCTCCTACCGGCACATGCTGGCACACCAACCCGAGCGGGAGGTCCGCCATTACTGGGATACGCACATGTGCGCCTCGTTCATGGTCGATCCGCTGGGGCTGCGGCAGATCGACGAGATCGGGATCGACAAGGTGATGTGGTCATCCGACTATCCGCACAATGAAAGCACTTTCGGCTATTCGGAGCGGTCGCTGGCGGCTGTGGTCGAGGCCGTCGGCGCCGAGGACGCCGTTCGGGTGGTCGGCGGCAACATCAGGAACTTCCTGGGGATCTCGGCATGACGAACTCGGTGGCCCCCCGCGCCTCGGTGCTCGACATACCGGAGGAGCCGGACCGGGCCCGCATGCGCACGGAGATCGGAGCGCGGCTGCGATCCGCCATGGCCGAACACGGCGTCGACGCGCTGATCCTGCTGATGAACGGCTACGTCGGCTACGCGACGGGTGCCAGCTGGCCGCTGTTGGACGCCGGGCTGTCCCACGTCGAGCGCCCGGTCGCCGTCGTGCTCGCCGACGACGTGCATCCGCACCTGTTCATGCCGTTCCGCAGCGGGGCGTCCACGGAGTACCCCGTGCCCGACGACCATCTGCACGGTCCCGCGTACCTCGAGTTCGATTCGGGTGTACAGGATTTCGCGCGAAAATTGGCCGGTCTCATTCCCCCGGGTTCCAGCGTCGCCGTCGACGAACTCACCGGTGCCATGCGTCGGTCCGCTTCCACCCTGTTCCCGGGTGGCCCGCCGACGGACGCGGCGATCGTGCTCGGCGCCGCGCAACTGGTCAAGACCCGCGACGAGCTGTCCTGTCTTCGCAGGGCGGCCCGCATCACCGAACAGGCGATCGTCGACGTACAGAAGGCGCTGAAGCCCGGCGTACGACAGATCGATCTTTCCGCCACCTTCGTTCGTCGCGCGTTCGAACTCGGCGCCACCACCAACATGTTGGAGGCCATCTGGCAGGTGATGCCGAGTTCGCGGGAAGCCGGCGTATGGACGACGCACGGCGATCTTGCACTGCCGCTGCTCCCGACCGACCGGGAGTTGTCCGCCGGCGACGTGCTGTGGACCGACATCAGCATCACCTACCACGGCTACTGTTCGGACTTCGGCCGCACCTGGATCGTCGGCGAGCGGCCCACACCGCAGCAGCAAGATCAGTTCCGGCAGTGGCGCACTGTTCTGGACGCCGTGCTCGCCGTAACCAAAGCCGGTGTGACGTCGGGAGATCTGGCGCGCGCCGCGATCGCGGCCAACGGTGGCCGCAAACCATGGCTCCCGCATTTCTACCTGGGTCACGGCATCGGCACCTATCCCGCCGAGGCGCCGATGATCGGGACGGATCTCGGCGAGGAGTTCGACGACAACTTCGTCTTTCCGCCTGGCATGGTGCTGGTTCTGGAACCGGTGATGTGGGAGGACGGAACGGGAGGCTACCGCAGTGAGGAGATCGTGGTGATCACCGAAGACGGCTACGCGCCGATCACCGACTACCCCTATACTCCCTATGGCGACTGAGGTCCTGCCCGATGCGCGCGACCTGCGGTCTTGCCGAAGGGAACGGGCGCTGGCTCAGATGGAGCAGCACAACCTCGACATCCTGGTGCTGGGCCGGCAGGCCAACATCCGCTACGTCACCGGCGCCCCGCAGCTGTGGATCGCCGGCACCCGCCCGTTCGGCCCGATGTGTGTGCTGGTGCGCGACACCGGAGACATCTATCTCAACAGCACCGACGACGAGGGCGTGCCGGAGGAGATCGGCCACGACCACCTCTACGGGCTGGCCTGGAACCCACTGACGCTGATCGACGTTCTGAAGAAGATCGATGGCGCCGAAGCGGCGCGGCGGGTCGGAACCGATGCGATCACACCGACTTTCGCCGCGTTGCTGCCCGAGGCGTTCCCCAACGCCGAGCTGGTTGACGCCGAGCCGGCGATGCGCGCGGCGCGGCGCATCAAGACGCCGGACGAAATTGCGGCGATGAACCAGGCGGTTCGCGTCGCCGAACACGGACTGGCCACTGCGCTACGCGAATTGGCCCCGGGCGTTTCGGAGCGGACGCTGGCTGGGGTGATGATGGAGGCGATGGCCGCGGGCGGGGTGAGCACGCCGGCCACCCAGGACGCCGCGTGGGTGACGTCACGGGAACACGCGTGGCGTCGCGCCGCTGGACGCGAGGTTCGGTCCGGCGACCTCGTCGCGTTCGCGGCCGGCGCACTGGCGAATGGCTATGTGGCCGAAGTCGGGCGGACCTGGCCGACCGGCGATACCGTCGCCGACGAGGTGCGGGCGCTCTTCGGGCGCTCGAATCGGTTGTACGACGGCATGGTTGGTGCGTGTCGCCCCGGCGCGTCCACCCGCGACCTGCTCGCCACCTACGAGGCGGCGGGTGAGCCCGTACCGCCCATGCCGGTCGCGCACGGGCTCGGACTGGGGTTCGATCCGCCCGTGGTGTCCGAAACGCTGTTGGCCGCAGGCGAACACGACCTGCTCGAGGCCGGGATGGTGCTGGCGATCACCGGCTATGTATGGCAGCGCGGTATCGGCGCGGTGTTCCGCCGTGACACCGTGCACATCACCGACGACGGTGTCGAGGTGTTGACGGTCAGCCCATTGTGGGGTTAGCGCAGCCAGCCTGTCCCGCTGGCTTAAGTTCACGAGCACCTGGAAATCTGAATTCCCGTGTGCCACTTTAGTTTCAGTAGTCCCAAAACCAGGATTCTTGTCGGTGGCCTCCGATAGTTTCGGGGTGTGAGTGTAGACCGGGAGGCCTTTGCGGCGGCGTTTGACACCATCGACGCTGCCCTCGACGTTCTGGTCGGGTATGACTGCGAAGCCTTGGCCACCCGCGAGCAGTTGGCAACGCTGGAGCGCTGCGAAAAGGTGCGTCGCCGGCTGCCGGCCATCGAGCATCCACTCATCAATTCCCTGGCCCGCCAAGCACCGTCCCCAGAACTCGGCGGCACCTTGTCGCATGCGATCACCGAGGCAACCCTGATCAGCCGCTCCGAAGCGTCCCGGCGCATCAAGGAAGCGCGAGATCTCGGCGCGCGACACGGCCTGACCGGCGAACCCGTGGCGCCGGCCTTGGCCGCCACCGCGGCCGCCCAACGCGACGGCACGCTGGGACCCGGACAGGTGTCGGTGATCCGCAAGTTCTACCACCAGTTACCCGGCTGGATAGACCCGGCCACCCGCGAGCAGGCCGAAGCCAAACTCGCCACCGAAGGCACCCGCTACCGGCCCGAACAACTCGACAAGCTGGCAGCCGTCCTGGCCGATTGCCTCAACCCCGACGGCAACTACACCGACGAGGACCGCGCCCGCCAGCGCGGCCTGACCCTGGGCAACCAGCAACCCGACGGCATGTCGGCGCTGCGCGGGTGGCTCACCCCCGAAGCGCGCGCCACCCTCGAAGCCGTGTTGGCCAAACTCGCCGCCCCCGGCATGTGCAATCCCCTCGACGACACCCCCTGCGTCGATGGCGCGCCCAGTGAGCAGGCCATCGAGCGGGATAGCCGCAGCGCCGCACAACGCCACCACGACGGACTCAACGCGGCGCTGCGGGGCCTCCTGGCTTCCGGCGAATTGGGTCAGCACAATGGCTTGCCGACTTCCATCGTCGTCACCACCACCCTGCAGGAGCTCGAATCCGCCGCCGGGCGCGCCCTGACCGGCGCCGGCACCATCCTGCCGATGAGCGACGTGATCCGCCTGGCCCGCCACGCCCATCATTACTTGGCGATCTTCGATCACGGCAAGCCCCTGGCGCTGTATCACACCAAGCGCCTGGCCTCACCCGCCCAGCGAATCGTGTTGTACGCCAAAGATCGTGGCTGTAGCGCCCCGGGATGTACCGTGCCCGGCTACTACTGCGAGCTCCACCACGTCACTGACTGGGCCGCGTGCCACACCACCGACATCAACAACCTCACCTTCGCCTGCGGCCCCCACCACCGCCTGCTACAACCCGGCGGCTGGACCACCCGCAAACACACCAACGGCGACACCCAATGGATCCCACCCCCACACCTCGACCGCGGCCAACCCCGCACCAACACCTTCCACCACCCCGAGAAGCTGCTCCGCGATGGCGATGAGGACGACGAGGCGGATTGACCCGCGCTCAGCCGGCCAACGGCACTATGCCCATGGCGCCAACGGCGGCAGGCAACTGAAGCCTGCCAATAACACAAATGCCCGCAGCTGATGCTGCTACTACAACACCCTCTGAACGCCGCCGCGTCCATGGCAGGTGTCGTCCTCATCCGGGTTTTCACTAAACGAGTAGCAGCCGTCAACGCACTCAGCGGTTGCACCCGGCGGTGGTGTCGGTGCGCATACGGGGCGGTGAACGCAGTGGCCGGAGGCGGCTTTGTAATAGCCTGACGAGCACGCGCTGGCCGGCGCCGCCCGAACAATGGACGTAATTCCGAGCGCCGCAATCGTTGCCGCGATGAACACGATGATGCGGGCAAACATGCCACCAAACTCCCGTCGACCGTTAAGTGTCGACGTCGCCTGTGCCGTTTGAGCTCTGCACTTTATCCCACGGGCAGTAATTGACGACGGACGCGGCGACTAAATCTGCGGCCTGCTCCCTATTGATCCAGCCTTCCCCGATCTCTACGGCCTTGTCCGCAGCTTGCACCGGGTTTGACCATTGACGTCGATGTCGTAGCACACCGAGTGGCCAAGTTGGATCAAATCGTCGGCACTTTTGCACTTTATTGAACCTTCACCGCAGCCGAGGCCGTGTTCCGTTAGGAACTGTATAAAGTCAGCATCGTCCGCATGGACCAGCGGTGCGAACCCGATACCAGCGATCGCCGCCGCAGCCACCAAAGCAGCTGTGGCGACGAGATTTTCACGAGACAACATGCCTCCAAACCTCCCTGTTTGGCGACTTTGTGCTAGTACCGTTGCCCGAGTCTGTAGCGTAAACGCTTTGGCGGTTACTCAAATCCGGAATTGTGAAAATTCCCGATGCGGGTTGTGGCTTTCAATCCAGCCCAGCCGCGTTCATCCAGCAAGCGCGTCGGGTTATCGACAGCGGCGTTCCGCGTGGCTGACGGCGACGCGCCCTAGGCGACGCGCCCCTCCTCGGCCAGGGCCTCGTCAACCAGGTCGCCCAGCGGGTGGCGCTGCCACAGCAGCAGCAGGTTCGACAGCATCTGCAGGGGCGCACGCACGCTCTCGTCGTCCCTGATCCGCGGATCGGTGCGGCTGCTCGGCGCGTTGTTGAATCGCCTGCGTATCAACGCCGGAACATCCAGCAGCCATGCCACACCCATCACCGCCGCATACAGCAGCGTGTGCCGGCGCAGCCTGTCCGGCTCCAGCCGTGGACCGCCATAGCGGTGAAATTCCGCGACGAACAGTTCCAGCAAGTCATCGAGATGGGTTTCCCACAGCTCGTTTTCGGCGCCGGACATCGCTCCCCACAACGCCATGCCGAGGTTCATCTGGCTGACGCATCCCCAGTCCATCAAGCCGCAACGCAGCGTACCGTCGACTTCTCGCCAGAACCACGCGTTGTCGACGTTGGCGTTCCAGTGGCACAGCGCGACGTAGTCGGCGTCGGCGGCCAGGTGATCGGCGACCACATTCTCGTATAGTGCCAATCGGGGCGCCTCATCGGCCAAGCGCGCCAGGAATTCTGGCGAGCCGACGCCGGCGGGTACCAGACCCGGATGGATGGCGATGAACTCGGCCAGCCGTGCGATCCGCCACTCCAGCTTGCCCGGCGGTAGCGGCGCCCGCTCTCCCACCGTCGCGGCCTGCACATCCAGCGGAAAGTGCGCGATCAGGTCAGCGGGCAGCCGGCCGGACCGGTGCGTTCCGGCAAGGCGCGCCAGCGCGGTCAGCAGCGCGCGGTAATGTTCCAGCGGCTCGGGCATCTCGTAGTCGAGGCACTTGTGGTATTGCGGTTCGATCCCATTGGCGCCGAAGCCGATCCGTTCGGTGATCAATATCCCGGTGCCCGTTGGACCGTGGTAGTCGGCGAACTGCGGGCTGGGCACCGCGATGGGAAATCCGGGCGCTCGTGCCAAAAGAGCGAACCGAATCTCGGCCTGCATCTGTGTCTTTGCGCAGTCGCGCACGGGGTCGTCGAGATCTCGGGAGAACTTGACGAACAGCTCGGTGTGCAGATCCGGTGCGGGCCGGTAATATTCGACCGACAGCGCCACCTTGCGCCCGGTGCTGCCACCGCTGATCTCCCGAAAGTCGCCGATCCGAGCCACGCCGTTGCGTCCCAGCACTCCGGAGGCCCGAAACGCGTCGGTCAAAAAACCCGCCCCGGCGCTGCGCAACGACGCGGGGTCGGCGGGGAACGGCAATCCGTGGTGGTCACCGATCACCCAGCCCGAAGTCACGCCGCTACCAGGTCTGCTCGGCCGAGCGCACCAACATGTGATTGACCGCCACCCGGCGATCACGCGTCACCATGAACAACACCGCATCCGCGATGTCCTCGGGCCGCAGCATGACCATGCCGGCCGTCTGCCGCTCGAACGCCTCCCGGTACGAATCGGCCAGGTGGCCAAAGATTTCGGTGTCGACGGTTCCGGGACCCACCACCCCGACCCGGACCCGCTTGCCCAGCACCTCTTGGCGAAGGCCCTCGCTGAAGGCGTTCACCCCGAATTTGGTCAGCGAATACACCGCGGTGTTCGGCCGGGCCACCCAGCCGGCGGTGGAGCTGATGGTGACCACGTCGGCCACGCCGCGCGGCGAGTCGGCGGCCGCCTCGATCAGGTGCGGGAGCGCCGCGCGGGTCGCGTACAGGACACCCTGCACGTTGACCGACACCATCTGATCCCAGTCCCGCAGGGACGCTTCGGTCGCGGGCGCCGACTGCATCAGGCCGGCATTGTTCACCAGGATGTCGAGGCGGCCGAACTCCGCGACGGTGCGCCGCACGGCCGCCGCCACCTGCTCGGCATCGGTGACGTCGGCGGCCACGACCAGCGCTGTGCCACCGGCGGATTCGATCCGGTTCCGCAGCTGCGCCAGCCGCTCGGCCCGGCGCGCGAGTAACGCGACCGCCGCGCCCTGTTCAGCCAGCGCCTGGGCCGTCGCCGCGCCGATGCCGCTGCTGGCGCCGGTGACCAGGGCCGCTGTGCGCGCCAGTGTCGTCATGTCCCGCCCGTCGGTTGCGTGCCGAGTATCTCCTGTAGAACGTAGCCGGTGTCCTCGCCGAGGTCCGGCGCGCCGCGCGCGATCCGCGTCGGTGAACGCGCCATCCGCCAGGACGGTCCCAGCACCGGTCGCTGGCCTTCGCGGTGATCCGAGACGAATCGGTACAGCTCGCGGTCCCACAGCCGTTGATCGCCAATCACATCCACCGCGGTCGCGCTCTTGGCGGCCGGCACCCCGGCCGCCCGCAGGCGCTGCGCGAGCCGCTCCGCGTCCTGACCTTGGGTGAGCCGGGCGAGGTCCGCGTCGAGCGCCTCGACGTGGCGGTGTCGCGCATCGGCCGTCACGTAGCGGGAATCGTCCGCCAGTGTCGCGGCGCCGAGCGCCCCGCACAACCCATGCCATTCGGCGTCGTCGGCAACGGCGACCGTGATCCACTCGCCGTCGGCACACGGGTAGCAGCCGTGCGGGCACATGTCAGGGTGGTGATTGCCGGTCGGCCCCAGGCGACGGCCGGTCAGCGACTGCTCCAGCAGGCAGTCGCCGATCATCGAAGACAGCGTTTCCACCGCCGACACATCGACGAATTGCCCCGCGCCGCTGAGCTCCCGGTGCAGCAGCGCCACCACGGCGGCATAGGCCGCGGCGGCTCCGACGGTTGAATCGCCGTAGCGCATGCTGGTCCCCAGCGGCGGGCCGCCGGGATAGCCGACCAGCGCGGCGGGCCCGGCCAGCGCGGCAAAGCAGGGCGCATAACCGGTTTGATGGCCCAGCGGCCCGTCGTTGCCCCACATCTTGATCGACACGGAGATGATGTCGGGCTTGATCTCGGTGAGCTGTTGGTATCCCAGGCCTTGACGTTCCATGGCGCCGGGCCGCAGGTTGTTGATAACGATGTCGCTGCGGGCGATCAACGCGCGCAGTCGCGCCATCCCGTCGGCCGACTTGATATCGAGATCCACGCTGAGGATCTCGGGGTTGATGCTCAAGAAGAAGGGGGCATGGTTGATGTCCGTGCCGCCGTAGGCACGCATCTCCTCGGGGCTGTCGGCAGTCTCGATCTTGATGACCTCGGCGCCCAGCATCGCCAGCAGTTTCCCGGCGTACGGGCCGGCCCACACCTTGGTCAGCTCGACGACGCGCACGCCCTCCAGCGGTCCGCCCCGCGGGTTCGCGGGTGGCTTGAGTTGGGCCGGCTTGACCGTCGGCCGGACGCGCGCGATGTCGACGCTTTGCATGACCGAGCGGGTGTGCTCTCCGAGCCGCGGTGCGGCACTGACGATTCGGGCGGGCGAGGCGCCGAACGCGTACGGCACGGTCGGATACGCCGCGTCGCCCAGCACGGGGTGGCGCACCCGCTGGAAGAAACCGCGATGCCGGTACTGCGGCGACCGATGCAGGTCCGCGGCGCCGTTGACCGGCACCAGCGGCACACCGAGCCGCTGCGCCCGTTCCGAGGCCTCCTCTTTGGGCAGGCCGTCGACCCATGCGGCGAAGCCGCGCCGAAACCTGGTGACCTTCTCGGCGGTGACGGAGAACTCCAGCCAGTCATCCTCGAACCCGTCGAGCCATTCCGGTTGTCCCAACAGGGTTTTGATTCCGGCCCAGTGGGACCGGCTGGTCATGTACAGGTAGACGAAACCGTCGGCGCAGGCGAAGAACGCCGCCGGCCCCGCCTGATCGTAGTCCCCCCGCTCACCGTGGGCCGGCACCTCGCCGGTGACGAACCGGCCCAGGATGCAATCGGCGCGGGAGACCAACACGGCCTGCTGGGAGATGTCGATGAACTCGCCCCCGCCGGTGTGCAGACGTCCCCACAACGACGAGGCGACGCACAGCGCCGCCTCCAGCCCTGCCTCGTAGTCGGCCAAGAAGCGGCCGGGCCCCTGCAACGGCGGCTTGGTCGGGTCGGGGTGGCTCGGCGTGTGATAGCCCCACCCGCTGGCGTGAAAGACGTTGATGCTGCGGGCATTGTCGAACTCGGCGGACACGCCGTGCCCGTACGGGGTGATGGAGCAGAAGACCACGGACGGGTGCTGCGCGGACCAGCCCGCGGTCCGGCCTTCGATCACCGCGTCGGCCGTGTCGATGAGCCGGTGCAGCCGCTCGGCATCGGCCGCCGCGCCGAGATCGAGCACGACCGAGCGCTTGTTGGTGTTGAGGTAGGCGAACAGGGCGCTGCCTTCGCACCCGCCGGCGAGCACCGGCGCCATGGCACGGGTCGCGCTGCCGCGCTTCGGCGCCTCGATCTTGATGACCTCGGCGCCGAAATCGGCCAACAGCTTCCCGCAATACTCCCCCGCCACGGAAGCGGATAGCTCGACGATCCTGACACCCGTCAGCGCGGACATGCACGCCCCGCCGAAATCGGTCAGGGCTTCGCGCGGCCCGAGCGGCTCAGACGCCACTCCGGCGGGAAGTTCAGGTCGTTGTCCTTCACCACATGGTTGAGTCCCTTGCTGAAGGTGCCCTCGGTGAGGTCGACCTCTTCCGCGTCGTTCTTGATCATCGGCAACATGCCCTCGACCATGCCGGTCAGCAGGCTGCCGAAGTACTCGCCCTTGTGCTGCTTGTAGAGCTCGAGGAAGGTCTTCTGCACCGCGACGGTGTCCGTCGGGCGCGACTTCGAACACGCCAGCGCGTACTTCTCGGTCTCCGCCTCCAGCTGGTCGCGGGGCACCACGCTGTTGACGAATCCGCAGTCGTACATCTCCTTCGCGCTGAACGGCCTTCCGGTGAACAGCATCTCGGAGAACTTGCGCAGGCCCATCGTCTCGGCCCACCACCACAACCGCGGTCCCCAGCCCACATAACGGAAGGCCGGGTGCCCGAACAGGGCGTCGTCGGACGAGATCACCAGGTCGGCGTCACCGGCCTGATAGAAGTGCCACCCGTAGCAGTAGCCCTTGGCCTCGATGATGCTGATCTTGCGAAGCTCCTGCAGCGGACGGTTTCCGGCGCGGGCCTTGGCGTAGAAATCGGTGACGGTGGACAGGTACCGATAGGAGCCACCCGGGGGGTACTTGACGTCGTCATCGTTGATCGCCAGCTCGTGGTGCAGCGGCAGGCCGGGGTTCTCCAGCATCGGACGCTGCTCGGGCAGGTCGCCGCCACTGCCGAAATCCTGGCCCTCGCCGCGGATCACGACCACCTTGACGTCGTCGTCCACGTTGCACTTGTGGATCAGGTCCGCGTAGTTCTGCCGCATGCCCAGCGTGGTCGAGTTGAGCTCTTCCGGGCGGTTGAACGTGATGTAGGCGATCCGGTTCTTCTTGTCCTTTTCGAACTTGATGTACTGCTCGGCTTCCTTCTTCAGCTTTTCGTAATCGAACTCAGGCATGGGCTTCTTCTTTCACTGGGAGTTAGCGCCTATTTGAGCAAGCTGCCCGCGTCGACGGGAAGCGAAACGCCGGTGACATAACGTGATTCGTCAGAGGCGAGGAACAGGACAGCATTGCTGATGTCGATGGCATCCACCCAAGGCACCGGCAGTGTGTGCATCATTTGCGAGATCGGGGCGAAATCGTCGGGCCCGGGATTTTCCAGGTCGGGACGGAAGAGCCGGTAAGTGTTGTCGTTCATCACCATCGTGGTGCTGACCTGGGTGGGCAGCACGGAATTGACCCGGATCATGTGCGGGCCCAGCTCGACGGCGAAGGCGCGCATCAGGCCGATGACACCGTGCTTGGCGGCGATGTAGTGACCGGTGTTCGGGTAGGCCTTGCGACCGCCCACCGAACTGGTGAGCACGATCGAACCGCCCCGTCCACCCGAAAGGACATGCGGTACGGCGGCTTTGACTGTGTGCCACACGCCGCTCAGGTTGATGTCGATCATGTCCTGCCACACGTCCTCGCGGATCTTGTGCAGCCTTCTGCCGTCGGTTCCGACGCCGGCGTTGGCGACGATGATGTCGAGGCGGCCGAGCTGTTCCACCCCGCTGTCCACCGCGGCCTTCAGCGCGTCGTAGTCGCGGACGTCCACCTGGGCCGTGACGATGCGCCGGTCGAGATTTTTGACCAGATCCGCGGTCTCGGCGAGGTCTTCCGGTGTCGAGTGGGGATAAGCCAGGTGCTCGATCGGCCCACACACGTCGATCGCGATGATGTCGGCGCCCTCCTGCGCCAGGCGCACGGCGTGGCTGCGGCCCTGACCGCGGGCGGCCCCGCTGACGAAGGCCACTTTTCCCGCTACCCGGCCTTCGACCCGGCCGGTCATCGTGGCACCACGGTGGGCAGCGTTTCCCAGCCACGCACCGACGACGTCGGGCTCAGTGTGGCGTTAGCCATGTCGGGCTCCCACTCCGGGAAGCGCTTGAGGATTTCCTCAAGGGCCACACGGCCTTCCAGCCGGGCCAGCGCCGACCCCAGGCAGAAGTGGGCGCCAACGCTGAACGTGAGGTGCGGCCGGGGGGGACGATGGATGTTGAATTCGCCCGCGTCGGGGCCGAACTGCCGCTCGTCGCGGCAGGCGGATCCGATCAGCATGAGCATCACGCTGCCTTCCGGCACGGTCTGGTCGTAGAGGCTGACGTCGCGTGTCACATAGCGCGCCATGTGCGGCGCCGGCGGCTCGAAACGGAGCAACTCCTCGATGGCCTGCGGGATGAGGCCGGGGTTCTCGACGAGTTCGCGGCGCTGGTCGGGGTGCTCCGCGAGGACTTTGCCCGCCCACCCGATCAACCGCGTGGTGGTTTCGTTGCCCGCTCCGGCCACCACGTTGAGGTAGACCAGGATCTCTTCGCGTCGCAGCCGTCGCGTCGTCCCGGTCTCGTCGACGAACTCCACGTTGAGCAACTCGGTCATGATGTCGTCCGACGGATTCTCGGCGCGCCAATCGATGTAGGCCTCGAACTGCTCGCCAACCGACAAGCCCTGCTCGGCGGCGGTCATCGGCTTGCCGGGCTCGGTGCGTAGTTGGGCGTTGCCGCGGTCCCGGATGTACTCCTGGTCTTCTTCGGGAATCCCGAGCAGGGCGCTGATGACCTTCATCGGCATGATTGCGCCCAGGTCCGTGACGAAGTCGAACCGCCCGGAACCCACCAATGGGTCGAGCGATTGCGCGCAGAACTCACGGATCATCGGCTCCAGCGCGGCGATCTTGCGAGGGGTGAACATGCGCGACAACAGCTTGCGGTGCACGTCGTGGATCGGCGGGTCCTCGAAGATCAACATGCCCGACGGGATCTCGAGGTTGGCCTTGATCAGTTCCATGATCACGCCCCGCGCGGAACTGAACGTGCCGTGGTCGAGGATTCCCTTATTCACGTCGGCGAATCGGCTCAGCGCATAAAAGTCGTATTCGGAGTTGTAGTACAGCGGCGCCTCGTCCCGTAGGCGCTTGAACATCGGATACGGGTCGGCGATCAGCCCGACATCGTAGGGATCGAACCGAACACTGCTGTCGGTGCTCGCCGTCACGAAAATCCTCCTACCGCTGCACTTTTCGGTACCCGTACTACCTGCACCAGGGCTAGCGCTGCCAGCGTTGCAGCGCTGGATTCGGTCCGGGCAATTTATACACTCCGCTTAATTGCGTCGCTGTCACTTCTGCACAAGCGCGGGCAAAATCGGCGCATGTGCGTGCTCTTACTCTATTGTCGTAGAGAACTATGTCGTAGAGAACCATACAGCGGGCGCCCTGGCAAGACCCAGGGCCCGGCGCACCGTGTCCCGTCGGCGTCCTCATCCGGGCCCGGCCGCCCCATGGCGCAACACCCGCAGGCCGCCCGCCTGGGTGAGCCGCCCCTTATCGGAACTCCTCAAAATCCCGCCGGCGATCGCCGAGAGGACGCCGTCGAGCTGTTCGGCGCTGTCGATGATCCGGTCGCCGTGGGCGAACCGCTGCAGCAGGCCATTGATGAACGTCAGCGTGACGTTGCTCAGATCCTCGACGACCGCCGGATCCAGGTCGGCGCCGTGCGGCATGAGTTGCACGAGGATTTCCCGGTGCAACTTGGTGAACTCGTCGGTGGCCTGCTGCAGGATCGCGGCCAGGACGGGGTCGCGGGTGGCCTGCATGGTCAGCTCGTAACGGGCCCTGGTTCGGTACAACTGCGGATCGCTGCCGGCCTGGATCACGACCTGTGACAACCGCGACGGTGCGCGACTCCCGGCGTCCGCGTCGGAGCTGTCCGCGATCGCCTGCAGCTCGGCGAGGTCGAGCTCGGCGGATCGCTCGGCCACCGCGCGCAGCAGCGCCGATCGGGTGCGGAAATAAAACGAGGTCGTGCCGTCCGGCACTCCGGCCTTTCGGTCGACCTTCAAATGGCTCAAACCCTTGGCCCCGTCATCGGCCAATAGCTGAATTGCCGCATCGCACAGGTCACGGCGGCGCTCGGCGGAATTGGGCTTTCGTCGTCTATCCACGTCGTCTATCCACGTCGTCTATCCACGTCGTCTATCCATACGGGTTGAATTGCGACCCTACTCTATATTCGTAGTGTCGGTAAAGAGCGCGTTCTCCGCGGTGTCAGCGTGTCGGGGACGTGCAGCTCAATTTTCCGGCAATCCCGACTCGGGTGTCCTAATTCGACAATCCGCGCTAATACTCAGCCAATGAAATTGCGGTGCAAGGCTTCCGGCCGAACGGAAAACCAATGACCGGCGAGTAGAGTCGGTTCGGATGATTCACCGTCGTTTCCGCGCGCGCACTGCCGGCGCGTGGCTCGGGTCGCTGAGCCTGGTCGCCGCCGCGATGAGCGGCTGCCAGCACGCGCACAAGCCCGCACCGTCCAGTTCGCCGACCGCCGCGCCGCCGAGCACAACCGCGC
>NZ_MVHG01000072.1 GCF_002086125.1 Mycobacterium arosiense ATCC BAA-1401 = DSM 45069
ACGGCCCGAACGCCCCGGGCACGTCTCGCCAGGCGATCCCACACCGGTACCGATAAATAATGCCCTCGACCATCGAGCGGGCATCCTGAAAGGGCCTGCCCCGCTTGCCCGTCCGAGTCGGAAGCAAATCTTCAATCAACGACCACTGAGCATCGGTGAGCAACTGAAACCGCGACATGACTCAAGCCTCGGGCACAACATCCAAAATCTTTGCCAGACACGCCCTAGCCGACCCTGACTCCTCCCCGCAGCAGGCAAACTCTGCTCAACCTCGGCCCTACCCCGCCGATTCACCGAGGCCGCCGCCGACTACCGGCTATCGGTAATCGACGCCAGCCACACCGGCCCTGGCAGCTACCGGTCATCGGGGAACCCAACCCACACGCCGTGCTGATTCGACCCGACGGCAACGTCGCCTGGGTCGACACCGACGGCAAGGCAACCGGACTTCCACCCGGCACTGATCAAAAGGATCCCAGGTCGACAGGACCACGCTCGCCGTCCCCGAACGATCGCCTAACCCTCGCCTCGCAGATCCCTGGTGGCGGCTTGACGCGCAGCGCTCCCCCGTCGCGGTCTTACCGAGGATTACGGCGGGATCGAATATGACGGGTTACCGGTAACCGACTTTACATTACGAATTATATACCGCTGCAACATGATTCGGCTGACCCCCGGGTGGCTGTTAGGCCGAGCGCCGCCACCGCGAACGCGATGCGCCATTGCCGTCGCCGGGTTCCCACGTCCTGCTGTGGAGCAGCATCCCGCTGCGGCGCGTCCTGGGTATTGGGCCAGTGACATGTCCGCATAGTAGCCACGACTTTCTCGGCGCTACGCCAAATCTCACGCATCCAGGAACCTACACGCCGTGCTGATTCGACCCGACGGCCACGTCGCCTGGGTTGACACCGACGGCAAGGCAACCGGACTCCACCCCGCACGGACCGAATGATGAACCCGCACACCCTGACGACGCTACGACCTGTCGCAGCGTCAGGAGCGGTACCTGCCGGCCGCCGAGTAATCGGCGAGCGGTTGGCGAGCCGGCCTTGGCACCGCTCCCCCGGTGGGGACTGCTGCACTCATGCGCGCCACGCCGTCTACCGCATGTGGTTACGCAACGGTGGGACCGCACGGTGGTCGAGGCATTCCCTGAGCTTGACGGAGTGCGTTACAACAGCCGTTTTGGCGGGGCACCCTGTGTGGCGCTCTTTGCACCGGCGCGCTCGGCAATGCCGGCGCTCTCGCTGCCCTTAACGCACCCCGATCTGGGCGTGCGCCTCGGTGCAGCGCGCCGTCTGGGATACCAGATCATCTGAATGCCGGGCCAGGCCAAGGCCATTGCCGAAACCGACTCGCTCCTCCGCCCATCGAGACCGGTCTACTACTCCATAGGGGCAGCGCTGATCCGAGGAGGCAGCTTATGCGTGGCCTGATCCGCAACCAAGGCCGGGCAGGCATCCCGTGCCGCCGGGGACACCGCCGGGTCCGGCGAACTGGCCGCCAGAGCCGCAACCGACGCCGGCTAGGCAGCCGTGACCGCCAAAACCACCGCCCGGGCCATCGTTTTGGCCGCCCCAGCCGCAATTGCCATTGCCGTCGCAGCCACCCCCGCCCGGGTCCTGCTTGAAGCCGACGGCATGCACAGTCATCAGCGGTCCGGTCGATGAAGGACCGATGTTCGGGATCGCCGGAGCAACAGCCAGTAGCGCACCTACCGCCGAGGCCGACGCTAGCGCTTTGGTAAGGGTTAGATGAGCTAACATTCGCTATAAATACCACACCAGCCAAGTGGACAAAACCTGGTTGTGCTGCAGCCCACACACGGGAGTCCCCGTACACAGGGGACCCGAAAGGAGCTTCGGTGCAACACGTTCTAGCAGACGCCGCAATGCTGCACGGCGTTGGCCCAGACGCCATTGCCACCTTGGCGGACGAACTCGAGCAGGTGACCCTTCCAACCGGACACACGGTGTTCGTCGAAGGCGAACCAGGCAGCGACCTGACGGTGGAACGGGGGCCTGGTATGCCTGAAACTGGCGGTCCTCATAGCTGCGCGACGCTTACAACGTTGTGGCCGTCAGGATTTCGAATATTTGCTTGCGGGTGCGGCTCAGAAGGCCAGGCCGTAGCAGCCCAGCCAGAGCAGCAAGAGCACCAGAATGAGTGCCACCAAGGTGATCGCGGCGACGAACTGTAAGATGGGGTGCGGGCGCATCGCCACGGCGCCCTCAAAGTCCTGTCGTTACGACAATGCCCGTCGCCGCGAGCGACTCGTGCAGGATGCACTATCGCCACCCCGAGTTGGGCGGGTAGTCGCCTGATGCCCGCAGTTGGCTCCACTCCTTCGCGTGGCAGTGCAGGCTCATGTTCCCGCGGCATCCGTCCGCGGGCGGCCGACTGGGCAACGCTCTTCGCTCATCCCAAGTCCGACGCACGCGCCGGAGGCGCCCGAAAGCTGCTGTTCACCACGACCGACAGTCGCGTCGACCAGTACCGCGCGATGCGCGACAGAATCATCAAACTCCTCGAGTGCCACCCCGTGAGTTCCGGCTAAGCGCACCCAGCGTGCGGAAACCCGCGCCGCCGAAAAGGTCAGCCCGCTCCACACCGCACTCGGCACCGGCGATGATGAACCGCACCGCGTGGTCAAGCGGAATCCGCGCCTGCAGGTCGGGGGCCATCGCGGGGAATGTCGAAAAGGTAATCTTCGCCGTGAAAGCGTGCAGATCGACCGGCAAGCGTGAACTCATGGCTGTGCACATGAATGACCCGAAATCCTCGCCGATTGATGTCATCTAGATCTGGACCGCTCGGCTCGACAGCGTCCGAGACATGTTGACATATTTCAGGTTCGCGCATGCCAACTAAATCCGGAACGGACAAGTGCCGATGTGGGCTAGGCGCTCGCGTACCTCGGGCCGCCTCGCATACGCCGTGACGGGCACGCCGGCCTCAAGCAGGCGCAGCACCATAGGTTCACCCAACTGACCCGCTGCCGACGGTGTTGGACACGTGCACTCTTCTCGGTGTCGGCGGCCGCTCACAAGCTTAGTAGACCAATGATTGACTAATTGTGTAGACGGCCGATAACGTCACCTCGATGCAGCCTCGGCAGGGAGCAGCCCATGCACGTAAGAATTGAAAAGGCCTCGGCATGGCTCGGAGTGACCATGCTCGGCGGTTTTCTTGTGATGTTCTGGTTCATCGCCGGACTCATCCCGCCGATGAGCCCCGCTTTTACCGCCGAGCAGACGGCGCGGATCTACAGTGACAACCAGTTGCGCATCCGCATCGGTCTCGCCCTGATGATCCTGCTTGCTTACCTTTTCGCGCCGTTCTTCGCCCTGCTGTCACGCCAAGTACGCCGGATCGAAGGTTATTGGGGCGTCATGTCTTTGACTCAGCTATTGCTGAGCGTGACGTTCCCGTTCGGCTTCTCGCTGTGCGCGCTGTTCGCTGTGGCAGCCGCGTACCGCCCCGAGCGCAATCCCGATGTGACACAGGCGCTCAGCGATTTGTTCTGGTTCGTCTTCGTCGGGCTGGTCGGCCCGTTGATCACCCAGGTGGTCATTCTGGCGTTCTGCGTGTTCATCGACAGACGCCGGGTGCCGAGTTTCCCGCGGTGGTTTGGCTACTTCAACATCTGGTACGCCGTGCTCGGCGTTCCGGGATGCGCTATCTACCTGTTCAAGACGGGGCCGCTGGCGTGGAACGGCATGTTCGCCTTCTGGATTCCCCTGACCGTGTTCTGCATCTGGATGGTGGTGACTGCGATCATGCTCACCAAAGCGGTCGACGTCGAAGCCGCGGAACGGGAAGAGCGCGCCGCGAACCGAGAATGGGAACCCGCGGCGTGATTCTGACATCCATGCGGCCGACCGTTGGCGAGCACTCCAGCGTCCGGCCGACCACGCATGTGCCCGGCGAACCCGGCGTATGGATCTTCCTGTTCGGCGACATGGTGGTCTTCGGGGTCTTCTTTGCGACGTTCATGTACCAGCGCGCGCAGGCGCCCGAGCTGTTCGACACGTCGCGGCACACGCTCAGCATCGGCATCGGGCTGACGAACACGCTGGTCCTGCTGATTAGCTCGCTGCTCGTAGTGACCGCTGTTCGCGGAATCCGGCAGTCCCAGCGCGGAGCCGCGCAATTGATGCTCGCAGGGGCACTGGCCTGCGGTCTCATTTTCATCGGGCTTAAGTGCGTCGAATACACGGCCAAGGTGACCGCCGGGCACGTCCCGACCGAGAACAACTTCTACCTCTACTTCTTCATCCTGACCGGCCTGCACCTCTTCCACGTGCTGATCGGCGCGGGCGTGCTCATCCTGCTGCTGACGCAGGCGCGCCGCGGCAGCCTCAGCGCGACACGGATGGCCGTCGTCGAGGGCGGTGGCTGCTTCTGGCACCTCGTCGACCTATTGTGGATAATCCTGTTCGCGTTGCTGTATCTGGTGAGTTGACCGATGACATTCGCATTGCTGCGCGCGCGCTCCACCCTTGTGTGGCTGGTGCTTGTCATGGTGACGATGTTGTCGTGGGCGCTGGGCGCGGACCACGGAGTCGGTTCGACAGTCGGCGTGGTCGTGCTGGGGCTGGCGGTGGTCAAGGTCCGGTTTGTCGGGCTCGACTTCATGGAATTGCGCAACGCGCCGCTCTTGCTGCGGGCGCCTTTCGAGGCGTATTGCACCATCTTGTGGATGGTTCTCGCCGGTATGTACTTCTGGCTCTGAGCGGGCGATGGCTGGTCAAAATCAACGTGCCCGCCGTGGGAGCGCGCCCGGTTTGATCCAGGCGGCCGCCCGAGAGGTATTCGCAGAGCGAGGATACGGCGCGACGACGCGCGAAATCGCTTCGCGCGCGGGGGTTTCGCACGATCTGATCTTCCGATACTTCGACAACAAGGAAAAGTTGTTCTTCGACGCGGTGGTGACACCTCTACTGGATGCTGTTGGCCGGCTGCATCAGCGATGGCTCGATGACCCCGCCCTGACAGCGATGGACCATGACCGACTCGTTCGTCGGTTCACCACGGGGTTCTACGAGTTCATGTCGAGCAATCAATCGATCGCGCGTGCGATGGTGCACGTGTTCGCGGATGAGTCACCCGGTGACGAACTCGATCGTGTGCGAGCCCGGATCAGCGCGACTCTCGACCCGATCGTGACACCAATGGAACGTTATCTTTCGGCGCAGGGTCTGCGGACGTCTTCGCCGGCCTTGCAGCTGCGGCTACTGATGCTGTTCGTCGGTGTTGCGGCGACGTTCCTGCAGAACACCTATTCCTCCGATAAAGAGGTGCCGAGCGCAGACGAGATCATCGATGAGTTGTCCTTTACCATCTCGGCAGGGTTGCACGTGTCAGGTCGACCGGGACGGCCGGAATAGCGGCAGCCAAACACAATCGTTTGGATCGCCCGAGGGTTCGGTCCAATCCGCAAAGAAGACCTTGACCGGCAGGCCGACCGGATGTCGTCGGGCGATACGTCGACGAGTCCACCATGGCGACGATGTAAGGCGGATCCAAACCGGGAATCCAGGGTTGGCAGTTCACGGTGTACACGGCCACGGTGGCTCGCCCGGACACCGGTTGTGGGCCAACGTCGATGCTGCGGCATCCGCAGCACGCTGGTCCGGGCGGGTGAAAGAAATGTCCGCACGCGCGGCAGCGGTAAATCATCAGCTGACCGCGTGCCCCGCCGGTCCAGAAGGCATGCGTCTCAGCCGAAGGACTGGGAGCTAGCCGGAACTTGGGTCTACGCTACGCGAATCGAGCGACATAAGAGAAACAGTAAACTATATATTGTTTTGAACGTACTGATGTTGTGAACCCAAACCGGACCGGGTAGACGATTTCCGTGGCCTACTCGGCCATTGACAGCAGGGTTATCCATTGGCATGTATGCAACGGGTCGCCAGGGAAGCTGACCGAGTAACGCTGCGTTCTAATATATTTCGTCGACATCGTATCTATGATGAACTAGGCCGATTCCAATGGAGCGCATGACACACTGCATGCAGTCGATACGTTACTATGACGGTTTGCGGGGTCAAACCTGCTGTGGGCCACGATATTCCCCTTTATTTCATGGATAATCTATCTTATGGATGATCGTCATTGTCCATGAAACGCCTTTGCCTACGGTGTGCCGGGCTTCCGTTGAAGTCGAGCGGTCGTCTTCGCTGAACAAATCGATGCGTTCGCTTCCGGGCGGCGCCGGCCATAGCAGCAACGAAGCAACGAAGCAGGCGAAATACTTTGGTGCAGCTCGCAACTGCCGGCTAACCGACCCGGGGCACATGCTGGCCAGCTGAGCGAACCCGCCGCGGAAAGGCGCCGGCGGTACGCCCTCGGTGACGTCGTCGAAACCCCGTCCCCAATGCAACGGGGCCGTAGCTAAGCAGCCAATCGAATTGACGATACGGTAAGACGTCGGGTAGTCACGGTCAGTGAACAGCGATATTCTCAGGACGCTCATGCTGTCGTGCATGACGCAACGAGGCCGGCTGCGGGGCCGGCCGCAACGCGCCGACGAGAAGGGGAAACGCTGTGACGGATACGCTCACTCAGGGACAGAAGCTGGTGAAGGGCGAGTCGCTGACATCGAACAACGGGGCCTACACCTTGACGCTGCAGGATGACGGCAATCTGGTGCTGGCCGCGCGCGGGAAGGCCCTCTGGTCAACTGGGACAAACGGCCAGGATGTGGTGCGCGCCGAGGTGCAGCCCGACGGCAACTTCGTGCTCTACACCGCAGACAAGCCGGTGTGGCACAGCGACACCAAGGGCAAAAAGGACGTCCGACTCGTGCTGCAAGATGACCGCAATCTGGTGCTCTACGCCGCCGACGGAGCGGCGTGGTCGACGAAAACCGAGACCGACGCCCCGCCGCCGCCCGAACCTGAAGCCGCGGCCCCCGAGGTGACACCCGCCGCCGAAGAGCCCGCAGCCCAAGCCGAACCGGCACCCGAGCCGCCCGCGCCTGCGCCCGAGCCCGCCCGCACCTACACCGTGGCTTCTGGGGACACCTTGTGGGCCATCGCGGAGCGCTTTTACGGCGACGGCAGCAAACACCAGGTTATTGCGGACGCCAGCGGCATCTCCAACCCCGACCTGATCCATCCCGGACAGGTGCTAACCATCCCCTGATCGCGTTACGAACAGCCGCTGCGGCCTCGGTCCACTAGGACCCGGGCCGCAGCGCTTTTTTGGAGATCCTGCATCGGGTGAAGGGGTGCCTGAGAACATCAGCATCATTCGCGCGAAGACCAAGACGCCTTGTGAGCTCCGTGTCCGATCGACGGGTTCCGCGCCGATGAACCCGACAGGTAATCGCGGATGCGATACCGCTACTTCTTGCCGCCGAGTAGACCGCCCAGGATGTCGCCGGCCTTGCTACCGAGCGCCTTGCC
The DNA here is from genome assembly GCF_002086125.1 of Mycobacterium arosiense ATCC BAA-1401 = DSM 45069. GTDB lineage: Bacteria > Actinomycetota > Actinomycetes > Mycobacteriales > Mycobacteriaceae > Mycobacterium > Mycobacterium arosiense. The sequence goes on from NZ_MVHG01000072.1 coordinate 7,416, forward strand.
CAGGATGTTGCCCAATGATTTGTTGCCACCGCCAGAGCCCCCGGCAAGGATGCTGCCCAACACCTCGTTGAGTGCGCCGCCGGACGCCTTCTCCTGGGCAGGGGCGCCCTTCTGGGTTAGTTGGTTGCCGATGTAGGCCAGGACAATCGGCGCCAAGATCGGCAACAGCTTCGCCAACAGCTCGGGATTACCCGAACCGGCCCCTGACAGTGCCGCGGCGACCTGGTTGGTGTCGTTGCCGCCGAAGATTTTCGCGATTGCCTGCTGGCCGTCGGCTTGCTGGGCCGTATCCGGGCTGAAACCGCTATCCAGCAAGCCTTTTGCGGCGTGTTCATTGACCGCTGACTCGATCCCCGCCGCGTGGTCGGGATCCTGAACATTCTGATGGACACCGCCGACCAGCACCGGCACTAGCGCGCGAACCGCGGTAGTCACCTCGCCCTCGTCGACGCCGAGCTTGCTGGCGATGTCTTGGGTGGGAATCTGCGCGAAGAGATCATCAAGACCGGCCATGGGCGCGTCTGCCTTCGTTGATTGTTGGTATGTCGTGACCACTCGCCGACAACTTTACACAGGCCAGCAAGCGGCGCGCAGCGGTGGTTGACCTCGGCAAGCTTTCGATTTGCAGCCTTGGCCGCTGACAGCGACGATCAGCTACTGGCTTGGCAGGGTTAGCTGTAGGTCACGGTCGCCTCGGCGTCGCCCGGTTTCCAGGTGATGGCGCCGTGCTCGAATGTCGACTTTTTGTGGCCCTCAGGTGTGTCTATCTCATCGCTCGTCGGATAGCCCAACTTGCCCTGCGAACCGCCCAGCTCGTTCCACTTGTCACGTATCTTGCCCCACACGACGTAGGCCTGCGTCTTGTAGACGATCACTCCGCCGTCGAATTGCTGGTAGATACCCCCGTCGGGATTCTTCTGCTCATTGCCGGTCGGTGCCCCCAGGTCTTTACGCGACTTGTCGTCGAGTGTCTGGTATTTGGTGAGGATGGGTCCCTCGACCTGGAACGCGGTGCCGTTGGCGCCTGTGATCTGTGTGGTACTGGGAGCCCCGCTTTGGCCTGGCGCCGGCGACGGGCTGGCGGTGATCGACGAAATTACCGACGAGGGAGCCGAGCCCGCCGATGAAGCAGCCGAACTCGCCGATGCACCGGTGCCGGTTGTGTGGCCACATCCGACACCAATTAAAGCGACTACCCCAACCGCAACAGGCAGCGCGACGCCTCGGCCAGCCACCTTTTTCTCTACGCTTTTGCTCACGATTCCTCCTAGTTGCAGCAACAACAGGCCGGAGTCGCGACGGCCGGGCGGCCTCCTCAAACCCAAAGCACCTCAGCCGTGGATCGCGATTTCCCCCAGTTGCCTGGTACACGGCGTACTTATGAAGCACGTCACACCGTATAGCGATAAATCCCATTCCACCAGTCCGGCGAGCCAACTGTTTCAACGCGCCAGAGATCTTCTCGAGGTGGCGTACCCGCCGGATTCTCCTGAGCGATCGAGACGACCTGATCGCCAATACGGAATCCGAGGCTCTCGCCGAGCTGCGCGCCGCGCTCGGTAGTTAAGGGCACCCTAGGTGGGCTACTACCAATGGTCGCCACGTATCTACCTGCAAGACACCGGTTTTCGGTGATGAAGACCGAATGTGTAACCGCGTTGCACCATAGCTGGTATGGCGCGCTCACCTCACCCGTCAAGTTCGGGTATTGAGTAATGGACTACCAAGCGCTCGGCGGAATGCTCGCGCTAGCACGGGAGGAAGCTCTATTAAGCTCGCTGATCACGTAGACCACTGCGCGGTTCGCGGTGCATCGGATGGATATCGAGTGAATCGACTTCCATTCGGAACCTTGACCTTCGGGCGCCCGGTGGCCCACTCCCCTGCTAACCGAGTGTTAACATCGCCGCGGCGAGGCCAATCACCGTTACAAGGGCCACCAATATCACCGCGACCACCCCGCGCACGATCTCTTCTTCCGTGAGTCGCCAGTGCGGCCTCGATTCGGCGAGAACGGTGTTCCCTCGACGGCCGACGGCGTTTATTTTTGCGACCGCCAAAAGGAGATCGTCATGCCCGTCGGCCGCATCGTTGTCGACTGGTGTGTGCGCGGCAATTGCGGTGGTCATATCAGCCCCCAGGCTTGCGGACGGCGATAGGCGTTACTGGGACATCAGAAACTTCGGCGTTCTGATATGTCCAAAGATAGGGGTGCGAGATCACATTTGCGGCAACGACGCTTAACGGTCATGGCACACAACCGTCCCTCAGTGCGCGGCCAACTGTAAATCGCGTCGAGCTGTTGGCTGTTCCAGCACCGTCGCTCATTTTCCGGTTAGATGGTCCTTGATGCTGAACCCATTGCTGTCGGTTCGGTGATTGTTCGTAAGCGGCATTCGCCGAAGATGTGGACCGCTGGTCTGCTCCAGAAAATCTTCCCCTACCTATCACGGGGCCGTCGAGAAGTATCGGTGCGTCCGTATTGGACGAGGACGGCACCTAGCCCGCGGTTCGGGCGCCCGCTAACGTGTAATGGTGCGCTATCAAGTGACGGAAACCGACACCGCAGAGCACGTCGGCAGCGGCGACGTGCCGGTGCTTGCGACCCCACGGCTAATCGGATGGCTCGAAGCGGCTACGGTACAAGCCGCTGAGCCGTTTGCCGGTCCTGGACAGACGACGGTTGGCACCGCGGTGCGCGTCCAGCACCGCCGCGCGACCCATGTAGGCGGCACCGTGGAGGTCACTGCCGAGCCATTGCCGGGCGATGGGCGACTACTCAGCTTCCAAGTGAAGGCCGTTGACGGTTCGGGACAGCTTGTTGCCCAAGGGGAAATCGACCGCGTCATCGTTGACCGGCAGAAGTTCCTCGCCCGCTGAGTAACAACTCTCTGAGCGGGCCTAGCTTGGGTTGTTCGTCGACGTTGTCGACGGCCTCCGCCGAAGCGTGAATCTCGGATCTGCCGTGGGGCCTTGCGGCGTTGGACAGACCCCGACCACGTCGCCGTTATCGCGTCATGTCTTGGCCGGCAACAATTCTGACACTTCCGACCCCGCCACCGTCTGTCTGACGGCCGAGGAGCGCCGCACGTACATCGACCACGTCAGCGTCGACCCAATGAGGTAGCAGGACAAGAAAAAGCAGAAAGCCGTCGTCTCAGAGCCGGTGCTCAGGTAGGACTGGCGCAGGGCAAGGTTGATCAATACGCCGCCGAGCGTGCCGATCGCGGCGACGATTCCGATCACGACGCCGGACATCGCGCGAACCCAATGACGGCGTTCGGCTTCGACGAGCTTCATGGAGTGGCTGCGGGCCTCGAAGACCGCTGGGATCAATGTGTAGACGGACCCGTTGCCGATTCCGCACAAGACGAACAAGGCCATGAAGCCGATGATGTAGCCGGTAGTGGTTGCTGCGCTCAGGGGGCCGGAGCGGCTGTCGGCATGGGCGCTCACCGCGATCAGCCCACCGACGGCCGCGGCCATCGCGAACAGGACCCCCATGGTCACTCGTCCGCCGCCGAGGCGGTCAGAGAGCCTGCCGCCGTACATCCGCGCCAGCGATGCGAGCAGCGGTCCGAGGAAGGCGACCTGGGCGGCATGCAACGACGCCTGCAAAGCCGTTTTTCCAGAGGCCATGTAATTCATCTGCAGCACCTGGCCAAAGGCGAACGAAAACCCAATGAACGACCCGTAGGTCGCGATGTAGAGCATCGCGAGAACCCAAGTGTCGCGCTGCGCCAAAGCCGCTCGCACGGGTTTGGGCTCGCCGCGGGGCAGCTCCACATTGTTCAAGAACAGTGCCGACCCGAGCGCGGCCAGCGACAGCAGCACCAAATAGATCCCGCATACCCAGTAGGGCTGCCGGTTGCCCGCGGTCGCGAGCACCACCAGGCCGACGATCTGGATCACTGGCACGCCGATGTTGCCACCGCCACCGGCAATACCCAATGCCGCGCCCTTAAGTCGCTGTGGGTAGAAGACATTCACGTTGGCGACCGCCGCGGAAAAGTTGCCACCGCCCATGCCGGTTAATGCGGCACAGACCAAATACATCCACAATGGCTGCCCGGGGTTGGCCAGCAGCACAGTGGTGCCAACGGTCGGGATCAACAGCACCAACGATGAGAACATCATCCAGTTGCGACCGCCGAACTTGGCCACCGCGACCGCATACGGGATGCGCAAGCAGCCACCGACGAGGGTCGCAGTGGCACCCAGCAGAAGCTTGTCGGCCGGCGACAGCCCGTACACAGACCGGGGCATGAACAGCACCATCACCGACCAGATCGTCCAGACCGAGTAGCCGACATGCATGGCGAACACAGACCAGATCAAGTTGCGCCGAGCAACGCTCTTATTGCCGGCTTCCCAAGCGGCAATGTCCTCGGGATTCCAGTTCGAAATGCTCCGCGCACGGCCCATTCACATCCCCTATTTTTCATGAATCGGAAACGACCGACGACGACGCTAACGTCGAATTCTGCGCGTTCGCGTACGGCTAGCTGTGAGTCGGCAATCGATTGGGCTCGTCAGCTGCAACCGGTGCCGCGAGATCGGCCTTGATACATGGAAATTCTTGAAGAATAGATCAAATTTGTTAAATATCAATGCCTTACAGCTGGGCCAACCACGGTGTGCGTAAGGCCCTACCGACATCGGTTGGATGGCGAACCCGAGTTCCTTTTTGGCACTCACACGTATCCGTGGGATCGAATGCGGCCGCGGCTGCGGCACCGACGACGCCGAACAAACCCGTCGCCGTGACCGACCAACGCCGCTCGGTTCCTATATATGGCGCCGACGGTCGGATCATCGAACTGGCGCTCGAGGACGGGTGAAATGGATCCGCGCACCGCCGTATACCCTCGACAGCCGGCGGCGGCGGCGCCATCGCCGAAGGACCGTAGTAAACCTCGTCATGGTTCTCGTCGGAGCTGGTCGACAATCGCAGCACGACGAGGAGGTCTGCGTGGTCGTGTGACGCGGGATGACCGAATAACCTGACGGCATGCTCACCGAGTTGATTGATCTTCCCGGCGGCGGCTTCCTCATGGGGTCCAACTCGTTCTACCCTGAGGAATCACCCATGCATGAAGTGACGGTGCGGCCATTTTCGATCGAACGTCATCCGGTGACCAATGCGCAGTTCGCTGAATTCGTCGACCAGACGGGCTATGTCACTGTCGCCGAGAACGCTCTGGATGCGAAGGCCTTCCCCGGCGTGCCCCCTGAGGACCTCATACCCGGTTCGCTCGTCTTCACCCCGACTTCCGGTCCGGTGGATCTTCGCGCTTGGCGGCAGTGGTGGACGTGGGTGCCGGGTGCCTGCTGGCGGCAGCCCTTTGGGCCCGGCTCCACGATCGAGGATCGGCTCGACCATCCGGTGGTCCAGGTGGCCTATCCGGACGCCGCCGCATACGCGAGCTGGGCGGGACGGCGGCTGCCCAGTGAAGCGCAATGGGAGTACGCCGCACGCGCCGGCGGCTCGTCGACCTATGCGTGGGGCGACGACGTCGCTCCCGGTGGTCAGATCATGGCCAACACCTGGCAGGGCAAATTCCCCTACCGCAATGACGGCGCCCGCGGATGGGTTGGTACCTCCCCGGTAGGAACGTTCGCGCCCAACGACTTTGGCCTGGTTGACATGATCGGCAACGTCTGGGAGTGGACGAGTACCCGCTACAGCGCCGGTCACCACCCGGGTCGCTCCGCGCCCAGTTGCTGCCCGACGTCGGCGACCGGGGACCCCGCCGTGATGCAGACGCTCAAGGGCGGCTCGCACCTGTGTGCACCGGAGTACTGCCATCGGTACCGTCCGGCCGCGCGGTCGTCGCAGTCTCAGGACAGCGCGACCACCCACATCGGGTTCCGCTGCATCGCTCCCTGACGACTGGTGGCGAAACACCACTCATAACGCTGTGGCATATGGCCTGGCGTAGGGCGTAACACACCGGCCAGGTGGCGTAACATTCCGCTAACCGCCATCCCCGTTATGGGTGGCACAGTGAGCCCATGTCCCGGCGGCCACACTTTCCTCCCAAGGACTTTCCCCGTCCTGTCACTCGGGAGTACGCCGGTAGCCGGGCAGACGCGGCGCGTTGGGTGCGCGACGTGTTGCGCAGCCAAATTCTGGAAGGCGCCTACGGCGGATTGGCTGCCGCGCGCCCGGCGCTGCCGTCGGAATCCGCTCTGGCCGCCGAACTGGGAGTCAGCCGCAACGCCATTCGCGAGGCGCTAGATCTGTTGCGGGGGGAAGGTTTGATCACTCGCGTGCAGGGCTCCGGCACGTTCGTCACCGGCGCGAAGTTGCGCCAGCACCTCGATCGGCTCGAAGGTCTTGCCGAATCCCTTGCTGGGCACCGGCTTCCGGTCGACAACAAGGTGCTGTCGGTGCGTGAATCCACCGCCACCCCGTTTGTGGCGGCCAAACTGCAGCTGCCCGAGAACGCCCCCATCCTGTTCATCGAGCGGCTTCGTTCGGTCGGCGGGCTGCCGCTGTCGCTGGATACCACCGCGCTGCGTATCGGGGCCATCCCTATAGACGCCGAACTCGACAAGCAGGACGTCTTCGCCCTCATCGAGCGGGAGCTGGGCGAACGCCTGGGTTGGGCCGAAATCACCGTCGAATCCGTCTTGGCGGACCCCAATACCGCCTCACTGCTGCAGATCCGCGCTGGCGCGCCGCTGCTGTTGTTGCACCGCTTGACCCATCTGCGAGACGGCACACCGTTCGACCTGGAGACGGTGCGCTACCGCGGTGACCGATGCTCGCTGGTCACCACTGCCACCCGGGAGGACGCACCGCCGCCGTAGTCGGCCGATCCACACCGCGACAACGATTCACCCACACCAATTGAGAGGCGGCACAGTCATGCCCAAACAACCCAACATCGTGTACTTCCACGTCGACAACCTCGGGCTCGGCGAGCTCGGCTGCTACGGCGGCGGAATGTTGCGTGGAGCCGACACCGCCCGCATAGACGCGTTCGCCGGTGAAGCGCTCAAACTGTCGCACTTCGTCGTCGAGCCCCAATGCACACCAACGCGTTCCGCGCTGATGACCGGTCGCTACCCGATCCGGTCGGGAAACCACACGATTGCGTTGGGCGGCAACGACGGCGGCATTGTGGCCTGGGAGCGCACCATGGGCGACATCCTGTCGGAGGCCGGCTACGCCACGGCGTGTTACGGCAAGTGGCACATCGGAGCCGAGGATGGACGCTGGCCCACCGACCACGGATTCGACGAGTGGTACGGACCCGCCCGTACCTACGACGAATGCCTGTGGCCGGACGATCCCTGGTACGACGGCGATCGCGACGGCTACTCCTACATGTACGACGGCACAAAGCGGGACGGCGTGCGCGCCACCGACCAGCAGTTGACCGTCAAACTCAAAGGCGAAGTCGACGCGGAATACGACCGGCGGGCAAAGGCGTTCATGAAGCGCAGCGTCGATGCCGGCAAACCGTTCTACCTGTATCACAACCACTCGCTGATGCATTTCCCGATGGTGGTGCGCGAGGAGTTCAAGGGCAAGAGCGCCAACGGCGAATGGGGTGATTCGTTGCTGATGCTCGACAACGACTTCGGCAGCATCCTCGATACGCTGACGGAGCTGGGCATCGCCGACGACACGATCGTCGTCTTCGCCGGGGACAACGGCCCCGAAGATCATCTGCTGGGGCGGGGTACTGCCGGATTCTTCGACGGTTCGTATTTCAGTTCCGCCGAGGGCGGGATTCGCACCCCATGTTTGATCCGCTGGCCGAACAGGGTCGCGGTCCGGGAGAGCAACGAGATGGTGCACGTCACCGACATGTTCCCGACGTTGTTGCGCTGGGCTGGCTGCGAGGTTCCGGCAGACCGCATTATCGACGGTATCGACCAGCGCGACTTCTTCAGTGGCGCACAGGAATCCAACCGCGAAGGTTGCATGGTGTGGCTGAACGAAGAGTTACACGCGGTCAAGTGGTCCCAATTCAAGATCAGCTTCAAACGCCAGCAGCATTTTCACGATCCCGAGATTCCCCTCGGGTTCGCCCGGATCATCAACCTTCTGGAGGATCCGAAGGAACGGGAGCCTGTCAATCAGGCTTTCGTGCGGTGGTGGGTGATGCAACACGCCCGACGCATCATTCGCGACTTCGAGGTGAGCGCGCAGGCCGAGGAACTGATCCCCGCCGGTGCACCGATCGACTTCGTCCCCACCCGCCACGACTAGGCCGACCCGCAGATGGCCGGTATGCGACCCTCGAACGTGTATGGCGCACAATCAATAACCATCCTGGAAGGCCTCGATGTCGTTCGCAAGCGGCCGGGCATGTACATCGGGTCCACCGGGGAACGCGGCCTACACCATCTGATTTGGGAGGTCGTCGACAACGGCGTTGACGAAGCCATAGCCGGCCACGCCCGCCGCGTGGACGTGACGCTGTTGGCCGATGGCGGGGTCGAGGTGACCGACGACGGGCGTGGGATTCCGGTCGCGATGCACGCGACCGGAATCCCCACAGTGGACGTCGTGATGACCCAGCTACATGCCGGGGGCAAGTTCGACGCGGACTCCTACAACGTCTCCGGCGGCTTGCATGGTGTCGGGGTTTCCGTCGTCAACGCGTTGTCCACGAGACTTGAGGTGGAAATCTGCCGCGACGGCTTCGAGTGGTCGCAACATTACGACTGTGCCATCCCGGGCACCTTGATCCGCGGTCGGACCACGACGCGGACCGGCACGACAGTCCGGTTCTGGGCCGACCCTGACATCTTCGAGACCACGATGTACAGCGCGGAGACCGTAGCCCGTCGACTGCAGGAGGTGGCTTTCCTCAACAAGGGCCTGTTGCTGACGCTGACAGACCAACGCTCGGTCGCTGCCGGCCCCGATGCCGCACACACGCGAGCCTTCCATTACCCCGGCGGCCTAGCGGATTACATCGCCCACATCAACCGCGCTAAGTCTCCGATTCAGCCCAGCATCATCGCATTTTCGGGGAGCGAACCGGGACGCGAGGTCGAGATTGCGATGCAGTGGAACGCCGGCTATTCGGAGTCGGTGCACACCTTCGCCAACACCATCAACACCCACGAGGGCGGCACGCACGAAGAGGGCTTCCGCGCGGCGCTCACATCGGTGGTGAACAAGTACGCCAAAGACAAGAAACTGTTAAAAGAAAGCGAGGCCAACCTCACCGGGGACGATATCCGCGAGGGCTTGGCAGCGGTGATCTCGGTCAAGCTCGCGGAACCGCAATTCGAGGGCCAGACCAAGACGCGGTTGGGCAACGCCGGCGTCCGTTCCTTCGTCCAGAAGATGTGCCATGAGCAGCTTACCCACTGGTTCGGGGCCAACCCGGCCGAAGCGCGGGTCATCGTCGCCAAGACCGCGTCTTCAGCGCGAGCGCGCATCGCGGCCCGCAAGGCGCGTGAGCTGGTGCGCCGCAAAAGCGCAACCGACCTCGGTGGCCTGCCGGGCAAGCTCGCCGACTGCCGCTCCACCGATCCGCGCAAGTCGGAACTGTATGTGGTGGAGGGCGACTCGGCAGGCGGCTCGGCCAAGAGCGGCCGCGACTCGATGTTCCAGGCCATCTTGCCGCTGCGCGGCAAGATCATCAACGTCGAAAAGGCCCGCATCGACCGGGTTTTGAAGAACACCGAGGTCCAGGCGATCATCACCGCGTTGGGCACCGGCATCCACGACGAGTTCGACATCGCCAAGCTGCGCTACCACAAGATCGTGCTGATGGCCGACGCGGACGTCGACGGCCAGCACATCTCGACGTTGTTGCTGACGCTGCTGTTCCGGTTCATGCGGCCGCTGATCGAGAACGGGCACGTGTTCTTGGCGCAGCCGCCGCTGTACAAGCTGAAGTGGCAGCGCAGCGATCCCGAATTCGCCTACTCCGACCGCGAGCGCGACGGGTTGCTGGAGGCCGGCCAGAAGGCAGGCAAGAAGATCAACAGAGACGACGGCATCCAGCGCTACAAGGGTCTCGGCGAAATGGATGCCAAGGAATTGTGGGAAACCACAATGGATCCCACCGTACGGGTGCTGCGCCAAGTCACGCTCGACGACGCCGCGGCGGCCGACGAGCTGTTCTCCATCCTGATGGGCGAGGACGTCGACGCGCGTCGCAGCTTTATCACCCGTAATGCCAAGGACGTCCGCTTTCTAGACACCTGAACAACGACGGACATCAGGCGACCAGCATCAGATAGGCGACTACGACCAGCGTCAACGACACGACCGACATGCCGACGAGTAGCACCGCGCGTCGTGGGTGCACCGGCTGAGGCAACGGGCGCACCGTCAAGGCGCGGCGACGCCGCACCCCCACTGCGTAGACGGCCAACGCAAGAACAGCCGCTGGCCCTGCGATCGCCACGCGCGCAGCGAGGCCGCTCGAACCGGAAAAGTCGCGGTCCTTGAGGAGCACCAACATACCGGATCCGACGATGGACAGAGAGGTTCGCGTCCAGGCCAAGGCCGTGCGCTCCGGCTGTAGCCCGCGGTCGGCCGGCGTGGCCTCCGCGAACGTCACCGACCGCCCCCGATGCCCGCCAGCGCCAGGGCCACCGTCGCCAGGCCGATGGCAATTAGGGCCACAGCCAGGTAGACCGGCGTCGCCGGTCGGGGCAGCGGTCGATCGAGGCGGATCGCACGATCGACGTGCCTCCAACGCTGCAGTCCCGCAACCGAAGTCAACATCGCCGTTGCACCCACCGCGCCGGCGAGCGCGTGCCGCACCCCCGGTACGGCGAATTCCGGCATGAACTGCACGACACCGACTGCCGCGGCAAGCAACCCCAACGCGGTCCGCTGCCATGCCAGGAACGTCCGCTCGTTTGCCAGCGTAAATCGATAGTCTGGTTCGGCGCCGGGCGCTGCAGATCCCATTGACCGGTCTGCGGTGCCCAGTTTCAGTGCGGCGCCTGAGGTTTTCACAATCACTCAGTCTTTCGCGTGCAGCGCCGGTGTACCAGGAAAACCGAGGTGGCGTAACTCAGTCTTCATTTGCGCGCTGCCGGCTCTAAATGATGCCGCGTCACCCCGGCGAACTTCAACCAAGACCCGGTGCCATCACGCCGTGACCACCGGCGCGCTGAGCGCTGAGATGGCGTAACGATGGTGCAACGTCCAGTGATCGAGCGGTAATAGAAAGCCTCGACGCTGGACTGCGTGCACGATGTGACGATAACCGCCCGGCCCGGCCGTTGCACCCTCCGGGCCGCTGCAGGGCCGCGCCGGCGGCGTGTTCGAGCGGCGGCCGCCGCCACGTCAATCCTCGTGCCCGCACTGCAGGCGCTGAGCGGATGCGGCGTGCTGACCGAGAACGCCATCGTGATCAACGTGGGATATCAGTCCAAGACCATCAACACCGTCAACGCCGGAACCTTGATGCGTGACCGCGGCGAGTTCGAAAGCGAGCTTCATCAACTCGGCACGTCCACAGGCCGCAAGTACCGCGTAGTGTGGCAGGACTTCTCCTCCGGTGCACCGCTGACGGCGCAGATGATCGCGACCCACGTCGACATCGGGTCGATGGGCGACTATCCGTTGCTCACCAACGGATCCAAGACCAAGAAATACGACGACGCTCAAACCAAATTGATCGCTACCACCGGCTACAGTTTGCGCGGTTCGCTGAACCAGGTCGTGGTCCCTAACGGCTCCGCAGCCCAGACCCTGGCCGACCTAACCGGCAAACGGGTGTCAACCAGCCTCGGGTCGGCAGGCGACGGGATGATCTCAACCGCGTTGCAGCGCAACGGTATCGACTCCCACTCTGTGCACACAGTCAACCAAGATCCGTCGATCGGAGCGTCGGCCATCGACGGCGGGCAGGTGGACGCGCTGGCACAGTTTGTGCCGTGGCCACAACTGGTGATTTTCCGCAACCAGGGCAGGCTGCTCTACGACGGCGGCGACAACAACGTGCCAACGTTCCACGGTGTCGTCGTCCGTAAACAGTTCGCCGACGCCAACCGCGACGTGACGGCCGCATTTCTGCGGGCGATGAGGACGACTACCCACTACATCGTCACGCATCCGCTGGCGGCCGCCCTCCGGGTGAGTCAGTTGACCGGCATCGAACCCGAAGTTGTCTACCTCTATAACGGCCCCAACGGGCTGGTGTCGTTCGATATGACGTTAAAAGACCAATTGGTGAAGGCCCTCGACGCAATCAAGAGGTTCCTGGTCGCCCGAGGATCGGTAAGCAAGGACTTCGACGTCGCGTCGTTTGTCGACGACGTGTATCTGCGGCGGCTGTTCGGCGGCGACTATGAGCGCTTGCGCGCCGACGTGGCCAACCCCAGCACCCTGAGCGGATACGACGACCTGTGCCGGCTGCCCGTCGGCGATCCGGCGCAGGCCTCGGAGTTGTGGGTCCAAGGGACCGACACTACTGCGGTGGCCGCGACACCGACTTGCCTGCTGCGCCGAGTAGCCGCCAGCGCGGCGGTGCGGACCGCGTACGTCCCGGACACCCTGACACGCACCCGCTTGTTCGCCAATCATGCTGTGTGGCTTAAGGACCCGGCCGCGCCACCTACTCAGCGATACAAACCATTCGCCACCGGTGCCGGCGCCGACGCCTACCGTGCGAGGCATCCGACAGCCTCACCACTCGCCTACCGGGCAGCCGTGGCACAGTCGCGGTCCCCGCAGTAGCCGACAACTGAAATCAGAAAGGAAGGAGCTCCCGTTGACAAGCACATTGAGTCGCCTGGGAGCCGGCGTCGCGCCCGCGCCGGCCACCCCGGTCTCGGCACCGATGCTCAGACCGGACCGACGGATCGCTACCCGCATTCCGACGGCTATCCAACGCCGCACCGCGGCCCTGGTGTTGCCGCTAGTCCCGATCGTCGCGTTTGTCGCGCTGTGGCAGGTGCTCACCGCTCACAACGTCGTCGCCTGGCTTCGGTTCAACCGAATGCCCGCCCCCATGCGTGTTGTCGAGAGGCTCGGGACGCGGATCAGCTCCGGCGGCTACTACGACGACTTGCTGGCCAGTCTGCAACGGATCCTGCTCGGGTTCGGGCTCGCCGCCGCGGTCGGTATCGCCCTTGGCATTCTGGTCGGGCGCTCGTCGACGGCACGGATGACGTTGCGGCCCTTCATCGAAATCGTCCGGCCCATCCCCGCGATCGCTCTGGTGCCGCTAACCATCCTGCTGTTCCCCTCAAGCGAACAAGGCATCGTGTTCATCACCTTCTTCGCCGCGTTGTTTCCGGTGGTCGTCAGCACCATCCATGCCACGGAGTCGCTGCCAAAAGTATGGGAAGAAGCCGCCAAAACGATGGGCGCGAGCCGGATTTCGCTCCTGTTGCACGTGATCCTTCCGGGGGCGCTGCCCGGCATCTTCGCGGGCCTGTCCGTCGCCATGGGCGTGGCCTGGATCTGTGTGGTCAGCGCGGAGATGATCTCCGGGCAGTTCGGCATCGGTTACTACACCTGGCAGTCGTACGGCCTGCTGGATTACCCGGGAGTGGTCGTCGGCATGATCTCAATCGGCGCGCTGGGTCTGATGACGGCGTGGGCGGTGGAGCGCATCGGCCGCCGCATCAACCACTGGTTGCCGAGGGCGAGCCGGTGAGCGCCGGCGCCGTGCGCCTCGACCGGTTGAAGCTGGGCTTTAACGGAGTCGTCGCTGCCGACATCACCCTGGACATCGATCCGGGCGAGGTCGTCGTCCTTCTGGGCCCGTCGGGGTGCGGCAAGTCCACGATTCTGCGAGCGCTGGCTGGGCTGCTCACCCCGCTGAGCGGGCACGCCACGGTCGACGGCGCACCAGTGGCGGGCAATGCAGCCCAATGCGCCATGGTGTTTCAAGAGGATGCACTGTTCCCGTGGCGCACCGCGCTGAAAAACGTCATGTACCCGATGCGGCTGCGGGGCATCCGCGGCAGGGGCCTAAAGACCGCGGCGCAAAACCGCCTCGCCCAGGTGGGCCTCGGTTCCTACGGCGGTCATTTGCCCAGCCACCTGTCCGGCGGCATGCGGCAGCGGGTCCAGTTGGCTCGCACCCTCGCATGTGAGCCGAAGGTGATGCTGATGGATGAACCCTTCGGTGCCCTGGATGCCCAGACCCGACTGGAGATGCAGCGGCTGCTGATGAAGGTGTGGGAGCAACAGAAGATGACCATTCTGTTCGTCACCCACGACGTCGACGAGGCGCTGCTGCTCGCCGACCGGATCGTGTTGTTGAGCCACCGGCCCGCGACCGTCGCCGACGTCATCACAATCGACGAGCCTCGCGCCCCGCAATCCCAATTCACCGGCGCCTATCAGCGCCGCCGCCACGACATCCTCGCGTTTCTCGGGCACGACTCGGCCGCGACAGCATAGGTCGCGCTCACCGACGATGGCCCGTGAGGAAACGCTCCGACCGCCATCCACTTCACCGGAAGGTCAGCAAGAGTGATGACTGAGACCGATCTGCGAGCAACCGGAGAACTTACCGCAATCGCGCCGGGCATACGCCATCGGCCGTACCACTCCACCGGACGCGAACAACGGGGCGCCCTCCCCGACGATCGGCTGCGGCTGGTCGGCGCGACGCGGGCAGCGTCCCCCACACACCACGCGGACGTGGCCCAGGCTCGGCTGTTCGCCGACCTGTTGCGCGCGGAGCACGCCGAACTCGGCGCCGCCGCAGGCCTCGGGCCGCACCTGCGTCCGCGGCCGTGCACCTCTGAGCAACTTCGGCAGTTGCAGGCACGCATGAAGGAGATCCGCCGACTTCTCCATGCACTCGAGAAGCGCTTTCGCTGTTGATGATTGCCATACGCTTCGCGCCTATCGACAGCGGCGCGCTGTCAGAACGGCGCCAAGCACGGTGAGACCCCAAACCCCCGTCGCGCGTAGCAGCGGCGCGCTTGCCGGCAGCGACTCCGTCCTCGGCGCCGCTGAGGATTCTTTGATTCGTTACGTGACTCCGGCTCGCCCCGCCGGATCAAGGCGAGAAGTAAAGGCGGTGTTTTCAGGAAACGCAGCGGGTCGGCGGTTCAGGGTTTTGAGCGCAGGCCGTCCATGAGGACGTTCAAGAGGCGGCTCGCCCGGGCCTCATGCCCGGGCGGCTTAGCCACGGTGAAGACCCCGATGAGGCCGGCGGCGATGTCCTCGGCACTGACATCGGCGCGGAGCTCACCTGTCGCACGACCGGCGTCGAGGATGTCATCGATGGCCGCAAGTAGTTCGGTCCGAGTCCGGGCGTGTCCAATCTCGCCGGATTCGACCATCGCAGCCAGGGTGTCGAGCATGCCGTTCTTGGTTGCGATCCAGTCGCCGAACAGATCCATCCATCGTCGCAGCGCTGCCGGCGGGGGAAGCTTGGCGAGCAGGTCGCGGGCGCCCGTGGTGAGCCGCGAGACCTGATCGCGGTAGACCGCGTCGACCAAGGATTCGCGGTTGGGAAAGTGCCGGTACAGGGTGGCGATGCCCACCCCGGCTTCGCGCGCGATTGCACGCATCGACGGCTCGGTGTCGGCGGACGCGAACACACGCGTCGCCACTTCGAGGAGTTGGTCGCGGTTACGAGTTGCGTCCGCTCGCGGCCGGCGATCCTCTGAGCCATCCAAAACGGATCACGCTCCGGTTATGTTAGGGTGGGTGTTGCAAACGGAGCATAGTCCACTACAGCTCCTCTCATTACCTCCGAAGGAGCCCGGGAGAACATGCAGGAACAGCGCATAGCGACGTCGGTGAGCACCGGCCGGGTAGTCCGCCTCGAGTCGTTCGGCGGCCCGGAAGTCCTGGGTCTCGGCCAGGTGCCGGCACCACAGGCCGCCGCGGGACAGATCCGCGTGCGGGTCAGGGCTGCGGGGCTGAACCCGATGGACTGGTTCATGACCTCCGACGCGGACACCGCCGCCCGGTTCGGGCTGAGGCTGCCGTGCGGGTTCGGCACCGACTACGCAGGGGTGGTCGATCAGATCGGTGACGGTGTGACCGGCTTTGCGGTCAGCGACCGGGTGTTCGGTGGCGTTCTGTCGCGCGCGGTCGCCGACTACGTCGTCATCGACGTCGCGGGAACCGTCGCGTCGGGCGGCGAGGCCCACCACACGCCCGACGGTGTCGACGACCGCACCGCCGCCACTTTGGCCATAGCGGGCTCCACAGCCTCCGCCGCGCTCGCCGTCGTCCATCCCGGTCCGGGCGATACCGTCCTCATCGGCGGCGCGGGAGGCGGAGTCGGTGTATTCGCCGTCCAGCTCGCACGCATCGCGGGCGCGCGGGTGATCGGAACGGGATCGGCGTCCTCGGCCGCCGCCCTGCGCGCCCTCGGGGCCGAGCCCGTCGCCTACGGCGACGGCCTGGCCGAGCGGGTCGGCAGGCTAGCTCCCACCGGCGTCACCGCCGCGATCGACCTGTACGGGACCGAGACGGTTCAGACGGCGCGGGAACTCGGCGTCCCCGACGAACGGATCACCACCATCGCCGCACAGGTCGACGGCATCACTGCGGCCAACGGCGCCAACGCCGCTCCTGGCGCTATCGACGAGATCGCCCGTCTCGTCGCGTCGGGCCAGCTTCGAGTGCCCATCGCGGCGAGCTTCCCCATGGAGCGGATCCGCACCGCGGTCGAGCTTCAAGCAGGCCGGCACGTGCACGGCAAAGTCGTCATCGACATCTAGTCATCGCCAGGGCCGGAACGCACTGCAGCTCGTCGAGCGCAGCGTGGACCCCGATCGGTCGCTGCCGATCACCCAGATCACGAAGTGCTCGACCGCATCAGCGCGAGCCGGCCGCACCGATACGAAAAGGATCTGCATCTTGATCGACGTTTTGATCGTGGGGGCTGGACCGACAGGCCTCATGCTCGCGTGCGAACTCGCCCTTGCCGGGGTCCGGCCCGTGGTGCTCGACCCGACGCCCGGGCCGAACCCGCAGCCGAGAGCGGCTGGTGTGACCGGCCAAGGTCCGCGGCTGCTCGACCACCGGGGGTTCTGTGAAAAGCTGTCGGGCACCTCCGATCGCCTCCGTCCGATCGCGCAATTCTCGTTCGGGGCTCTGCCGGTAAATTTCAGCGAGGTCGCGGACTCTCGGATGTACATGCTCGCCGCACCGCAGGCCGAGCTGGCCCAAGAGTTGGCGCGAGAAGCGGTAGGTCGCGGAATCGACCTACGTTGGGGTCATCGCCTCGCCGACTTCGCGCAGCATAACGACTTGGTCACCGCTCTAGTAGAGGGACCAGACGGCCCGTACGAGCTGACCACCCGCTATCTGGTCGGCGCGGACGGCGGGCACAGTTTGACGCGCAAGCTTGCCGGGATCGACTTCCCTGGTATGTCCTCCCAAGACGTGGTCACCCGTCTGGGGTTCGGGGTGCTGCCGCCCGAAGACCGGGCGGACGACGTACCCGGCCCGCTGCCATTCCGGCGAGGCGCACGCGGCTTGTTCTTCTGGGGACAACCGCCAGGCAAGCAGCCCGTCCTCGGCTCGTTAGAGCTCGATCCCACGGCACGAGACGAGCGCGCCGCCGAAGACGACCTTGAGCCGATGACGTTGACAGAGCTGCAAGAGAGCCTCGAACGCGTCACCTGCGCCCCATTCCCGGTCCGAGTCGCCGGATCAGAGAAGGACGTGCATTTCCGCCGCTTCATCGGCATCAACTCGCGCATCGCTTCCCAGTACCGCGCCGGCAACGTTTTCCTCGTCGGCGACGCCGCGCACGTGCACTTCACCATGGGCGGACCTGGACTCAACCTGGGTCTGCAGGACGCAGTCAACTTAGGCTGGAAGCTCGCCCAAGTGGCGCGCGGTCACGTGGAGCCGGCCTTGCTGGACACCTACGAAGCGGAACGCAAGCCGATGGCGCGTCGCGTGCTCACCAGCACCCGGGCGCAGCTCGCGCTCATTCGGCCGGGGTCCGAGATGACGGCGTTACGGGAAATCTTCGGCGAACTGCTCGCCGACTCACAAACCGCAAGTCGCATCAGCGATCTTCTGTCCGGAGCCGACGTCCGCTATCCCGTGCCGGAAGGAGCCCACGAGCTCGCCGGCTGGTGGGCCCCTGACCTGACCATCGAGACCCAAGCCGGACCCAGACGGCTTGCCGAGCTAGCCCGCGACGGCAAGCCCGTGTTCCTCGACTTCACCGGCGACGGCATATCCGAATTCCGCAGCCAGCTCGACGAAGGCGTAGCGGTCGTCATCGGCAGTCCAATCGAGCGAGTCGCCGCCAACCGGATGCTCATCCGACCAGACGGTATCGTCGCGTGGGCGGGCACAGCCGAGCGCCCCGATCACGACGGCCTCCAACACGCCCTGCGGCACTGGTTCGGCATTGACCTCACAGCAGCACGCACCAACCCATCCCGCGACAAGCGATGCGGGTCTAACTGGGAAACACGAAACTGAATTCGCTGATCGGTATCGCATGCGGCCGGTGAATAGTAGATGACGGTGACAAAAAGCTCCCTACGTTGCGACGTCGTGGCTGCCGCAACGGGTCGATATGGCCAAAGCGCCTCGATACCACCGGCTTACAGCAACGCGATGAAGGCGCTCGACGTCGAGCGCAATCTCCGCTGTCCCGATACGGGGAAATGCTGGCGACGGGCCGGGCTTCGCACGTATCTCTCTGTGGCTGTTAGGTGTCGATGTCGAGGCCGGGTACAAGAGGGCGCTGGTAGTCGTCGGCGGACATGGATCGGCGCGGCGCCATGCACGAGTCGTATATGGAGGGTTACCAGTAGAATCTGATCCGATGAGCTAGCAGCGGTCCTGCAATATCTAGAAGAAGACGAGAAGACGGCGCGTGAGAATGGCCGCAACGACCTAGCGGCCCGGATCGGCACCCAACGGCGCAAGCTTGTCGAACCACCTCCGGCTAATCTTGCTGCACTGCTCAACGACATTCCTGATGAGCTGGAAACCAGCTTTGAGGCTGGGGGAAGCGGTGACATTCTCACCGGCGACACGATCACTTACATCCGCAAAACCGCCGAGGAGATCGACCGCGACCAGTGACGCGGGCGCCGGGCGCCGCGGGCTGAGCGGTGGGCTGGAACTGACCACACCCGATTGACGCTAGAGCCCGGACGGTACGGACTGGCCGTTTACCGTCACCTCGA
Source organism: Mycobacterium arosiense ATCC BAA-1401 = DSM 45069 (assembly GCF_002086125.1). GTDB lineage: Bacteria > Actinomycetota > Actinomycetes > Mycobacteriales > Mycobacteriaceae > Mycobacterium > Mycobacterium arosiense. The sequence goes on from NZ_MVHG01000072.1 coordinate 26,499, forward strand.
CCTGGCCCGTCTTCTGGTTGTACTCGATCCGGCCGTGCTCGAAATTCGACACGAGCAGATCGCCGTCGACGTTCGCGTCGCTGACGGGCAAGCCCAGCGGACCTGCCGAACCGTTGGTACCAGTGATCTCAGGCCTGCCGTTCGGATCGCGTGGGACATTCCAGGCCTCCCGGATCTTGCCCAGGGTGATATATGCGGGCGTGCCGGCGGCATCATTCTTGGCGGTGATCACCCCGCCCTGAAATTGCTGAAATACCACGCCGCTTTCCCGCTTTCCCGCGTTACGGTCACCCGTCAGCGGCTTGCCGAGCGCCTTCTTCTGATCCTCGGTTGCCGACGAGTACTTGGCGGCGATTGGGCCGGTCAGAGTCACCTCAACGTCGCTCTCCCCGATGAGCTTCACCTCGGTGGGCTGCGCTGGGGTGGTAGACGTGGACGTGGCGTTCACCGCGACCTGAGGCGGCGCTGACGCGCCGCCGCTTTTGCCATCGCTGCAGCCGCCGGTGATCAACGCGGCGGCGGTCAGGCAGACGGCTGCGGCGTGGCGGTTCGCGATCGTTGTCATGAGCTTCCTCTCTCATTCGGCCGGGGTTACCACCGAACCACTCGATGGGCGAAGGCTCCTCGCATTCTTCGTCGCTCCGAACGAACTTACGCCGTGGCTACAGACCGCGACCTGAGCACTGAAACAAGGATGATCGGCGCTCGATGGAATCCCCCCGCGAGCTCCGGGGCGAGGTCTGTGACAGCCCCTCGATGTTCGGCAAGCGAGATACGCACGAGTTACATATGCAAGAGCTAGCGGTAAAACCTGCCGCCTTAAACCGCGCGATGACATTGTTATGCTCTCCCTCCCGGCGGTGAGAAAGGTTGCGTCCGCCAAGGTGGTGTACGAGTCGGGGACCGATTTGGTGACCGGCGTGTCGTAGCCGAGTGATTGAAGGT
>NZ_MVHG01000073.1 GCF_002086125.1 Mycobacterium arosiense ATCC BAA-1401 = DSM 45069
CCCAATGGATCCCACCCCCACACCTCGACCGCGGCCAACCCCGCACCAACACCTTCCACCACCCCGAAAAACTGCTCCGCGATCAGGATGACGGCGAACCGTAGCGACGGCTACCCGGCCAGCGTCGCCCGGGTGCACACGGTGACATAGGGCAGCGCCAGCCCCGTCGAATTCGCCAGGGCCGGATGGGTGGCCAGCAATTCGCGCACCCGATCGAGCGTCCTGGTGCGGACCTCCGTCGGTGAGGTGATGCAGTAGCTGCGGGACGCGACGAGGTCGATCAAAGCTTGCGGCGTAAGGTAACTCGTCCACTCCACCTGATGATGCGCCAGGTCGGTGAACGGCTCGGGCAGCGCCACCCGGGTGCGGCCGTCGCCGTCGCTGCCGATGATCTGGCCCAGTTCGCGCACCCAGCCGAGGCGTTCGTCGCGGGTGTTCCACACCAGACCCAGCCGCCCCCCGGGTCGCAGCACCCGGGCCACCTCGGGCACCGCCCGCTCCGGGTCCACCCAATGCCAGGCCTGCGCCACCAGCACCACGTCAACGCTGTTGTCCTCCAACGGAATCTCTTCCGCGGTGCCCAGCAGGGCCCGGGTCTCCGGCAGCGAGGTGCGCAACACCTCGAGCATGTCCGGGATCGGGTCGACGGCCACCACGTCCAGGCCGCGCTCCACCAGCCGGGTGGTCAGCTTCCCGGTGCCGGCGCCCAGGTCGAGCACCTGGCGCGCCCCGACCGGCAACAGCCAGTCGATCGCTTCCGGGGGATAGGAGGGGCGTCCACGCTCGTACGCCGCGGCCGCCGAGCCGAACGAGAGGGAGCGGTCGTGCCGCGAGCGAGTCACGGTTGCGACGTGCCTTCCCCATCGCGCGCCAGCACCAGTGTCTTACGGATCATTTCACCGACGGCTTTGGATTCCACCAGGAATCCGTCGTGCCCGCACAGGGAGTCCACCACCTGCAGGTCGGTGCAGCCGGGCAGGTGCTCGGCCAGCTCCTGCTGCAGGCGCAGCGGATAGAGCCGGTCGGAGGTGATGCCGCCGACCACCACCGGAACCGGGCAGTTGCCCAACGCCGCACGCACCCCGCCGCGATTGCGGCCGACGTCGTGACTGTTGAGCGCCTCGGTCAACGCCACGTAGCTGCCCGCGTCGAAACGCTCCAGCAGCTTGTCGGCCTGATACTCCAGGTAGCTCTGCACCGCGTAGCGGCCGCCGGTGTCCGGATCCTCGCCGCTTTGCCCGTCGTTGCCGAACCGGGTGTCGAGCTCGACCTCACCGCGATAGGTCAGATGCGCGAAGCGGCGGGCGATCGTCAGCCCGGTATCCGGCGCCCGCCCGGTGTCGTGATAGTCGCCGCCCTGCCAATTCGGGTCGGCCTTGATCGCCGCGATCTGGGTGGACTGCGTGCCGATCTGATCGGCGGTGGCGCGCGCCCCCACCGCGAGCAGCAGCCCGGCCCGGACCCGGTCTGGGTGACCGACAATCCATTCCAAAGCCCTTGCGCCACCCATGGATCCGCCGACCACCGCGGCGACCCGCTCGATCCCCAGCGCGGTCAGCGCGGCGATGTCGGCCTCCACCTGGTCGCGAATCGTGATGCGGGGGAACCTTGACCCCCAAGGCTTTCCGTCCCGGGTCCGGGAGCTGGGCCCGGTGGAGCCGCGGCAACCGCCCAGCACATTGGTGGCCAGCGCGCACCAGCGGTCGGTGTCGATCGGCGCGCCCGGCCCGACCATCCCGTCCCACCAGCCGCCGGTGGGATGCCCGGGCCCGGCGGGCCCGGTGATGTGCGAGTCGCCGGTCAGCGCGTGCAGCACCACCACCACGTTGTCCCGCGTCGGCGACAGCTCGCCCCAGCGCTGGATGGCGATGTGCACGTCGTCGATGACCGCGCCGCTCTCGGTGGTCAGCGAGCCGATGTGGACGAAGCCGATTTCGCCTTCGTCGGGCAGCGTCTGGGTCGGGACGTCGGAGATCGTCACGCCGGGCTCCTAGAACGCCGCCACGGCCTGCGGATCGGTGCCCGACGCCTCCGCGGTCGCACCGAATTTGCGCGCAGCCGCGAAGCCGAGCTCCAGGTCGGCCAGGATGTCGTCGATGCCCTCGATGCCCACGGCCAGGCGCACCAGCCCCGGGCTGACGCCCGTGCTCAGCTGCTCCGCCGCGGACAGCTGGGCGTGCGTGGTGGACGCCGGGTGGATCACCAGGGAGCGGACATCGCCGATGTTGGCCACGTGGCTGTGCAGCTTCAGCGCGTTCACGAACGCCTTGCCGGCCTCCACGCCGCCGGCCAGCTCGAACGCCAGCACCGCGCCGGTGCCCTTGGGCGCCAACTTCTTTGCCCGCTCATGCCAGGGCGAGCTGGGCAGGCCCGCGTAGTTCACCGACACCACGCCCTCGTGGCCGGCCAGGTACTCGGCCACCCGCTGCGCGTTGGCGACGTGGCGCTCCATGCGCAGGCTCAGCGTCTCGATGCCCTGGGCGACCAGGAACGCGTTGAACGGCGACGCGGCCGAACCGAGGTCGCGCAGCAGCTGCACGCGCGCCTTGAGTGCGTACGCCGGCGGACCGAGCTCGGCGAACACCACGCCGTGGTAGCTGGGGTCGGGGGTGGTGAACCCCGGGAAGCGGCCCTGCGTCCAGTCGAAGGTGCCGCCGTCGACTATTACCCCGGCGATCGCCGAGCCGTGGCCGCCGAGGTACTTGGTGGCCGAGTGCACGACGATGTCGGCGCCGTGGGAGAACGGCTGAATGAGGTACGGCGTGGCGATGGTGTTGTCGACGATCAGCGGGACGCCGTTGGCGTGCGCGACGCCGCCGACCCCCGGGATGTCGAGGATGTCGATCTGCGGATTGGAGATCGTCTCGGCGAAGAAGGCCTTGGTGTTCGGCCGCACCGCGGCCTGCCACGAATCGAGGTCGTCGGGATCGTCCACGAAGGTGACCTCGATGCCGAGCTTTGCCAGCGAGTAGTGCAGCAGGTTGTACGTCCCGCCGTAGAGCCGCGGGCTCGAGACGATGTGATCTCCGGCACTCGCCAGGTTCAATATGGCGAAAGTCTCAGCGGCCTGCCCGGAGCTCAAAAACAGCGCCGCCACCCCGCCCTCGAGCGCGGCGACGCGCTGCCCGACCACATCGGTGGTCGGGTTGCCGATCCGGGTGTAGATGTTGCCCGGCACTTCCAACCCGAACAGGGCGGCGGCGTGCGTGGTGTCGTCGAAGGTGTACGACGTGGTCTGGTAGATCGGCAGGGCGCGGGCGTTGGTCGCCGGGTCCGGCTGCTGGCCGGCGTGCACCTGCTTGGTCTCGAAGGACCAGTGCGCGGTCGGATCGGTGTCGTGATCGGCGTTCTCGGAGGTCACGGGATTGCTTTCTGCTCGTAGGGGAACTGCATCGGGCAGCCGGGACGCGCGGATGGGGCGTCAACCGGCGCCGGGGTTAGCAGCGACGCACGGTCGGGCGTGATCGGGTGAGGAGAATGCACATCACGTTTCCCTGTCTACTCAGGGGCCCGTCATGGCGGACCCGCGCTTGCCGGATAGCCGGTGTGTGTGGCTACTCAACCTGGTCATCACCCGGGGCACCCCACCGCGGTTGGAGGGTTGCCGGCCAGCAAGCCGGGGCTTGATGCTGGCGCTCATGACCAATACGAAGATTATCTTACTGTGCCGACTCAGTGCTAACCCCAGCGGTGCGCGTGCAGGTCGACACCTGTCCAAACACCCTTGATAACGTGGCAGTCAGTACGCTGAGCCCCCCAAATTTTTCCAACCCACCATTGACGCCGGGAGAGGGATCGTGAGCGCCGAACAGCCGACCGTCATCTACACACTGACCGACGAAGCGCCGCTGCTGGCGACTTACGCGTTCCTGCCGATCGTGCGTGCCTTCGCCGAGCCGGCGGGCATCCAGATCCAGACCAGCGACATCTCGGTGGCCGCCCGCATCCTGGCCGAGTTCCCCGAGCACCTGACCGAAGAACAGCGGGTGCCGGACAACCTGGGCGAACTGGGCCGGCTGACCGAACTCCCCGACACCAACATCATCAAGCTGCCGAACATCAGCGCCTCGGTTCCCCAGCTGATCGCCGCCGTCAAGGAGCTGCAGGGCAAGGGATACAAGATCCCAGATTTTCCCCAGAGCCCAAAGACGGACGAGGACAAGCAGATTCGTGCGCGCTACGCCAAATGCCTTGGCAGCGCGGTCAATCCGGTGTTGCGGCAGGGCAACTCGGACCGGCGTGCGCCCAAGGCGGTCAAGGAGTACGCCCGCAAGCATCCGCACAGCATGGCGGACTGGTCGCCGGCCTCGCGCACTCACGTCGCGACCATGCGGCACGGCGACTTCTACCACGGCGAAAAGTCGATGACGCTGGACCGCGCGCGCAACGTGAAGATGGTGCTGGAGACCAAGAGCGGACAGACCCTCGAGCTCAAGGAGAAGGTCGAGCTGCGCGACGGCGACGTCATCGACTCCATGTTCATGAGCAAGAAGGCCCTCATCGAGTTCTACGAGGAGCAGATGCAGGACGCCTACGAGACGGGCGTCATGTTCTCGCTGCACGTCAAGGCGACGATGATGAAGGTGTCGCACCCGATCGTCTTCGGGCACGCGGTGAAGATCTTCTACAAGGACGCTTTCGCCAAGCACCAGGAGCTTTTCGACGAGCTCGGCGTGGACGTCAACAACGGACTGGTGGATCTGTACAACAAGATCGAGTCGCTGCCCGCGTCGCAGCATGAGGAGATCATCCGCGACCTGCACGCCTGCCACGAGCACCGCCCGGAGCTGGCCATGGTCGATTCGGCCAAGGGCATCACCAACTTCCACTCGCCCAGCGACGTGATCGTGGATGCGTCGATGCCGGCGATGATCCGCGCGGGCGGCAAGATGTGGGGTGCCGACGGCCGGCAGAAGGACACCAAGGCCGTCAACCCCGAGTCCACCTTTTCCCGTATCTACCAAGAGATCATCAACTTCTGCAAAACCCACGGGCAGTTCGACCCGACGACGATGGGCACCGTTCCCAACGTCGGGCTGATGGCGCAGCAGGCCGAGGAATACGGCTCGCACGACAAGACTTTCGAGATCCCCGAGGATGGCGTCGCCAACATCGTCGACCTGGACAGCGGGGAAGTGCTGCTGACCCAGAACGTGGAGGAGGGCGACATCTGGCGCATGCCCATCGTCACGGACGCGGCGATCCGCGACTGGGTCAAGCTGGCCGTCACCCGGGCGCGCAACTCCGGCATGACGGTGGTGTTCTGGCTGGACACCGAGCGGCCGCACGAGGTGGAGCTGCGCAAGAAGGTCAAGGCGTATCTGAAGGAGCACGACACCGAGGGCCTGGAGATCCAGATCATGCCGCAGGTGTGGGCCATGAGGTACACGATCGAGCGCGCGATGCGCGGTCAGGACACCATCGCCGCGACCGGAAACATTCTGCGCGACTACCTCACAGATTTGTTCCCGATCCTGGAGCTGGGCACCAGCGCCAAGATGCTGTCCATCGTGCCGCTGATGGCCGGCGGTGGCATGTATGAGACCGGGGCGGGCGGTTCGGCGCCCAAGCACGTCCACCAGCTGTTGGAGGAGAACCACCTGCGGTGGGATTCGCTGGGTGAATTCCTGGCCCTCGGAGCGTGTTTCGAAGACATCGGCATCAAGACCGGCAACGAGCGCGCCAAGGTGCTGGGCAAGACGCTGGATGCCGCGATCGGCAAGCTGCTGGAAAACAACAAGAGCCCGTCGCGTAAGACCGGTGAGCTCGACAACCGCGGCAGTCAGTTCTACCTGGCCCTGTATTGGGCGGCCGAACTCGCGAAATCCGACGACGAGGAGCTGCGCCGGCACTTCGCCGCGCTGGCCGACGCGCTCGCCGAGAACGAAGAGGCCATCGTGGCCGAACTGGCCGAGGCGCAGGGCCAGACGGTCGACATCGGCGGCTACTACCAGCCGGACACCGAGAAGACGACGGCGATCATGCGGCCCAGCAAGACATTCAACGAGGCGCTAGCGGCTTCGACCGGCTAGGGCCGCGACCAGGAAGCCGGATTGGACATGGCAGGCGAAGCCAAGATCAAGGTCAAGGGCCGCGTCGTCGAGCTCGACGGTGACGAAATGACCCGCGTCATCTGGAAGCTCTTCAAGGACCTGCTGATCCTGCCGCACCTCGACATCGACCTGGACTACTACGACCTGGGCATCGAGCACCGCGACCGCACCGACGACCAGGTGACGATCGACGCGGCCAACGCCATCAAGAAGCACGGCGTGGGCGTCAAATGCGCGACCATCACCCCCGACGAAGCCCGGGTCCAAGAGTTCAATCTGAAGAAAATGTGGCCCTCGCCGAACGGGACGATTCGGAACATTCTGGGCGGCACCATCTTTCGAGAGCCCATCGTGATCTCCAACGTGCCGCGGCTGGTGTCGGGCTGGACCAAGCCGATCGTCATCGGCCGCCACGCCTTCGGGGACCAGTACCGGTCCACCAACTTCGCCGTCGACAAACCCGGAACCGTCACCATCACTTTCACCCCCGCCGACGGCGGCGAGCCGATGGTGCACGAGGTGGTGTCCATCCCCGAGGACGGCGGCGTCGTGATGGGGATGTACAACTTCAAGGGCTCCATCACCGATTTCGCCCGCGCCTCGTTGCAGTACGGGCTCAACGCCCACTGGCCGGTGTACCTGTCCACCAAGAACACCATCCTCAAGGCCTACGACGGCATGTTCAAAGACGAGTTCCAGCGCGTCTACGACGAGGAGTTCAAGCAACAATTCGAGGCCGCGGGACTGACCTACGAGCACCGGTTGATCGACGACATGGTCGCGGCCTGCCTGAAGTGGGAGGGCGGGTACGTGTGGGCCTGCAAGAACTACGACGGTGACGTCCAGTCGGACCTCGTCGCGCAGGGCTACGGCTCACTGGGGCTGATGACGTCGGTGCTGATGACCGCCGACGGCAAGACGGTCGAGGCCGAGGCCGCGCACGGCACCGTCACCCGGCATTTCCGTCAGTACCAGGCCGGCGAGCCGACCTCGACCAACCCGATCGCCTCGATCTTCGCCTGGACGCGCGGACTGGCGCATCGCGGCAAGCTCGACGACACCCCCGGGGTCGTCGAGTTCGCGCAGACCCTTGAGAACGTGGTGGTCGCCACCGTCGAGAGCGGGAAGATGACCAAGGACTTGGCCATCCTGATCGGCCCCGACCAGAAGTGGCAGCACAGCGAGGAGTTCCTCAACTCGATCGCCGAGAACCTGGAAAAACGGCTGGCTAACTAGCCGGTGGCTGGCGCCGGTCCGCCTGGCCGGTCCGGGCGGCGCAGTCGTTGACGAAGTCGGCGATGACCGCGGTGACCCGGTCGGGCGCCTCGAACATCGGCACGTGCCCGACGCCGTCGAGCTCGGTGATCTTCGTGCCCTGGGGCAGGAAGTTGGTGAAGTGCCGGTTGAACCTGCTCGCGGGCACCACCCGGTCCTTCTCGCACAGCACCAGCTGAACGGGCACCGCGGTGTCGGCCAACTGCAGCAGGCCAGGATCCAATAACGACTTGACGAGCAGCTGAAAATAGGCGGGGCAATGCGCGGCGTCGTCGACGACGACCGATAGCTGCTCGGAGCTGATGCCGTCCGGCCTGGCCGTGAGCGGCAGGGTCGCCAACCGCCGGCTGAGCGGCAGCCGGAGCGCCCGCTCACCGAACAGCCGGGCCAGCGCCAGGAAAGGCATGCCCGCGATGAACTTGCCGATGACCTCGAATTTCACCGGGCTCCACCGCGTCCATCCGCCCGCGGCGCCGATGCCGGTCACGCTGCGCGCGCGCCCGCGCCGCTCCAGCTCGAAGGCCACCCAACCGCCCAGCGAGTTGCCCACCAGGTGGGCGGTTTCCCAGCCGAGCCGGTCGAGCTGGCGCTCGACGTGGTCGGCCAGCACCGACGAGCTCAGCAGCCAGGTACCCGCGTACGGGCCGCCGTTGTGCCCGGCCATGGTCGGCGCGAACACCTCGAAGCGGCCGGTCTCGGCCAGCCGCGGCGCAACCGGCTCCCACACGGTCTGCGACATCAGGAACCCGTGCAGCATCAGGACCGGCTCCCCGGAACCATCGGTGGGGCCGAGGTGGATCGGCGCTCGAGTCGTCATGCCCTCGACTTTACCCAGTACCGCCGGTACCGAAACCGTGGGTCGAACGATGCCGGGCCGCGCGCGAACGCTGGCGTGAAAAGATCGGTGCATCATGAGCACCGCTACCGGATCCAGCCGGATTTTCTCCGGCGTGCAGCCCACCTCCGATTCGCTTCACCTGGGTAACGCGCTCGGCGCCATCACGCAGTGGGTCGCGCTGCAGGACGAGCACGACGCGTTCTTCTGCGTCGTCGACCTGCACGCCATCACCATCGCCCAGGATCCCGAGGCGCTGCGCCGCCGCACGTTGATCACCGCCGCCCAGTACCTGGCGCTGGGCATCGACCCGGCCCGCAGCACCGTGTTCGTGCAGAGCCACGTGCCCGCCCACACCCAGTTGGCCTGGGTGCTGGGTTGCTTCACCGGCTTCGGCCAGGCGTCGCGGATGACGCAGTTCAAGGACAAGTCGCAGCGCCAGGGCGCCGACTCCGCGACCGTCGGGTTGTTCACCTACCCGGTGTTGCAGGCCGCCGACGTGCTGGCTTACGACACCGATCTGGTGCCGGTGGGCGAGGACCAGCGTCAGCACCTCGAATTGGCCCGCGACATCGCCGAGCGGGTCAACAGCCGCTTCCCGGACACGTTCGTGGTGCCGGACATGCTCATTCCCAAGGCCACCGCCAAGATCTACGACCTGGCCGATCCGACGTCGAAGATGAGCAAGTCGGCGGCCACCGATGCCGGGTTGATCAACCTGCTCGACGATCCGGCGGTGTCGGCCAAGAAGATTCGCTCCGCGGTCACCGACAGCGAGCGCGAGATCCGCTTCGACATCGAGGCCAAGCCGGGCGTGTCCAACCTGTTGAGCATCCAGTCCGCGGTCACCGGCGTCGGGATCGACACACTCGTGGACGGCTATGCCGGAAAGGGTTACGGCGATTTGAAGAAGGACACCGCCGAGGCGGTGGTCGAATTCGTCACCCCGATCAAGGCCCGGGTCGACGAATTGTCCGCCGATTTGGCCGAATTGGAGGCCGTCTTGGCCGCCGGTGCGGAAAAGGCCAACGATGTGGCCGGGAAAACGGTCCGGCGGGTTTACGATCGGCTTGGGTTTCTTCCACAAGGGAACTAGACCCCAACGGAACCAGATCCGCTTCTCATTGGAGTCGTGATGAGCGATCCGGCCAAGCCGGGCATTATCGATCGACTGCGGACCCGCTACGGGTGGATCGATCACGTCATCCGCGCCTATCGGCGTTTCGACGACCGCAACGGCGGATTCTTCGCGGCCGGCCTCACCTACTACACGATTTTCGCGTTGTTTCCTTTGCTCATGGTCGGTTTCGCGGTCTTCGGGTTCGTGCTGGCCCGGCGGCCGCAGCTGTTGAGCACCATCGACGACCACATCCGTTCCCAGGTGAACGGCGCGCTGGGTAATCAGCTGCGGGAGTTGATGAATTCGGCGATCGATGCCCGAACCTCGGTCGGTGTCATCGGTTTGGCCACCGCGGTGTGGGCGGGCCTGGGCTGGATTTCGCACCTGCGGCAGGCGTTGACTCAGATGTGGTGGGACACCCACATCGAGTCGCCGGGCTTCGTGCGCAACAAGCTCTCCGACCTGCTGGCGATGGTGGGAACTTTCGCGGTGATCGTGGTCACCGTCGCGCTGACCACGGTCGGGCACACCGCGCCCATGGCCGCGCTGCTGAAATGGCTTGGCATACCGCGGTTCGTGGTGTTCGATTGGCTCTTCTGGCTGATCTCGATCCTGATCGCGACGCTGGTGTCGTGGCTGCTGTTCACCTGGATGATCGCCCGGCTGCCCCGCGAGAAGGTCAGCCTGGTCGACTCGATGCGCGCGGGGCTGATCGCGGCGGTCGGCTTCGAGGTGTTCAAACAGGTGGCGTCCATCTATCTGAGGACGGTGTTGCGCAGTCCCGCGGGCGCCGCGTTCGGACCGGTGTTGGGGTTGATGGTGTTCGCCTACATCACCGCCTACCTCGTCCTGTTCTGCACCGCCTGGGCGGCGACGGCGTCCACCGAACCACGCGATCGGCCCGTCGCCCTGCCGGCCCCGGCGATCATCGCGCCGCGCGTGCAGATGGATGAGGGCCTGGGCACCCGCCAGACCCTGACGGCGATGGCGCTGGGAGCCGCTGGCGCGCTGACGCTTTCCCGCATCGCCCGCCGGCTGCGCTAGCGCCAGATGCCCCGCAGCATGACGGCACACACCCGCAGATCACGGTCCAGCACAACGAGATTGGCGTCGTAACCCGCTCTGAGCTCACCCACCCGCCGCAGGCCGAGTGCTCGCGCAGGCGTCGCGGCCGTCGTCTGCACGGCCGGCGCCAGACCCGCGTGGGCGTGCACCGTGCGGAAGAGCCGATCCATGGTGGCGGTGCTGCCGGCGATGGTCGACGTCCCGTGCACCCGTGCGACGCCGGAGACGACGTCGATGGGCACGGCGCCGAGCCGAAAGGCGCCGTCGGGGCGGCCGGCCGCGGCGATCGCGTCGGTGACCATGGCGACCCGGTCGGTTCCGGCGGCCGCGATCACCGCCCGCACCACGTCGGGGTGCAGGTGCACGCCGTCGGCGATCAGCTCGACGGTCACCCCCGGGTCGCGCAGCAGGGCCAGCGCCGGACCGGGCTCGCGATGGTGCAGCGGCGGCATCGCGTTGAACAGATGCGTGCCGACCGTGGCGCCCAGCGCGATGGCGTGCCGGGCCTGCTCATAGGTGGCATCGGTATGCCCCACCGCCACAACGACTCCCGCGTCGGTGAAACGCCGGATCGCCGCGTCCGCCCCGGGCAGCTCGGGCGCCAGCGTCACCATCCGGATCGCGCCGCCGCCCGCGGCCAGCACCGCGTCGACCTCGTGCGCGTCCGGATCGCGCATCTGGGTGCGGTCGTGGGCGCCGCAGTGTGCCCGGCTCAGCCACGGCCCTTCGAGGTGGATGCCCGCGATGGTGCCCCGCCCCGCGGCATCGGCCAGCGCCCGCACCCCGTCCAGCAGTTCGGGTGGTGACGCGGTCACCAGGCTGGCCAGCGTGGTGGTGGTGCCGTGCCGCAGGTGAAACGCGGCGGCGCCGGCGATGCCGTCGGCGTCGGTGTAGGAGGCGCCACCGCCACCGTGCACGTGCATGTCGATAAAGCCGGGCACCACAGTGCAATCGGGGAAATCTCGGTCGGCCGGCTCCGGTGGCGGCCCGGGCGCGCAGGCCGCGATCCGTTCGCCCGAGGTTTGCAGCCAGCCCGGGCGGCAGACCTGACCGTCGAGCACCACGGTGCCCGCGGCGATCACGGGCACGGGTTCTCCCAGCGGCCGCCGCTTTCCCAGAAGTGGCGGATGTCTTCGAGCTGGCGGCCCTTGGTCTCCGGCGCATAGCGGTAGACGAAGACGAACGCGACCGCCGCGAGCGAGGCGAACAACGCGAAAGTCCCTGCGCCGCCCAGCGAATGGAGCAGGCTCAGGAAGACGGCGGCGATGATGGCGTTAGCCACCAGGTTGGAGGTCAACATGGTGCTCGACCCGATCGAGCGTAGTCGCGAGGGGAAGCTTTCGCTGGCGTACACCCAGCCCAGGGAACCGAAGCCCATGGTGTAGCCGGCGATGAACAACAGGATGCCGGCGAAGCCGGCGATCGCGCCGCCGAAGCCCTGGCCGAACACGGCCATCAGCACGACATCGGCGGTGATCATCATGGCGGTGCCCCACAACAGGATTGGCCGCCGGCCCACCCGGTCGACCAGCAGCAGCGCCGCGCCGACGGCCGCCAGCCCAGCGACCTGCAGCAGGGCCGGCAGCCCGAGCAGCGCGAAATTGCCGGTGAAACCCATGGCCTGGAAGATCCGGGGGCTGTAGTAGATGATCGCGTTGATGCCGGTGATCTGGATCAGGAAGCCGAGCACGACCACGAAAGCGGTGGCCCGCAGGTACGGCGGCCGCAGCATCTCGGCGAACCCGCCCCCGGCGCCGGGGGCGGCCTCACTGAGCGCACGGCCGATCTCGGCCAGCTCGTCGTCGGCGGGCGCCGTCGGTTCGACCCGCAGCAGCGCCCGCCGGGCGTCGTCCATCCGGCCCTTGAGCACGTACCACCGGGCCGTGTCGGGCAGCCGAATCACCAACGGCAGCAATAGGACTGCGGGCACGCAGGCCAGCCCGAGCATCCACCGCCAGCTGTGGGTGCCGGCCAGCACGTAACCGGTCAGATAGCCGACGATCAGACCGCTGACGATCGCCAGCTGATAGGCCGTCAGCAGCGAGCCGCGCACCGCCGTCGGGGCCGATTCGGCCACGTACACCGGGACCACCACCACCGTCACGCCGATGGTCAGGCCCAGCAGCAGCCGCGCCGTCAACAGCATGGGCAGCGAGATCGAGAACGCGGCCAGCAGCGCGAAAAGGGTGTAGGCGCTCAGGATCAGCACCATCGATCGTTTGCGCCCGATGACGTTGGCCAGCACGCCGGCGCCCAGCGCCCCGGCGATTTGCCCGATGACCACCATCGTCGTCAGCAGTTCCTGCTGGCGCGTGGACAATCCGAAGTCTTCGGTGACGAACAATTGCGCGCCGGCGATGATGGACAGGTCGTAACCGTAGATGACGCCGACGCTGGCGGCGGTCAACCCGACCAGCAGTCCGCTCCGTGCTCCGCGTGCCACGACGCTCAGCGGTGAAGGGGGCGGCGGTTCATCGAGCGGGCCGTCATGATCAGCGCGAACACCACGATGGTGCCGATCACCGCCACACCCACCCGGATCGGCATGGCGTCCGCGGAGCCGATGATCCCGCCGGCCGCGGCGTTGTTGGCGAGGGGGTCCGCGGCGGCGTCGTGCTTGGCCGGCGCCAGCGACGGGTCCGGCGCGATCAGCGAGCCGACCTGGGTGCCCTGCGGGGTGGCGAAGCCGTAGTCCAGCAGGTGCGCGGCCTGTTCCCACGGCGCGATCGGCTGGCGCGTGCCGTGCAGCAGCACCGCCACCAGCCGTCGGCCGTCGTGATTGGCCGCGCCCACGAACGTCTGGCCCGCGTCGTCGGTGTAACCCGTCTTGCCGCCCAGCGCGCCGGGATACTTGTAGAGCAGCTGGTTGTCGTTCTCCAGCTCGTAGCCCGGGTGGTCGCCGTGGCCGGGGAACTCGAACGTCCGCGTCGCGACGATGTCGGCGAACGTCGGGTTGCCCCAGGCGTAGCGGTAGAACAGCCCGATGTCGTAGGCCGAGGTGCTCATGCCCGGCGCGTCCAGCCCCGACGGCGTCGCCACCCGGGTGTCCTGGCCGCCCAACTTGGCGGCCAGCACGTTGATCTTTTCCAGCGCCTGCGCCATGCCGCCCAGCTGCATGGCCAGCGCGTGCGCGGCGTCGTTGCCGGAGTGCATCAGCAGCCCGTGCAGCAGCTGGTTGACGGTGAACACACCGCCCTCCTGGACGCCCACCTTGGTGCCCTCGGCGGCGGCGTCGTCGGCGGTTCCGGGAACCGCCTTGTTCAGGTTCAACGCGTTGATGGAGGCCATCGCGACCAGCACCTTGATGATGCTGGCCGGGCGATGGCGCCCGTGTGGGTCCTTGGCCGCGATCACCGCGCCGCTGTCCAGGTCCGCCACCAGCCAGGCCTCGGCCGAGACGTCGCCCGGCAGGGGCGGCGTGTTCGGCGCGGCGACGATGCCGCAGCTGCCCAGCGCGTCACCGCCGACCGGCTTGGCGGGCACCGCCAGCGGGATCGGCGGGTCACCGGCGGTAGGAACCTCGGAGGAATCCACCGCGGGCGGGGTGTTCACTTTGTACGGGCAGGTGGCCGGCGCGGCATTGGGTTCGGCGCCGGGTTCGGCGTTGGCCAGCGGCATCGCCACCGGGGCGGCCGTCAGGAAAAGCGCCGCTGCCAGGCATGACGCGGTACGTAACAGGGTCATCGTTTGAGCACAGTAAGCGATCGGCGGCCCGAATCCGGGGAGCCGCGCTGTGACTGGTGAGGCGGAAGTTACTCAGCCCTGCCGGCCGGCCCGGGTTACGCTGGGCATGCGGACAGCCCGGAACACATCGACCGCCCGGATTTCCCGAGGGAAGCGCCATTTCAAACGATCGGTTTTGGTCTCGAACGTGGTCTCAGTTGCGGCGCTCGGGCGACGGCCCGCGATCGTTGGAGCAACTGCTCAAGCGGGTGGAGAAGGGAAGCCAGGTGCGCGGCCCCGACCATGACCGGGTGCTGGCGGAGCTGAAGCTGCATCGCGATGCCACGCCCGAGGGCGACCTGCGGTCCGCGCTCGCCTGGCTGTGCAACGCGCAATCGCGGATCGCGAGCAGCCCCACGGCGGCGCACTCCCGCGAGGTGCTGCTGGCCTCGTACGAGGTCAAGCGGATCCTGGCTACAGCCGACGGCACTCGTCGCTGAGCACGTCGCGCAGCGCCGCCTCGATGAGGTTGAATTCGGCCTGGCCACTGATCAGCGGCGGCGCCAGCTGGATGACCGAATCGCCGCGGTCGTCGGTGCGGCAATACAACCCCGCCTCGAACAGCGCCGAGGACACCCGGGCGAGCAGCGGGCGGCGTTCGTCGTCGCTGAACGTCTGCCCGGTGGCCTGGTCCTTGACCAGTTCCACGCCGTAGAAGAACCCCTCGCCGCGCACGTCGCCGACGATGGGCAGGTCGTAGAGCTTCTCCAGGGTGGCGCGGAACGCCGGCGCGTGGGTTCTGACGTGATCGTTGAGCCCCTCGCGCTCGAAGATGTCCAGGTTGGCCAGCCCGACGGCCGCCGAAACCGGATGGCCGCCAAAGGTATAGCCGTGCGGGAACATGGTGGCGCCGTCGTTGAACGGCTCGAACAGCCTCTCGCTGGCGATCATGGCGCCGATCGGTGAGTAGCCCGACGTCATCCCCTTGGCGCAGGTGATCATGTCGGGCACGTAGCCGAAGTCGCCGATGTCCGACGAGCAGGCGAACATCGAGCCGATCCGCCCGAACGCGCAGATCACCTCGTCGGAGACCAGCAGCACGTCGTATTCGTCGCAGATCTGGCGCACCCGCTCGAAATAGCCTGGGGGAGGCGGGATGCTGCCGCCCGCGTTCTGCACCGGCTCCAGGAACACCGCGGCGACGGTGTCGGGGCCCTCGAACTCGATGGCCTCGGCGATCCGGTCGGCGGCCCACTGCCCGAAGGCCTTCGCGTCGGTGCGCAGCGTTTCCGGCGCCCGGTAGATGTTGGTGTTGGGCACCCGGAAGCCGCCGGGCGTCACCGGCTCGAACGGGGCCTTGTATTTGGGCAGCCCGGTGATCGCCAGCGCGCCCTGGGTGGTGCCGTGGTAGGCGACCGAGCGCGAAATCACCTTGTGCTTGCCGGGTTTGCCGGTGAGCTTGAAGTACTGCTTGGCCAATTTCCACGCGGTCTCGACGGCCTCGGTGCCGCCGGTGGTGAAGAACACCCGGTTCAAGTCGCCCGGGGTGTGGCGCGCGAGACGTTCGGCGAGCTCGATCGCCGGGGGAGTGGCGTAACCCCACAACGGGAAGAACGCCAGCGTGCCCGCCTGACGGGCGGCGACCTCGGCGAGCTCGGCGCGGCCGTGCCCGACCTGCACGGTGAACAGCCCGGACAGGCCGTCCAGGTAGCTCTTGCCGCGGTCGTCGTAGATGGTGACGCCCTCGCCGCGGGTGATGATCGGCGGCGTGATGTCCGGGCCGTGCCGGGCGAAGTGTAGCCAGAGATTCCCAGTCATGTTGTGGCTGAGCGTAGCCTCGCGATATGACCGCAGCGCAGCAGGTCAGCGAGTTCGAGTCGCTACGGCCCCATCTCATGGCGGTGGCCTACCGGCTCACCGGCACGGTGGCCGACGCCGAGGACATCGTCCAGGACGCCTGGCTGCGCTGGCACCGGCAAGATTCGGAACGGGCAACCGGGATCACCGACCTGCGGGCCTGGCTGACCACGGTGGTGAGCAGGCTGGGCCTGGACAGGCTGCGCTCGGCCGCCCACCGCCGCGAGACCTACACCGGTAACTGGCTGCCCGAGCCGGTGGTCACCGGGCTCGGCTCCCCCGCTGCGGACGCCGATCCGCTGTCCGCGGTGGTGGCCGGCGAGGACGCGCGGTTCGCCGCGATGGTCGTGCTGGAGCGGCTGTCACCCGATCAGCGGGTCGCCTTCGTGCTGCACGACGGGTTCGCCGTGCCGTTCGCGGAGGTGGCGCAGGTGCTGGGCACCAACGAGGCCGCCGCGCGGCAGCTGGCGTCGCGGGCCCGGAAAGCCGTCTCGGCCGAGCCCGCGCCCGAGCCCGATCCGGCGCACAACGAGGTGGTCGGCAAATTGCTGGCCGCCATGGCCGCCGGCGATCTGGAAGCCGTCGTGGCGCTGCTGCACCCCGACGTGATCCTGACGGGTGACGCGAATGGCAAGGCGCCCACCGCAATCAACGTCATCCACGGGGCCGACAAGGTGGCCCGGTTCTTCTTCGGCCTGGCCCAGCGTTACGGCCCGGCGATGTTCACCTCGTATCGGCTGGGGCTGGTCAACGGCGAGCTGGGCGGTTACACGCCCGGCTGCCCCGCCGGTGACGGCTACCGCGAGCTGATGCCGCGGATCATGGCCGCGACGGTGCGCGACGGAAAGGTCTGCGCCCTATGGGATGTCGCCAACCCCGACAAATTCACCGGGTCCCCGCTGCGGGCTGGTTCTGCTCGGGGGCCTCGGTAAGCCACGGAACCCGGCACGCGTCACCGGAGCTGAAGCCCTGCTCGGTGATCCCCAGCGCGGTGTTCATCCGCGCCCGCATGTTCTCCACCCCGATCTGGTAGGTCAGCTCGATGACCCCGGCGTCGCCGAAGCGGGCCCGCAGATCGGCGACCTGCTCGTCGGTGACGGTGTGCGGATCGGTGGTCATCGCGTCGGCGTAGGCGATGGCCGCTCGCTCGTCGTCGCTGAATGCCGGCGCGGTGGCATAGTTGTCGATCTCCTTCAGGCGCTCGATGTCCAGGCCGTCGAGGCGCTGCAGCATGGACCCGAAGTCGACGCACCACGAGCAGCCGACCGTGCGCGCGGTCCAGAGCACCGCCAGCTCACGCACGCTGACCGGCAAGGACTTCGACGCCCGGTCCAGCATGGTCTCGTGCAGGGCGCCGGCGATCAGCAGCCCACGGTGATGCGCGGTGACGGTGAATGGCTCGGGGACCTGGCCGTAGCGCCGCTTGGCGATCCGGTACATGGCCCGGGTCAGCAGTCCGGCGCGCTTGGGTGCCACGGGCTCGATGCGGGTTTTCTGTGTCTGTGTCATACGTGTCAGACGAGGCGGACCCGAGAAGTGTGACGGACGGCGAAGCCGGGCCGATCAGCGCGAGAACATGATCGCGCGCTTGACCTCCTGGATCGCCCTGGTGACCTCGATGCCGCGCGGGCAGGCCTCGGTGCAGTTGAACGTGGTGCGGCAGCGCCACACACCGTCGACCTCGTTGAGGATGTCCAGGCGCTCGGCGGCCGCCTCGTCGCGGCTGTCGAAGATGAACCGGTGCGCGTTGACGATCGCCGCCGGCCCGTAGTAGCTGCCCTCGTGCCAGAAGATCGGGCAGCTGGTGGTGCACGCCGCGCACAGGATGCACTTGGTGGTGTCGTCGTAGCGGGCGCGGTCGGTCGGGCTCTGGATGCGTTCGCGGGTGGGGGGGTTGCCGGTGGTGATCAGGTACGGCTTGACCGCGCGATAGGCGTCGAAGAACGGCTCCATGTCGACCACCAGGTCCTTCTCCACCGGCAGCCCGCGGATCGGCTCGACCGTGATGGTCAGCGATTTCCCCGCCTTCTTGGGCAGCAGGTCGCGCATCAGCACCTTGCAGGCCAGCCGGTTGACGCCGTTGATCCGCATGGCGTCCGAGCCGCACACCCCGTGCGCGCAGGAACGCCGGAAGGTCAGCGTCCCGTCGAGGTAGCTCTTGATGTAGATCAGCAGGTTGAGCATCCGGTCGCTGGGCAGGCACGGCACCCGAAAGCTCTGCCAGCCACCGGTTTTCGCGTAGGCGTCGGGCTGGTCGGGGTTGAACCGGGCGATCTTGACGGTCACCATCACCGCCCCGTCCGGAATCGCCGGCAGCGGTGGTTCCTGGCCGGTCTCGACCTCGGAGGTTTCCTGTTCGACCGTCATCAGTACTTCCGTTCTTTGGGTTCGTAGCGCGTCTGCACCACCGGCTTGAAGTCCAGCGCGATGTCGCTGAGCAGATCGCTGCCCTGCTTGTAGGCCATGGTGTGGCGCATGAAGTTGACGTCGTCGCGGTTGGGGTAGTCCTCGCGGGCGTGGCCGCCGCGAGATTCCTTGCGATTCAGCGCCCCGACCACGGTGACCTCGGCCAGCTCCAGCAAGAAGCCCAGCTCGATCGCCTCCAGCAAATCGCTGTTGAACCGTCTTCCCTTGTCGTGCACGCTGATTCGGGCGTAGCGCTCCTTGAGGGCGTGGATGTCGGTGAGCGCCTGCTTGAGCGTCTCCTCGGTGCGGAACACCGCGGCGTTGTTGTCCATCGACTGCTGCAACGCGTTGCGGATGTCGGCGACGCGCTCATTGCCGTGCTCGCTCAAGATGTCGCCGACCCAGCCCACCACCATCGCCGCGGGCTCCGGCGGCATGTCCACGAAGTCGTGGCTCCGCGCGTACGACGCCGCGGCGATGCCGGCCCGGCGGCCGAACACGTTGATGTCCAGCAGCGAATTGGTGCCCAGCCGGTTGGCCCCGTGCACCGACACGCACGCGCACTCGCCGGCCGCGTACAGGCCCGGCACCGTAGAAGTGTTGTCCCGCAACACCTGTCCGGTCACGGTGGTGGGAATGCCGCCCATCACGTAGTGACACGTCGGGTAGACGGGGACCAACTCGTGCACGGGGTCCACACCGAGATAGGTGCGGGCGAACTCGGTGATGTCGGGCAGCTTGGCCTCCAGCGCGTCCTCCCCGAGGTGGCGGACGTCGATGTAGACGTAGTCCTTGTGCGGGCCCGCGCCGCGACCCTCCAAAACCTCCAAAACCATGGACCGGGCCACGATGTCGCGCGGCGCCAGGTCCACGATCGTCGGGGCGTAGCGTTCCATGAAGCGCTCGCCCTCACCGTTGAGCAGCCGGCCCCCCTCGCCGCGCACCGCCTCGGAGATCAGGATGCCCAGGCCGGCCAGCCCGGTCGGATGGAATTGGTGAAACTCCATGTCCTCCAACGGAAGTCCCTTGCGGAGGACGATGCCGATGCCGTCGCCGGTCAGCGTGTGCGCGTTGGACGTCGTCTTGTACATCCGGCCCGAACCGCCGGTGGCGATGACGACGGCCTTGGCGTGGAACACGTGGATGTCACCGGTGGCCAGCTCATAGGCCACCACGCCGCTGGCCACCGGGCCGCTCGGGGTCTGGGTGAGCACCAGGTCCAGCGCATAGAACTCGTTGAAGAACTGGACGTCGTGCCGCACGCAGTTCTGATACAGCGTCTGCAGGATCATGTGGCCGGTGCGGTCGGCGGCGTAGCAGGCCCGGCGCACCGGGGCCTTGCCGTGGTCGCGGGTGTGCCCGCCGAAGCGGCGCTGGTCGATGCGGCCCTCGGGGGTGCGGTTGAACGGCATCCCCATCTTTTCCAGGTCGAGCACCGCGTCGATGGCTTCCTTGCACATGATCTCCACCGCGTCCTGGTCGGCGAGGTAGTCCCCACCCTTGACGGTGTCGAAGGTGTGCCATTCCCAGTTGTCCTCTTCGACGTTGGCCAGCGCCGCGCACATGCCGCCCTGCGCGGCGCCGGTGTGGCTGCGAGTGGGGTAGAGCTTGGTCAGCACCGCGGTGCGCACCCGCGGGCCCGCCTCCACCGCGGCCCGCATGCCGGCACCACCAGCGCCGACGATCACCACGTCGTACCGGTGTTGCTGGATCATCGATCAGCCTCCGATATTCGGGTCGAATGTCAGCAGCACGTAGGTGCCCAGCACCAACGTGAACCCCATCGACAACAACAGCAGGCTGTTGAGCCAGAAGCGGGTGCTGTCCTTGCGGCTGTAGTCGTCGATGATGGTGCGCAGGCCGTTGCCGCCGTGCAGCTGTGCCAGCCACAGCAGCGCCAGGTCCCAGAACTGCCAGAACGGCGACGCCCAGCGCTGCGCCACGTAGTTGAAGTCGATGCGGTACACGCCGTCGTCCCACATCAGCATGATGAACAGGTGGCCGATCGCCAGCACGAACAGCGCGATCCCGGAGAACCGCATGAACAGCCACGCGAACTTCTCGAAGTTGGGGATGCCGGCGCGCCGCCGCGGGGAGCGGGGGTTGTCCAGGCTGGCGGGACGGTCGTACAGGCGCTGTTTGACCGGAGCGGCCTGGCCCCGGCGGGATTGAAGGTCCAGCTGCAATTCGGGGCTACTCATCGGACGTGCCCCAGCATGTGGATGACCGTGACAACGCCGGCCGGAACCATCAGCAGCAGGAACACGACGCCGACGATCCAGAACATCAGCTTCTGGTGGCGCGGGCCCTCGGACCAGAAGTCGATCAGTATCACCCGGATCCCGTTCAGGCCGTGGAACAGGACCGCGGCGATCAGGCCGTACTCCATCAGGCCGACGATGGGCATCTGGTAGTCGTGGATCACCGCGTTATAGGTCTGCGGGCTGACCCGCAGCATCGCGGCGTCCAGGACGTGGACGAACAGGAAAAAGAAGATCGTCGCGCCGCTGATCCGGTGCAGCACCCACGACCACATGCCGGGGTCGCCCCGGTACAGCGTCCGTGGTGGCCTGCGCTTGCGCGAGGAAGCCGGTGCCGCCGGATCCGCGGTTGTCGGTTGCGCGGTTGTCGGTTGCGTAGTCACCCCAGTCCTCACCGCCTTCTTCCGGCTTCAACGTCGGTCACGCCGGGCACTTGAGCTTAGCTCGCACACGCTGTGACTTGCGCCAATGTGTCCGTCAAGCGAAAAGCCGTATTGCGGCTAGGGTAACTGTCGGATCGGCGATGGGTGAGCGGGGTTTCGTGATGCCGGAGATCGACTGGAAGATGTTGCGGGACAAGGCAATAGATGCCGCTGCGGGTGCCTACGCACCGTACTCGCTTTTCCGGGTCGGGGCGGCCGCGCTGGTCGATGACGGCCGGGTGGTGACCGGGTGCAATGTGGAGAACGTCTCATATGGCCTTGGTCTCTGTGCCGAATGCGCCGTGGTGTGTGCCCTGCATTCGGGTGGCGGCGGGCGCTTGGTGGCGCTGGCGTGCGTGGACGGGCGGGGCTCGGCGCTGATGCCGTGCGGGCGGTGCCGTCAGGTGCTGGCCGAACACGGCGGCCCCGAGCTGCTGATCGACCATCCGCGTGGGCCGCGCCGGCTCGGCGACCTGCTGCCGGACGCCTTCGGGCCCGACGACCTGGCCGCAGGGCGCGGGTGATGCACCCCGCGTTCGACGCGCCCACGGTGATCAGGACCAAGCGCGACGGCGGGCGGTTGTCCGACGCCGCCATCGACTGGGTCATCGGCGCCTACACCGGCGGCCGGGTGGCCGAAGAGCAGATGGCGGCGCTGCTGATGGCGATCCTGCTGCGCGGCATGGACCGCGGGGAGACCGCCCGGTGGACGGCGGCGATGCTGGCGTCGGGCGACACGCTCGACTTCGGCGACCTGGGCCTGCGGACCGTTGACAAGCACTCCACGGGCGGGGTGGGGGACAAGATCACCCTGCCACTGGTTCCCGTCGTCGCCGCCTGCGGAGCCGCGGTCCCGCAGGCCTCGGGCCGCGGGCTGGGCCACACCGGCGGCACCCTGGACAAGCTGGAATCCATCGCCGGGTTCACCGCCGCGTTGTCCAACCGGCGCGTGCGCGACCAGCTGCGCGAGGCCGGCGCGGCCATCTTCGCCGCCGGCGACCTGGCGCCGGCCGACGCCAAGCTGTACGCGCTGCGCGACATCACCGCCACCGTCGAGTCGCTGCCCCTGATCGCCAGCTCGGTGATGAGCAAGAAGCTGGCCGAGGGGGCCGGCGCGCTGGTGCTCGACGTGAAGGTCGGCTCCGGGGCGCTGCTGGGCTCGGAGCGGCAATGCCGCGAGCTGGCGCACGCCATGGTCGAGCTGGGCGCGGCGCACGGGGTGCCCACCCGCGCGCTGCTGACGGACATGAACCGCCCGCTGGGCGCGACCGTCGGTAACGCCCTCGAGGTCGCCGAGGCGCTCGAGGTGCTGGCCGGGGGCGGCCCGCCCGATGTCGTCGAGCTGACGCTGCGGCTGGCCTCCGAGATGCTGGAGCTGGCCGGGATCGACGACCGCGATCCCGCCGACACCCTGCGCGACGGCACCGCGATGGACCGGTTCCGCCGGCTCGTCGCGGCCCAGGGCGGCGACCTGTCGGTGCCGTTGCCCGTCGGTCGGCATGCCGAGACCGTCACGGCCCCCCGGGGCGGCACAATGGGCGATATCGACGCGATGGCAGTGGGGCTGGGGGCATGGCGGCTCGGTGCGGGCAGGTCCCGCCCGGGCGAACGCGTGCAGCCGGGCGCCGGCATCCGAATCCACCGCCGCCCCGGCGAGCCGGTCACCGCCGGTGAGCCGTTGTTCACCCTCTACACCGACACCCCGGAGCGCTTCGGTGCCGCGCTCGCCGAGCTGGACGGCGGGTACAGCGTCGACAACACGGCCCCGGCCTCCCGGCCGCTGATCATCGATCGGATCGTGACATGACCACACCGCTGGGGCTCGAGCAGATCAGGAAGGCCCCCAAGGCCCTGCTCCACGATCACCTCGATGGCGGCCTGCGCCCGTCGACCGTGCTGGAGATCGCCGGGCAGATCGGCTACGACGGCCTGCCGGCCACCGACGTCGACGAGCTGGCGACGTGGTTTCGCACCCGTTCCCACAGCGGCTCGCTGGAACGCTACCTGGAGCCGTTCTCGCACACCGTCGCCGTGATGCAGACGCCCGAAGCGCTGCATCGGGTCGCCTACGAGTGCGTGGAGGATCTGGCCGAGGACTCGGTGGTGTACGCCGAGGTCCGGTTCGCGCCCGAGCTGCACATCGACCGAGGGCTGTCCTTCGACGCGATCGTCGACGCCGTGCTGGCCGGCTTCGCCGACGGCGAGAAGGCCTGCGCCGCGGCGGGGCGCCCGATCGTGGTGCGCCTGCTGGTCACCGCGATGCGGCACGCGGCGGTGTCCCGGGAGATCGCCGAGCTGGCGATCCGGTTCCGGGACAAGGGGGTTGTCGGGTTCGACATCGCCGGCGCCGAGGCGGGCAACCCACCGACGCGGCATCTGGATGCCTTCGAGTACATGCGAGACCACAACGCGCGCTTCACCATTCACGCCGGTGAGGCCTTCGGCCTGCCCTCCATTCACGAGGCGATCGCCTTTTGCGGCGCAGACCGGCTGGGCCACGGGGTGCGCATCGTCGACGACATCGAGGTGCTGGCCGACGGAAAGGTGCGGCTGGGTCAACAGGCATCCATCCTGCGGGACAAGCGAATTCCGTTGGAGCTGTGTCCCAGCTCCAACGTGCAGACCGGTGCTGTCAACAGCATCTCCGAGCATCCGTTCGATCTGCTGGCCCGCGCCCGCTTCCGGGTGACCGTGAACACCGACAACCGGTTGATGAGCGACACCTTCATGAGCCGCGAAATGCACCGGCTGGTGCAGGCTTTCGGCTACGGATGGAGCGACCTCGAGCGGTTCACCATCAACGCGATGAAGTCCGCGTTCATCCCGTTCGACGAGCGGCTGGCGATCATCGACGAGGTGATCAAGCCCCGATATGCCGTGCTGATCGGCTGAACCCGCCGGGGTTCGTCGTCAGGGGTGCCCCATCTCGCCCATGTGCATCTCGCCCAGGTGCATCCCACCATCGGGCAATTCGCCGGGCATGTGCATCCCACCATCGGGCATCGCACCCGCGGGCAGCGGGCTTGCCGGGTCCAGCGGCGGCGCGGCAGGAGGAGCCGGCGGTGTCGGCAGGGCGTACGGGCCGCCCGCGCACACCGGGTCGGCGGGCATGGCGATACAGCTCGTACTTGCCGGGCCGGTGGGCGGACCCTCGAACGGCCCGCCCTGACACTGCGCCAGCCCCGGCATGCCCACACATCGGGGATCGGAGGGGTCGGTCGGCAGGCCGGGATCCGGATCGTCTTGCGGCGCAACGGGAATGCGCCCGGGCGCCGCGCTCGCCGGGGCGGCCGCACCCGTCGCGGCGACGCCGATCAGCGCCACGGCCACGGCCGCTTTCGCCGTCGCGTCGCGAACTCCTGCGGAGATTCGCCAAGCCATCCTGCCCTCCTCCATGTGCCGCCCGGCACGGCTTGTCCGGGCCATCGATCATTTTGCGTCATGCGCGCCAAATCCGGTAGCCGATAACGGGTCCGGCCCTACCGACAGCCCCATGGCCCGCACCGTGCTGGCCAGGTGGGTCTGCACCGCCCGCAGCGCCCGCTCCAAGTCGCCGTCGCGCAAGGCTTCGGCGATACCGCGATGCTCCGCCATGATCGTGGCCACCCGATCGGGTTCGCGCAACGCCGATTCCCCGATCATCCGCATCTGACGGTCACGCAACGTCGAGTAGAAATTGGACAGGATGGCGTTGCCCGACTCTTCCAGGGTGATGGCGTGGAAGGTGCGGTCGGACTCGAGGAATTCCCGCCAGTCGGCCGCGGCCGCGGCCGCGGCCTGCCGCCGCAGCTCGCCGGATTGCCGTTGGAAGACCGTGGCCCAGACGGCGGATCCGCGTCCAACCACCTTTGCCGCCGCGAACTGCTCGAGCACCAGCCGGGCCTCCATGACCGCGCGGACCTCGCCGGGCGAGACCGGAACCACCAGAGCGCCGCGCTGCGGATACAACCGCAACAGCCCCTCGGCCTCCAGCCGCAGGAACGCCTCGCGCACCGGGGTGCGCGACATCCCCAGCGCGGTGGCGACGTCGCCTTCGCTGATCAATTCGCCGCCGGCGAATTCGCCGGTGAGAATCTGCGCCTTGACGTGGTCCAGGGCGCGATCCTTGGCCGTGCCCGCCCGCGGGCCCTTCGCCGCCATGCCACCCCACTCTTGTAGCCAAGTCGTATCTCAAGCGTGTTCATGACCGTACACCGCGGTCGCCCACCAGCGCGTTTTGCCGCTGAGATACAAGTTAGATACTATTTAGATACGAGAGCCGGAAGCGATAGGGAGACGAGATGGCCACGACGCAGATATTGACCCCGAACCTGGATCCGACGATCCCGGCGCCGATGATCAACGTGGCCGAGTATGGGTTCGAGGGCCGCTTCGACGAGTGGGCCGCACAGGCCGAGTACTTCGAGTACTCCAAGGCGGCCAACCCGATCGGGTCCGGGCGCGTCCCGCCGGTCCCGCTGCGCCGGTTCGATCCCGAGCTCTACCTCGACGCTGCGACCGGCGTGATCCCGCTGGACCTGTCGACGGAGCTGGGCATCGGTACCGGCGCGGCGACCAGCCCGGCGCTGCTGGCCAACTTCGTGCGGATCCGCGCCAACGAGCAGGTCGACACCAGCCCGAACGCCACCTCGCAGCTGTACTACGTGCTGTACGGGCGCGGCTTCGCGGCGGTGAACGGCCGGCTGATCGAGTGGGAGAAGGGCGACTTCGTGACGCTGCCCGCCGGTTGCCGGTCGGTGTTCTACGCCGCCGCCGACACGGCCATGTACTGGGTGCACGACGAGCCGCTGATGCGCTACCTGGGCGCCGAGGCCACCCAGCCGCGCTTCGCGGCAACCAAGTTCCGCCGCGCCGACGCGGTGGCCAAGCTCGAAGAGATCGCCTCGCGCCCCGGTGCCAACGAGAAGAGCCGGGTGAGCGTGCTGTTGGCCAACGCCGATCAGGAGCAGACGCTGACCATCACGCACGTGCTGTGGGCCATGTTCGGGGTGCTGCCGCCCAACCAGGTCCAGCGCCCGCATCGGCACCAGTCGGTCGCGCTGGATCTCATCCTGGACGCGCCGGCGACCGGCTGCTACACGCTGCTGGGCACCCGGCTGGACTCGCGCGGCGACATCGTCGATCCCATCCGGGTGGACTGGCGGGCCGGTTGCGCCTTCACCACCCCGCCGGGCATGTGGCACGCCCACTACAACGAGACCGACGAGCCGGCCCACCTGATCCCCGTGCAGGACGCCGGGCTGCACACCCACCTGCGCAGCCTGGACATCAAGTTCACCCAGCGGCGCGATCTCGCCGCCGGCTGATCCCCCGCCGGCGGCCCATGCACCGCCGGGGTTCGGCGCATAGGGTGGCTGGACATGAAGGTGCCCCTGTTGGGACCGGTGTCGCTGACGGGCTTCCAGAACGCCTGGTTTTTCCTGGTCCTGCTGATCGTGCTGCTGGTGATCGGGCTCTACGTCGTGCAGCAGTTCGCCCGTCGTCGCCGGGTGCTGCGCTTCGCCAACATGGAGGTGCTGGAGCGGGTCGCGCCGCCGCGGCCCAGTAAGTGGCGCCATCTGCCGACTGCCCTGCTGGCGGTCTCGCTGGTGTTGTTGACCACCGCGATGGCGGGGCCGACGTCGGACGTCCGGATTCCGCTGAACCGCGCGGTCGTGATGCTGGTGATCGACGTCTCGGAGTCGATGGCGTCCAACGACGTCCCGCCCAACCGCCTGGCCGCGGCCAAGGAGGCCGGCAAGCAGTTCGCCGACCAACTGACCCCGGCGATCAACCTGGGGCTGGTGGAGTTCGCGGCCAACGCCACGCTGCTGGTGCCGCCGACGACCAACCGCGGCGCGGTGAAGGCCGGCATCGACAGCTTGGCGCCGGCCCCGAAAACCGCCACCGGGGAGGGCCTTTTCACCGCGCTGCAGGCGATCGCGACGGTCGGCTCGGTGATGGGCGGCGGCGAAGGTCCGCCGCCCGCGCGCATTGTGCTGGAGTCCGACGGCGCCGAGAACGTGCCGCTGGACCCCAACGCCCCGCAGGGCGCGTTCACGGCGGCCCGGGCCGCCAAGGCCGAGGGCGTGCAGATCTCGACGATCTCGTTCGGCACCCCGTACGGCACCGTCGACTACGAGGGCGCCACCATCCCGGTTCCGGTGGACGACCAGACCCTGCAAAAGATCTGCGAGATCACCGACGGCCAGTCGTTCCACGCCGACAGCCTGGACTCGCTGGAGAACGTGTACTCGACGCTGCAACGCCAGATCGGCTACGAAACCGTGAAGGGCGACGCGAGCCTGGCCTGGATGCTGCTCGGCGCGTTCGTCCTGGCCGGCGCCATCCTGGCCGGGCTCCTGCTGAACCGCCGGCTGCCCGCCTAGGAGCTTGCTGAATTAGGGGTTTGTGGGGCGGGGCGTCTCGAGCCGTCTCGCGGCGTGTTGGAGTCAGACCCTCGGGTCGACAGAAAAGAGATTTCCCCGCCGGGT
>NZ_MVHG01000074.1 GCF_002086125.1 Mycobacterium arosiense ATCC BAA-1401 = DSM 45069
TGTGGACCAAGACCGCCGACCAAATCCTGGACAGCATCGCCAACTACTGCCGACGAATTAACGACTCAGGACACTAGGACCCGGTCAGCGCGCTCAGCGTCAACGGGTCCTCTTGACCGGCGTAATATTTCTCGAGTACCGCGACGAAGTCGGCATTGTCCTCGGTGGTCCGGGCGAACAGCGTCATCGACGAGCGCAGTTTGAGGTCGTCCGGTGAACCGAAGATCTGGCCGATCGAGCGACCCTGCACCGCGGTGACCAGCCGGGCGCACTCGCGCAACCGCGGTCCCAGCAGCTCATGGCGCAGGTATGCGCCGGCCTCGTCGAGCGAGGCGATGGCGAACCGGGCCGCCATGGCGCTGCCGCCCAGCCCGCGCAGCTGCGGGAAGACGAACCACATCCAGTGGCTGCGTTTTCGTCCGGCGCGCAGCTCGTCGACGACGCTGCGATAGACCGGCGCCTGCGCTTGTACGAAGCGTTCGAGGTCGAACGGGTCGCCTGCCGATTGCATATGACTACGGTGGCACACGTGGGAGCCAAACGACGAGTGCCGAAGGTGCGCGATCTCGCACCGCTGCTGCAGTTCAAGCGGCCCCGGTTCAACGCGACCAAGCGCCGCCTCGAGGCCGCCTACACCATCGAGGATCTGCGAGCCATGGCCAAGCGCCGCACCCCCAAGGCGGCGTTTGACTACACCGACGGGGCCGCCGACGACGAGCTGTCTATTCAACGCGCACGACAAGCGTTCCGCGACATCGAATTTCACCCGACGATTCTGCGGGACGTCTCACACGTCACCGCCGGCTGGGATGTGCTGGGGCAGCCGGTCGTGTTGCCGTTCGGGATCGCGCCCACCGGATTCACCCGCTTGATGCACACCGAGGGCGAGATCGCCGGCGCGCAAGCGGCGGCCGAAGCCGGAATCCCGTTTTCGCTGTCGACGCTGGGCACCTGCTCGATCGAGGATCTGGTCACCGCCGTCCCGCAGGGCCGAAAGTGGTTCCAGCTCTACATGTGGCGCGATCGCGAGCGCTCCATGGCACTGGTGCGGCGCGCCGCCGATGCGGGCTTCGACACGCTGCTGGCCACTGTCGACGTCCCGGTCTCCGGTGCGCGGCTACGGGATAACCGCAACGGCATGACGATTCCGCCGACACTGACGCTGCGCACCGTGCTCGACGCCGTGCCACACCCGAGATGGTGGTTCGATCTGCTGACCACCGAACCGCTGGCGTTCGCCTCGCTGGATCGCTGGCCGGGCACCGTTGCCGAGTATCTGAGCACGATGTTCGACCCCAGCCTCACCTTCGACGATCTGGAGTGGATCAAAGCGCAATGGCCCGGCAAGCTCGTCGTCAAGGGGATTCAGACATTCGAAGATGCGCGCGCCGTCGTCGACCGCGGCGTCGACGGCATCGTCTTGTCGAATCATGGTGGGCGCCAACTGGACCGGGCCCCCGTGCCCTTTCACCTGCTGCCCACCGTCGCGCGTGAGCTCGGGCAACACACCGAGATCCTGGTGGACACCGGCATCATGTCGGGCGCCGACATCGTCGCGGCGATCGCGCTGGGGGCCCGCTGCACGCTGGTGGGGCGGGCCTACCTGTACGGCCTGATGGCCGGCGGCGAGGCGGGAGTCAGCCGCGCGATCGACATCCTTCGGAGCGGGATTCTGCGGACCATGGCACTGCTCGGTGTCACCTGCCTCGAGGAGCTCGAACCCCAGCACGTCACGCAGCTGCGACGGCTGGGCCCATTGCCGCCAATGTGACGGCGGACGCACGTCTTCCGACGCCCGGGCTGCACGGGAACAAATCGGCGCCCGGCTAGGTTAAGCGCATCAGACTCAACTTTTGGAGGATTTGATGGCTGAAGCCAAGTCGCTGCCGGTGTTGTTTGTCACCGACACCATCGTGTTGCCCCAAATGGTGGTGCCGATCGCGTTGGACGACGCCGCCCGGGCGGCGATCGACGCCGCTCAGGCGAGCGAATCGGGGCAGCTGCTGATCGCCCCCCGCCTCGAGGACCGGTACCCCTCGCACGGCGCGATCGCGAGAATCCTGCAGGTCGGGCGCATCGCCGGCGGCGGCACCGCCGCGGTGGTTCGCGGTGAGCGCAGGGCCCAGATCGGGGCGGGAGCGTCCGGACCCGGTGCGGCGCTGTGGGTCGAGGTGACCGAGGTCCCCGAGACCGAGACGACCGACGAAATCAAGGCGCTGACGGCGG
Source organism: Mycobacterium arosiense ATCC BAA-1401 = DSM 45069 (assembly GCF_002086125.1). Classification (GTDB taxonomy): domain Bacteria; phylum Actinomycetota; class Actinomycetes; order Mycobacteriales; family Mycobacteriaceae; genus Mycobacterium; species Mycobacterium arosiense. The sequence continues at coordinate 2,227 of NZ_MVHG01000074.1, forward strand.
AGTACAAGAAGCTGCTGCTGGCCATGCTGCAACGCCGCGAAGCCTGGGAGATCATCGATTACGTCAACCGGCTGACCGATCCGTCGGCGCTGGCCGACACCTCCGGTTACGCCTCGTACCTGACCAACGCGCAGAAGCGGCAGCTGCTCGAGACCGTCGACGTCGCCGAGCGGTTGCGCGTGCTGATCGACTGGACCAGCTCGCATTTGGCCAAGGTCGAGGTCAACGACAAGATCGCCGAAGACGTGCGGGAGGGCATGGAGAAGACGCAGAAGGAGTTCCTGCTGCGCCAGCAACTGGCCGCCATCCGCAAGGAGCTGGGTGAGGGAGAACCCGACGGCTCGGATGACTATCGTGCCCGCGTCGAGGCCGCCGAACTGCCCGAGAAGGTGCGCGAGGCCGCGCTGCGCGAGGTCGGCAAGCTGGAACGCTCCAGCGACCAGAGCCCGGAAAGCGGCTGGATTCGCACCTGGCTGGACACCGTGCTCGAGCTGCCCTGGAACGTCCGCACCGAGGACTCCACCGACCTGAAGGCCGCGCGGGAGGTGCTCGACGCCGACCACCACGGGCTGGACGACGTCAAGGACCGCATCGTCGAGTACCTGGCGGTGCGGGCGCGCCGGGCCCAGCGTGGGTTGCAGGTGGTGGGTGGCCGGGGCTCCGGCGCGGTGATGGTGCTGGCCGGTCCCCCCGGCGTCGGCAAGACGTCGCTGGGCGAAAGCGTGGCCCGGGCGCTGGGCCGCAAGTTCGTGCGTGTCGCCCTGGGCGGCGTGCGCGACGAGGCCGAGATCCGCGGGCACCGTCGCACCTACGTGGGCGCGTTGCCCGGCCGGATCGTGCGCGCGATCACTGAGGCGGGATCGATGAATCCCGTTGTGCTGCTGGATGAAATCGACAAGGTCGGTTCGGACTATCGCGGCGACCCGAGCGCTGCGCTGCTCGAGGTGCTGGACCCGGCGCAGAACCACACCTTCCGCGACCACTATCTGGATCTGGACCTGGACCTGTCCGATGTCGTGTTCCTGGCCACCGCCAACGTCATCGAGAACATCCCGTCGGCCCTGCTGGACCGGATGGAGTTGGTGCAGATCGACGGCTACACCGAGGACGACAAGGTCGCCATCGCCCGCGAGTACCTGCTGCCCCGGCAACGCGAGCGGGCGGCGCTGACCGGTGAAGAGGTCACGGTCACCGACGCCGCGCTGCGCAAGATCGCCGCCGACTACACCCGCGAGCCCGGTGTGCGCCAGTTCGAGCGGCTGCTGGCCAAGGCGCTGCGCAAGGTGACGACGAAGATCGCCGAGGAACCGGTGATCATCGACGAGCCCGATCTGGTCGAATACCTGGGCAGGCCGCGGTTTACGCCCGAGTCGGCCGAGCGCACCGCGGTGCCGGGTGTGGCGACGGGCCTGGCCGTCACCGGCCTGGGCGGCGACGTGCTCTACATCGAGGCCGGGGCGACCGACGGTGAGCCGAGCCTGCAGCTGACCGGCCAACTGGGCGACGTCATGAAGGAGTCGGCGCAGATCGCGCTGTCCTACGTGCGCTCACACGCTGATCTGCTGGCTGTCGACCCCACAGCGCTGGACCGGCGTATCCACGTGCACGTGCCCGCGGGCGCGGTGCCCAAGGATGGCCCTTCTGCCGGTGTCACCATGGTGACCGCGCTGGTGTCGATGGCCACCGGGCGGCAGGTCCGCTCCGACGTGGGCATGACCGGCGAGGTCACACTGAACGGGCGGGTGTTGCCGATCGGCGGGGTGAAGCAAAAGCTGCTGGCGGCCCAACGTGCCGGACTGTCAACGGTTTTCATCCCGGCGCGCAACGAGCCGGATCTGGATGACGTGCCGGCCGAGGTGCTCGAGGCGCTGGACGTGCGGCCCATGACCGATGTCGCGGAGATCGTTGCGCAGGCTCTCGAGCCGGCGGCGCGGGCCGCCACCGTGGCCGCCTGACCTCAACGCGAGGCGTGACCCAGGGGTTTGCATGGCGCCACGCCCGGCGTTGAATGAACCCGTGACTCTCATGCGCCTGATGGGCAGCGACCTGCGGATCGTCCGCGCCGATCTGGACTGACGCCGGTTCATGGCCTACGACGAAGACCTGGCCAACCGGATCCGCGAGCTGCTGGGTTCGCAGACCGGCGTCGAGGAGAAGCGCATGTTCGGTGGCCTGGCGTTTCTGGTCGGCGGCAACATGTCGGTTGCCGCCAGTGGGCAGGGCGGGCTGCTGGTGCGGGCGCCCTCTGACGAGCTCGAGTCGCTGCTGCGACGAGCGCACGTCCACCCCATGGTGATGGGCGGCCGAGAGGTGCGCGGTTGGCTGCGTGTCGACGCCGCCGGGGTCCGGACCAAGCGGCAGCTGCAGGGCTGGGTGAACCGCGGCGTCGGCTACGCGCGCACGCTGCCGCCCAAGTAGCGTGCGGTTTGCCCGCGCGGGGCGCGGGTACGCGGGTGCCTATGGACAAGCGGGTACGACGACTGCTCGACGTTGCCGGCACGACGTATGCGGCGCAGGCGCGGATCAAGCTGAGCGACAAGCCGATGCCGCTGTTTCAGCTGCTCGTCCTGTCCATGCTCGCCAGCAAGCCCATCGACGCCGGAATCGCGATGGCCGCCGCCCGTGAGCTGTTCAAAGCCGGCCTGCGGACCCCCAAAGCCGTGCAGGCGGCCGATCGGCGCACCATGATCGGGGCGTTCGGGCGCGCGCACTACGTGCGCTACGACGAGAGCTCGGCGACCCGGCTGGCGGACATGGCCGAACGGGTTCGTGACGACTACTCCGGTGATCTGCGCCGTCTGGCCGATCGCAGCCGACAGGACACCGGCGCGGCCAAGCGAATGCTGAAGGAATTCAAGGGAATCGGTGATACCGGTGCCGACATCTACCTGCGCGAAGTTCAAGACGTGTGGACCTGGGTGCGCCCGTATTTCGACGACCGGACCACCGCCACCGCCAAGCAACTGGGTCTGCCCGCCGATCCGGCGAAGCTGGGATCACTTGCGCCGCAAGCCAATGCGCGGCTGGCCGCAGCGTTGGTCAGGGCGTCGCTGGACGACGAGGTGCGCCAGCGGGTGACCGGCTGAGCGGCCCGTGACCATACGCATCGGTACCTCAGGGTGGTCCTACAACCACTGGGCGAATGTGTTGTATCCGATCAGAACGCCGTCGGGGCGCCGCCTCGCCCGCTACGTCGAGGTGTTCGACACCGTCGAGCTGAACGCCAGTTTCTACCGGTGGCCGCAGGATTCGACCTTCACGGGTTGGCGTCGCCAGCTGCCGGAGGGCTTCACCATGTCGGTCAAGGCGCATCGGGGATTGACCCACTACCGGCGGCTGGCCTCGCCCGAGCCATGGATCGAACGATTCGAACGTTGCTGGCGCCTGCTGGGTGATCGGCACGGGGTACTGCTCGCGCAGTTGCACCCCGAGCAACAGCGCGACGACGCGCGCCTGGATTCGTTCCTGGCGCAGGTGCCCGCGTCGATCCGCGTCGCCGTCGAATTGCGTCACCCCTCGTGGAACGACCCCGCGGTGTTCGAGTTGCTGGAGCGCCGCCGCGCCGCCTACGTGGTGATGAGTGGACTCGGGCTTCAGTGCATCCCCCGCGCCACCACCGACTTGGTGTACATCCGGATGCACGGCCCGGACCCCGAAGCCAACTACGCCGGCTCCTACTCCGACGACGACCTGCGGTGCTGGGCCGAGCGAATCGCAGGCTGGGACGGCGACGGACGAGACGTGTGGATGTACTTCAACAACGACCTGGGCGGCCACGCGGTCCGCAATGCGCTCGCACTGCGCGAGTTGCTGGGTTGAGCGCCCGCGACTGCCGCGATCCGCCGGCCGATCCCTTCGGCCCAGCCTCAGCCGGCGGTTCGCTCGGCGTCGCCGGAGCCGCGCTGGACCGGAGCCCATGCGCCGTCGATGACGTCGGGTGGGGATTGCACCTGCAGCCGCTCGCGTTCGGTGCGCCGGCGTTTGATCCGCAACCGCGCATCGCCGGGCAGGGTGACGAGTTCGTTGCAGGTCAAGTAGTAGATGTCGTCGACATCGCCGATCAGTTCCGCCTCGACCCACAGAGAACCTAAGGCGCGCAACGTCATCCGGAGTTCATGCGTGAACCGCATCGTGGTGTCGTAGGCCAGCTCCCGCGAACCGCGTGCGCGGGCCGGCCGTTCCTCCGGCGTCCGCGGATCTTCGCAGGTGGCCGCGGCAACCAGCAGCATCGTCGGATCGTCGGCGAATGTCTTGCCGGCCAACTCGGCCTCCCCCGGACCGCGGTGTCCGATCCGCGCGACGGCATCATCCACGGCGGCGGCCGTCTTGGGCGACAGTGCGCGGATGCTGGCGAGGTTGCCGTCGGCGGCCAGCGCGCACAACGGCGGGTCGGCTCGCAGCGCCGCTGCCAACTCGGCGATCTCGGCGCCGACGAGATGGCTGTCGGTGATCATGCCCATCCCGGACACACTGCGGCCCGCCTGGCCGCGCACCGGTGTCGCGGCGCTGACACCGGCGTCGATCAGCCACAGCGCGTTGAGGATCCAGCCTTGATGGATGCGGTCGCGCAACAGCCGGAGCCGAACCTGTAATGCGGCCTGCGGCAGCAGCGCCAGCGCGCCAGCGTCGAGATGTTCCGCGGTCGCGGCGGCGCCGTAGGCGCGGGTGTCGGCCCGCAGATGGCGCAGCAGCGCCACCGACCGTCCCGCGGCGACGGCCTTGGCGAGCGAGCCCAGGGCGCCGCCCACCAGGGCCGGCTCACCGAACGGCAGCGGATCTCCGATATGAGGCTGCCCGACCAGCGAGTCACGGGTGAGCGCGTCCTGATCCCAACCGGGCAGTTGCGCGGCGGCGACCATGTTGACCGAGACCCCGACGTAGGGACGATGGCCGAACACCGCGACGGCCCTGCTGCCCCACTCCTCGCCCACCGCGCCGCCGAGCGCGAGCGCCTGGCCCAATACCCGGCTCGCCGTGCGCAGTCCGCTCAATTGGACGTCAAGCGTTATCGGAGTTAGCGGTCCGGGCAGCGCCTCGTTGAGGGCGGAACCACCGAAGACGGGAAACCGTGGATCGATCTGGTCGTCGAATTCGCCCTCAATGCCTTCCGGTGCCGCACTGCGCACGTCCTCAAAAGGTCGTCGGGCGGGTGCCAGCACCTCGACCGGGAGCGCGAGCCGCCCGCCGTGATTGATCGCGCCTGCGGTGTCGAGTCGGCGACCCACGAGACCGCGCGCGGTGTCGGCGACGGCGTCAAGTGCGTGCCAGCCGAATTGGAACGTCCAGTCTTCTTGTGTGGCAAGAACATTCATCTCCGGGACCAGCCGCGACCAGCTGCGCACCCGATGCACCCGGGACCGCGGGTCGGTGGCCCGCAGCACCCGCCAGGCGGTGATCAGGTTGACCGTGTCCGGGCTGGCGAGGTCCACCACACCGGTGCGGTCGGTGTCGAGCGCAGCAACCAGAAAGCGCATCAGGTCGTCGAGATGGAGCACCCGCATCGGCTGGGTCGAGACCTTGGCGCGCAGCAGGGTGGCCACGGTGCGGCACACCATCCAGTCGAGCTGGCGACCGACCGGTGGTGCGATCCGGACGACCACGGTGGGGCCCCAACTCGACGACACCAGGTCCTCCGCCGGCCGGTACAACTCGGGCCGGCCCGCGGCCTGCGACACGAACAGCAACCGGGAACCGGCGCGGGCGGCGGCATCGGTCACCCGCGCCAGGCCGTCTATGTCCGCACTGCCCGGTGCGGACGGGTCGATCGGGGCCAGGTGGAGCACCGCGTCGGCTTCGTCCGTCAGCTCCCGCAGGACCCGATCGCGCAGCGGCGCGCAAACAAACTCGACGTTGCGGTCCAGGCATGGATGAGGAAGTTCGGCAATGCCGGTGACCGTGTGCCCGGCAGCGATTAGCTGCCCAGCGACCAGCCGTCCGAGCGCACCGGTGGCGTCGGTAACCAGGATGTGCACCTGGGCTCACCTCCCCCAACCCTCAGGATTAAACAATAGGCAGGTAGGCACGGGCTACGCGACCGTTTGCCCATAACGGTTCAACGACCTCGCGTGATGTTGCGCCCCGGCGCTATTGCAGCGTCGCGCTTCCGTCCGCGGCGACGGCAACCTTGGCGCCACCGATGTCTTCACCCACCGACGCCTGCGCCGCGGCGCGATCGGTGACCACGGCCAACGCACGCGCCCCGTCGGGGGTACGCACGGCCAGAAAAGCCTTCTCGGGCCGACCGTCGCGGTCGAACGGTGTCGTCCAGGCTTCCACGGTGCCGACGCCGTCCCACTCGACCACCGCGTCCGTCGTCGGCTCCCGATCGACGGCCGGTTGCGTGTCCTCCCAACGGAATTCGGCCGGCGGCTCGGTGCCGTACACCCCGAAGCTGTGTTTGGTCAAATACCCGCCGTTGGCGGTGATCAGGCCGCGCCGGCCCGGATTGGCCACCAGCAACTCCGCCATGGTGGCGATCGAATGCATCACGTAGTTGCTCCATGGCCCGCCGGCGAACGTCAAACCGCCGGTTACCGTCAGCGGGCGGGCGGGGTCGTCGACGCTCAGTCCGAGCTCGGCCGCCGCCACCTGCACCGCGGAGGGAAAGCAGGAATACAGGTCGACGTAGTCGATGTCGTCGATGCCCAGCCCGGCCAGTTCGAGCGCCCGCGCACCGGCGATCCGGATCGCCGTAGAGCGGTGCAGTTCGTGACGCTCGGCGATCGACGGCGTGTCGTGGGCGTCGGTGCCCGCGTGCGGGTAAACCCACCGATCGGCCGGGACCTTGAGCCGGGTCGCCTCCCCCGCCGAGGTCAGGACCAGCGCCGCGCCCTGGTCGACCATATTGTTGGAGTTCATCAGCTTGGTGTAGGGCCAGCTGATCATCCGGTTCTGCGGGCCCGCTCGCCGGATGTCGTCGGCGGTCGACGGCTTGCGAATCCAGGCGTGCGGGTTGTTCACCGCGACGGCGTTGAACCGGGCCCACAGCGCCGTGATGCGCTCGAGGTGGTCGTCGATCGACTCGCCGTTCGCTACCCGAAGCGCCTCCTCGAACAGCGGATAGACGTAGGCGGGCCGGTCGAGGGAGATCCTGATCTCGGCGTCACCGGCCATCGGTACGTCGTCGCCGCTGACTTCGGCCATCGGGACCGAGTGGTCCTGCTCGGTCCACACCAGCTGGGCGCCTTTGGCTCGCAATCCGCGTCTGGTGCGCCAGGTCTCGGCGCCGGCCAGCAGCACCACCTTGGCCCGGCCCCGCTGGATGTCCAGGCAGGCCTGGTTGACCAGCGACTGTGGCACATTGCCCCCGACGGGGCTGTACAGCGTGCTGAAGTCGCTGGCCCCGATTCGCTGGCCGAGCAACTGGCCCGGGTCGCGGTATTGGGCCGACAGGATGTTGACGATGCGGATGGAGTCGACGGCCCGGATCACCGCGGCGTCGGCGGCGTGCTCGGCCGCGGCCACCATCAGGTCCATCGGCTCGACGGATCGGCTTTCCGGGTCGATCTCGTCGCGATGGTTGACCTGGCCGTAGCCGATCAACACCGGGGTCCTGGGGTCGACGCTCATGGGAACGAATTTAGCGTGGCTATGGATCTGACCCGGCCGGGCCTCGCCGTGACGCCCGGTGGTCGCACTGCGGGCTCGACCGCTAGGCGGTGTCGGCCGGGGCGGACAGGACGCCGTCGTCGAGCAGCCGCTGGATGTCCGCGGGGTTCATCCCGAGCAGGTCTCGGCAGATCTCGACGGTGTGCTGGCCGGGCATCGGCGCCGGCGCCTGGCGGGCCGCCGGGATGCGACGATACGGCGCCGGCCCCGTCTCGGCCGGCAACGAATCGTCGATCAGCGGATGCGTCATGGGGCTGTAGACGTTTCGCGCGACCAGCTGGGGATCCTCGAGCACGTCCGGTGGGCGGTTCATCGGCCCGGCCGGAACCCCGGCCGACTGCAACAGTTCGGCGGCCCGCAACGGCGTGCGGGTGCGAGTCCACCCGGAGACCAGCTCCACCAGCTCGCGGCGATGGGCCAGCCGCGCTTCGCCGGTAGCGAAGCGCGGGTCGTCGGCCCACCCGCTGTGATCGAAAACCCAAGTGGCGCGGCGCCATTCGTCGTCGGATCGGATCGAGATGACGCACCATTCGTCGTCACCCGCGCAGGGGTAGACCGCATGCAAACCGGTGTCATGGCAGATCTGCGCGACGCCCGCGGCCAGCGCGGCCTCGGTGACGTAAAGCGTGTCGAGCTGGTTGACCACGACTTCGGCCTGCGAGATGTGGACGTGGGCGCCCCGGCCGGTCCGGTCGCGGTGGATCAGCGCGGCCAGCGCCCCGATCGCGGTGACCCGGCCCACCACGTGGTCGGGGAACACCGTCGTCGCGTCGTAGAACCCGTGCCGGCCCGGGTCCGCGTCGTCGGTCGCGTCGTCCGACGTCCAGAGCCGGGTGACCCCGGTGGTGGCGCGAACCAGTGGGCCATAACCCAGCCGCGCGCTCCACGGCCCCGTGTCGCCGAAGGCGCTGCTTTCGGCCAGCACGATGCGCGGGTTGACCGCACGCAGTTCGTCGTAGGAAAATCCCAGTGCCGCAAGGGTTCCCGGCTTGAAGTTGGCGAAGACCGCGTCGGCCTCGGCCACCAGGCGGCCGAAGATCTTCTTGCCCTCGGCGCTGCGCAGATCCAGTCCCAAGCCGCGGTTGTTGCGGTGCGTCCAGGCGAACGACTCGCTCATGGTGTCGCCGATCCGGGCCTGCCGCAATCCGTCCGGGTAGTCCACGCTTTCGACTTTGATGACGTCGGCGCCCAGGTCGCCGAACAACCGGCTCAGCTCACCGCCGGCCACGATGATGCCCAGATCCAGGATCCGCAGCCCGGCAAAGGGATAGTCGCCGAGCCGGCCCGACGACGACGGCACCACCGACGGATTGCCGCGCCAGCATGGTTCGTCGCTTCCCGCGGCGCGCACCGGTGTCCGAAAACCCGCGCGCCGGCCGTCGACGACGAAATATCCGGTCGGCACGGTGGTGCGCACGCCGGACACCAGTTCGGCGTCGGTGATGGCGTCCACCGCCCGGAAGTGTTCGGACCCCAGGATCCGTGCGGGCGTCAGCACCGCGGCGATCGGCACCCCGTTCGCCTGCCCGGCGGCCACCAGATCCTTCATGGTCTGCCCGGCGAACAGTTCCCGGATCAGCTCGCTGATCTGCGGCCAGGCCGTGAACCGCTCGCCGATCGCGTCGAATTTCGGGTCCTGGAACTGCTCCGGCTCCCCCAGCCAGCGCCGCAGGCCGCGCCACTGCCGCGGCGCCATCACACACAGCCGGACGTAGCCGTCCCGGCACGGATAGATCGGGTAGGCGTCCTGGTTCTTCGGCCGGCCCCGCCACCGCCCGCTGCGGCGGACGCCCGTGGCGGCCTGCCCGTGCGCGCCGAATGCGGGGTCGAGGGCCATCACGACGGCGTCGAACCAGGAGAAGTCGATGTAATCGCCCGTGCCGCAGCGCAATCGGTTGTAGTACGCCGCGAGCGCGGCCCACGCCGCCTGGACGGCCGCGGTCGCCGAAGCGATACCGTCCGGCGGCAGCACGGGCGTGCCGGTGGTGGGCCCGGACCTCGACAGCGCGCCGCACATCGCGTACAGCACCGGATCGGCGGCCCGCCAGGACGATTGCGAGCCCGTCGCACCGAAATCGGTAATCGAGAGCACCACCAGGTGCGGGTAGCGGGCGGCCAGCTCCTCACCCGAGGTCCCGAACATGGCCCCGCGCTCGTCGACGCCGGTGTCCACCAGGATGTCGGCCTCGGCGGCCAGGTCCAAAAAGCGGGCGCAGTCCTCGTCATCGAACGGGTCGAGCACCGCGCAGCGCTTGTTGGCGTTGTGCATGGCGAACGCGATGCTGGCGCCGCGCAGCGTGGGCAGCGCATCGCGGCCCAGGCAACCGCCCGGCGGCTCCACCTTGAGGACGTCGGCGCCCAGGTCGGCGAGCAGGCGGGTGACCGCGTCGGCGACGCCACTCGACAAGTCGAGCACGCGCACGGCGTCGAGCAGCCCGTCAGCCATCTAAGACACCGTACCTGCCTGGTCAGGACGCTGCCCGTCGGCGCTCCCTACGCCGATCGATCGCCGGAGCGGCCAAAGTGCCGGGTGGGCAAGCTGATTCGGCGAACCGGCGATCGGTGGTTGCAACGCTCGGTCGAAGTCCCACGCCGGCGGGGCGTCGGCTATCGTCACAGGCCGATCCGCCAGGCCGTCCCGTCGTCTCATGGAGGCATCCCCAATGACCGCGCACCTGAGCTACGTCGAGGCGGTGGTGGTCGGCGCCTTCCAAGGAGTCACCGAACTGTTTCCGGTCTCCAGCCTGGGTCATGCGGTGCTGGTGCCCGCGCTGGCCGGCGGCCGGTGGGCCCGCGACCTCAGCGTCTCGGCCCCCAAATCGCCCTACCTCGCGTTCATCGTGGGCCTGCATGTGGCCACCGCCGCGGCCCTGCTGCTGTTCTTCTGGCACGACTGGGTGCGCATTCTGACCGGGTTCTTCACCTCGCTGCGTCATCGCCGGATCCAGACGCCCGATGAACGGCTGGCCTGGCTGCTCGTGGGGGGCACCATCCCGGTGGGCCTGGCCGGTCTCTTGCTGGAACAGCTGTTCCGCACCACGCTCGGCAAGCCGGTTCCCGCGGCGGCCTTCCTGTTGCTCAACGGCATCGCGCTCTATGCCGGCGAAATATTGCGCCGGCGCGTCGCGCCCGCACCGGATCAGGCCGTGACGCCCGCCGAGGAGCCCGAACACGGCGACGAGGCGTCGGACCGCCGGCTCGCCCAACTGCCCCTGCCCCGCGGCGTGGTGATCGGTGCGGCGCAGATTCTGGCGCTGCTTCCCGGCATCAGCCGCTCGGGTATCACCATCGTGGCAGGCCTGTGGCGAGGCCTGTCGCACGAGGATGCCGCGCGGTTCTCCTTCTTGCTCGCGACCCCGATCATCCTGGCCGCCGGGGTGTACAAGATCCCGGAGCTCTTCGGGCCGCTCGGTGCCGGGATCGGGGGCCAGGTGCTGGCCGGCAGCATCGCCTCCTTCGTCTGCGCCTACCTCGCCGTGCGCTTCCTGACGCGGTACTTCGAGACCCGGACGCTGACGCCGTTCGCGATCTACTGCGCCCTGGCCGGTGGGGCCAGCCTGATCTGGTTTTCGCTGCGCTGAACCTGCCGAGCCCCAGCCACCGGGGATTGTTGCGTGGGGCGACTTCGAGTGCTGTGCTTAGCCCACTGTCGAAGTTGACACCCGTCAAGACTTTGGAGGGAACCGGGAATGGCGGACACGGCTTCCAACGCCCTGAGAAATAGGCGCCGGATCGCTGGGAAGGTCATCGTGATCACCGGCGGCGCCCGGGGGATCGGGCTGGCCACCGCGACCGCGCTGCACAATCAGGGCGCCAAGGTCGCCATCGGTGACGTCGACGAGGCGCGGGTCAAGGAGTCGGGCGCCGACCTGGGCCTGGACGTCTACGGAAAGCTCGACGTGACCGACCCGCACTCGTTCGCCGATTTCCTGGACGAGGTCGAGCGGCGGCTCGGCCCGATCGACGTGCTGATCAACAACGCCGGCATCATGCCCGTCGGCCGGATTGTCGACGAGCCGGACGCGGTCACCCGCCGGATCCTGGACATCAACGTCTACGGGGTGATGCTGGGCAGCAAGCTGGCCGCCCAGCGCATGGTCCCCCGCGGCAAGGGGCACGTCATCAACGTCGCCTCGCTGGCCGGTGAGCTCTACATCGTCGGCTTGGCGACCTACTGCGCCAGCAAGCACGCGGTGATCGCGTTCACGGACTCGGCCCGGCTGGAGTACCGGAAGGCCGGGGTGAAGTTCTCCATGGTGCTGCCGACGTTCGTCAACACCGAGCTGGTGGCCGGCACTCCCGGCATGAAGGGCTTCCGCAACGCCGAGCCCGCCGAGATCGCCGAGGCGATCGTCCAGCTGGTGGCGCGCCCCAAGCCCCGGGTGCGGATCACCAAGGCGGCCGGCGCGATGGTGGTGTCTCAGAAACTCTGGCCGCGCCGAATCGCCGAGGGACTCAACCGGATGCTCGGCGGTGATCACGTCTTCACCGACGACGTCGACGTGGCCAAGCGGCAGGCGTACGAGGCCCGCGCCCGCGGCGAAGAGTGATCACGCACGAGCATTGTTCGCCGAAGGCGCGCACAATCGGCCCCGTGAGCCCAGAAACCCGAACCGTTGCCCCCGCGCGATCTCCGCTCTCCGACGACGAACTAGCTCTCATCGACAGGTACTGGCGTGCCGCCAACTATTTGTCGGTCGGTCAGATCTATCTCCTGGACAACCCGCTGCTCACCGAGCCGCTGTCCACCGAACACGTCAAACCGCGGTTGCTGGGGCACTGGGGCACCACGCCCGGGCTCAACCTCGTCTACGCGCACCTGAACCGGATCATCCGCAACCGCGACGCCGACGTCATCTACGTGACCGGCCCGGGCCACGGCGGCCCCGGGCTGGTCGCCAACGCCTACCTGGAGGGCACCTACAGCGAGGTGTACACCGGCATCGAGGAGGACACCGAGGGGCTGCGCAAGCTGTTCCGGCAGTTCTCCTTCCCCGGCGGCATCCCCAGCCACGTCGCCGCCCAGACGCCGGGCTCCATTCACGAGGGCGGTGAGCTGGGCTACGCGCTGGTGCACGCCTACGGCGCGGCCATGGACAATCCGTATCTGGTGGTGGCCTGCGTCGTCGGTGACGGCGAGGCCGAAACCGGGCCGCTGGCCGCCAGCTGGCACTCCAATAAGTTCCTCAACCCGGTGACCGACGGCGCGGTGCTGCCCATCCTGGCGCTCAACGGCTACAAGATCGCCAACCCGACGGTGCTGGCCCGCATCCCCCACGACGAGCTGGAATCGCTGCTGCGCGGCTACGGCTACCGGCCGATCACGGTCGCCGGTGACCACCCCGCCGACGTGCACCAGCAACTGGCCGCCGCGCTCGACGACGCGTTCGACGACATCGCGGCCATCCAGAGCGCGGCCCGCGGCGTCGGCGACCGGGCGGAGCGACCGGTGTGGCCGATGATCGTGCTGCGCACGCCCAAGGGCTGGACCGGACCCAAGGTGGTGGACGGCAAGAGGGTCGAGGGCACCTGGCGCTCGCATCAGGTGCCGTTGTCCGAGACGCACGACAATCCCGAACACCGCGCGCAACTCGAGGAGTGGCTGCGCAGCTATGCCCCCGAGCAGCTGTTCGACGAAAACGGCAGGCTCCGTGACGAATTGCGGGCCTTGGCGCCCACCGGCGATCGGCGGATGAGCGCCAACCCGCACGCCAACGGCGGCCTGTTGCTGCACGACCTGGACCTGCCGGACTTCCGCGACTATGCCGTGGCCGTCGAGCGCCCGGCGGCCGCCACGCACGAGGCCACCCGGGTGCTGGGCACGTTCCTGCGCGACGTGATCGCCCGCAACCGCGACCGGTTCCGGCTGATGGGGCCCGACGAGACGGCCTCCAATCGACTCGATGCCGTCTACGGATCGACCGACAAAGTGTGGCTTTCGGAGGTCGAGCCCGACGACGAACACCTCGCCCCCGACGGCCGCGTGATGGAGGTGCTCTCCGAACACCTGTGCCAGGGCTGGCTCGAGGGCTACCTGCTGACCGGACGGCACGGGCTGTTCAACTGCTACGAGGCGTTCGTGCACATCGTCGACTCGATGCTCAATCAGCACGCGAAATGGCTTGCCACCAGCCGGGAATTGCCGTGGCGGCGTCCCATCGCCTCGCTGAACTACCTGCTGAGCTCGCACGTCTGGCGCCAGGACCACAACGGCGCGTCCCACCAGGACCCGGGGTTCATCGACCTCGTCGCCAACAAGCGTCCCGAGCTGACCCGCGTCTACCTGCCGCCGGACGGCAACACGCTGCTCTCGGTGGCCGATCACTGCCTGCGCAGCCGCGACTACATCAACGTCATCGTCGCCGGCAAGCAGCCCGCGCTGGCCTACCTGGGCATGGACGACGCCATCGCGCACTGCACCCGCGGCCTGGGCATCTGGGAGTGGGCGAGCACGGCCACCGACGAACCCGACGTGGTGCTGGCCTGCGCCGGCGACATCCCCACGCTGGAGACGCTGGCCGCCGCCGACATCCTGCGCCGCCAGCTGCCGGACCTGGGGGTGCGGGTGATCAACATCGTCGACCTGATGCGGCTGCAGCCCGATACCGAGCACCCGCATGGCTTGCCGGACCGCGAGTTCGACGCGCTGTTCACCCCGGACAGGCCGGTCATCTTCGCCTACCACGGCTATCCGTGGCTGATCCACCGGCTCACCTACAGCCGCACCAACCACGCGCAGATGCACGTGCGGGGCTTCAAAGAACGCGGCACCACGACCACCCCCTTCGACATGGTGATGCTCAACGATCTCGACCGTTTCCACCTGGTCATCGACGTCATCGACCGGGTCGACGGGCTGGCCAATCGGGCCGCCATGCTGCGGCAGCGCATGGTCGACGCCCGCCTGGCAGCGCGGATGTACACCCGCGAGCACGGCGAGGACGACCCGGCGATTTCGGGGTGGACCTGGAACAACGGGGACTAAGATCGCCGTGGCGGCAATCGCGTTGGGCGGTCGGGCGCGGGCTCGCCGGTAAACTGGTCGGATGCTTGACGCCACCGGGACTGCCGGCACCGACCCCCTGGTGTCCCCGCTCTCGGCGCCGCACAGATTCCGGATCCATCTCGACATCGCCGTCGTCGTCGTGGTGCTGGTGCTGACCAACCTGATCGCGCACTTCACCACGCCGTGGGCGAGCATCGCGACCGTCCCGGCGGCGGCCGTCGGCCTGGTGATCCTGATGCGGTGGCGCGGCCTGGGCTGGGCGGACCTGGGTCTGGGCCGCGAGCACTGGAAGCCCGGCCTGGGTTACGCGGTGGCCGCCGTGGCCGTCGTGGCCGCGGTGATTGCGGTGGGCATCCTGCTGCCGGGAACCCGGCCGATGTTCATGAACAACCGCTACGCCACGATCTCCGGGGCGATGATCGCCTCGATGGTCATCATCCCGCTGCAGACCGTGATCCCCGAGGAGCTGGCGTTTCGGGGCGTGCTGCACGGAACCCTCAACCGGGCTTGGGGTTTTCGCGGCGTCGCGCTGGGGGGCTCGTTGTTGTTCGGGCTGTGGCACGTCGCGACGTCGTTCGGGTTGACCAGCAGCAATGTCGGGTTCACCCGGCTGTTCGGCGGCGGGATCGTGGGCATGGCCGCGGGGGTGACCGGTGCGGTGCTGGCCACCGGGGCCGCCGGGTTCGTCTTCAGCTGGCTGCGCCGGCGCAGCGGCAGCCTGATCGCGCCGATCGCGTTGCACTGGTCATTGAACGGGCTCGGCGCGCTGGCCGCCGCGCTGGTGTGGCACCTGTCTACCTGACCCGGTTCACACCAGCAGCACCGCCGCACCGGCGATGCGGCCGGCGCTCAGATCCGCCAGCGCCCGATCGGCCTGTCCCAGCGGGTATTCCGGCGTCGTCACCTCGATGTGGTGCTTTCCCGCGAAGTCGAGGAAGGCCCGCGCGTCGGCCCGGGTGTTGGACGTCACCGATCGGACCTGGCGTTCCTGGAAAAGGTGGCGTTGGTAGTTCAGGGTCGGGATGTCGGACAGGTGAATCCCGGCGATGGCCAGGGTGCCGCCGCGGTCGAGCGCCTGCAGCGCGGGTAGCACCAGATCCCCCACCGGGGCAAACAGGATCGCGGCGTCCAGCGGCACGGGTGGCGGATCGGCCGCGCCCTGGACCGACGCGGCGCCGAGCTGCAACGCCAGTTCCTGCGCCCGGGATCCGCGGGTCATCACGTGCACCTCGGCGCCTTGCGCCAACGCCACCTGCGCGGTGATGTGCGCGCTCCCGCCGAAGCCGTACAGGCCCAGACGCCCACCCGACGGCAGTTCGGCGCGCAAGAGCGAGCGGTAGCCGATGATGCCCGCACACAACAGCGGCGCCAGCTCGCTGTCGCTGTAACCGCCGGGCAGCGGGTGCGCGAAAGCGGCTGGAACCGTGGCGTATTCGGCATAACCGCCGTCGGCGTCCCAACCGGTATAGCGGGAATGGGGGCACAGGTTCTCGTCGCCGCGTCGACAGTATTTGCACGCGCCGCAAGTGTGGCGCAGCCAGGCGATGCCCACCCGATCGCCCACCCGGAATTCGTTGTCGGCCTCGGCGCCCATGTCTACGACTTCACCGACGACCTCGTGGCCGGGGGTGACCCGGTCGCGGTGCACGGGCAGGTCGCCCTCGGTGACATGCAGGTCGGTGCGGCAGACGCCGCAGGCGCGCACGGCCACCAGCAGCTCGGACGGACCCGGGTGCGGTATCTCGGTGGTGACTTGCTCCAGCGGGCCGGTGTTCATCGGCCCGGGTCGACGTACGCGCCAGGCGCGCATTGCCGTGGTGGTCACCGGTGAAGTCATCAATCCATCATGCCGCTGACCACCACGGCCGCAACGGGTTCAGCCGGCTAGGTCCTGCGGACGAGACGCACGATCCACAGCAGGACAACGGCGCCGAGCAGGGCGACGAAGAAGGTGAACCAATATCCGCCGCTATTGACGTCTACACCAACGAGATTGAGAACGACGCCAGCGACGAAGGCGCCGACGACGCCGATCACGATGTCCATCAGGATGCCGGAACCGCCACCTCTGACGAACTTGCTCGCAAGCCAGCCTGCGATTCCGCCGATGATGATATAGCCAATCCATCCGATACCCGTCTTGCCGTTGAGGTTCGCGGCAAGAAATTCGGTCGCTGCCATGACAGTCATGAATGTCTCCTTGCAATCGCTGGCAAAGCCCAGCGATTTGCTGGGCGTCATTTCGGTATACCCCGTTTGGGTCACGAAATGAATGCCGAATTGGAGACGGTTGACCAGTCGGTTTTCCGTTGCGACCGAACCGCTCGACGGCGCGGTCAGGCCGACAGGGTCTGCTGCGGCGTCGGCGTAGGGGGCGGGCTGCCCTCGGAGGCGGGCGCTCCACCCGGAGCCTGCGTGGGTGCTCCCGGAGCTGCGGGTGCAGGTGCACCCGGTGCGGCCGGCGCCGCGGGGGCCGGTGCGGGCGCACCCGGAGCCGCCGGCGCCGCGGGAGCCGGTGCGGGCGCACCCGGAGCCGCCGGTGCCGCTGCTCCAGGTGCCGGAGCGGGCGCAGCCGGGGCACCCGGCGCCGCAGGGGTCCCCGGGGCAGTTGCCGCCGGCGGTGTCCAGGCCTGGATCGACTCGGTGAGCGCCTTGGCCGCGGGCCGATCGACCGGATCGTTCGAGGTTCCGAGCCACACCACAAACCAGCGTTGGGCGGTCCCGCCGTTGGCCGCACCGATGACACCGCTCCAGATCTGGCCATTGGGCTTGGACGCATCGCTGAATTTGACTTCGTAATACGACGCGCTGCCGGTGCTGCCGTTGCTCCCGTTGAGCGGTGTGGCGTCCTGGTTGATTCGGGTGCCGGGATAGGGCATGAAGAACTCGCCCATGTCCGAGCCCAGCCGCACGGCGGCCTTGGCGTTGTCGGCTTCCGCACTTGCGTACAGCTTTTGGTCCAGGCGGCCCATCACGATGCGGGTGTCGTTGGCGACGGCCGGTGGCTGGTCGGGCATCGGCGGCGGGCCGGTGACCTTGCTCAGCAGCGCCGAGCCGTAATCGAGGTGCGACGCGTCCGACTCCACCCAACCGGGGGGAAGGACATAGCTGAATCCCCCGACAGCGTTGGTGATCCGCCCGGCGTTCGGGTCAGCCGGCGGTGGCGGCGGCGCGTTCGGGTCGACGGGCGGCGGCGGCGCGCCGTTGGGGTTGGGCGGCGGGGCGGCGTTGGGATCACCGGGCGCCGGTTGGCCATTCGGCGCCTGGGCGGCCGGCGGCACGGTGGGCGCGGGCGCACCGGGCGGGGCCGTGGCCGTGCTTGGCGGGACCGGGGTCGGCACCTCGGGGTCGGCGTTCGAGGTTGCCGGCAACGCGATGGCGACGGCGCTGGCGCCGGTCACCGTGGTGATTGCCAGGGTCGTCCACAGTCCTTTGCGACGGGTCGAGGTCGGATCCACCTGCTCCATGGCGACGAACCTACCGTGTTACCGCTGTGACGCAAGGACGCTTTGCGACGAAAGCGGCGCGCATTTACCGATGTTGCCAATGTGCAACCTTCTTCGGGCGACGCGGCCCGCACAGCGTGGTCACTGAGCGGCGGGGTGCAGCGCCACTTCGTGAGCCTTGACCGAGAACCACACCCGGTCGCCGGGAACCAGCTGCAGCTCCGAGGCGGCATCGACGGTGATCTCCGCCGCCAGGCCCGGGGCGCCGTCGGGTTGCTGCGTGCCGCGCACCATCACCGCGGGGCCGCGGACATCCATCTCCGCGACGGTGACCTCTACGGTGTTGCGGGGGCTGCCGTGCGGTCGATCGCGGTAGACGGCCACCGCCGTCGGCGGAAACACCGCGATCGCGTGCTGTTCGGGCAAAAAGGCATCACCGCTCTGCGCTGGGGCCGCATGCCAGCGGTCGCCGGAGACCGCGCGCAGCGAGCCGTCACGGTCGACGGTTCCATTCACCAGGTTGATGCCCGCGATCCGGGCCGCGAAATGACTGCCCGGCGCGGTGAGAACGTCTGGCACCGGGCCGATTTCGGTGATCCTGCCCGCCTCCAGCACCAGGACACGATCGGCCAGGGTGAACACGTCCAGCAGGTCGTGGGTGACCAGGACCGCCGCGCAGCCGATGTGGGTGATCACCCTGCGCAGCACGGCCCGGATCGCGGCGGCCGCGGCGACGTCAAGGCCTGCCAGCGGTTCGTCGAGCAGCAACACGTCGGGTTCGGCCGCCAGCGCCCGGGCGATCGCGACCCGCTGGGCTTGACCGCCGGACAGCTGCCGCGGTTTTCGGTCGGCCAGGCCCTCGGCGTCCACCTCGCGCAGCCACCGCAGCGCCGTGTCGGACTTTCTGGGGCGAGCCCCGCGCATCCTCGCGTGACGACTGTGCGGTCCGAAAGCGACATTGGCGGCAACACTGAGGTGCGGAAACAGCAGCGCGTCCTGCAGCAGCAGCCCGACCCGGCGGTCGTGGGTCGGCACGCTCACCCCGGCCGCGGTGTCGGTCAGGACCCGGTCCCCCAGCCGTACCACCCCATGGTCGGGACCGAGCAGCCCCGCGATGACATGCAGGACCGTCGATTTGCCGGCGCCGTTGGGACCGAGCACGGCGAGCACCTCGCCCGCGGACACAGAGAACTCCACGTCGACCCCGCGGTTCGCGACGACCGCGCGCAGCTGCAATTCGCTCATGGTTGCCCGGTGTCAGTCCCGGTCAGCCGGCGGGTGCCCAGACCCAGCACCACCAGGGCCGCCACGACGACCAGCAGGATCGACAGGGCCACGGCGGCATTGGCGTCGGTCACCCGCTGCAGGTAGATCTCGAGCGGCAGCGTGCGGGTCACCCCCTGGCGGGATCCGGCGAAGGTCAGCGTCGCGCCGAACTCCCCCAGCGAACGGGCGAAGGCCAACACGGCCCCCGAAGCCACGCCCGGCAACAGCAGCGGCAGGGTGACCCGCCACCAGACGACGCTCGGGCGTGCCCCAAGCGTCGCGGCCACCAGCTCGAAGTCGGCGCCGGCGGTGCGCGCGGCGCCCTCGAGGGAAATCACCAGGAACGGCAGCGAGACGAAGGTCTGTGCCAGCACCACGGCGGCGGTGCTGAACGCGATCCCGATGCCGGCGGCCTCGAGGTACCGGCCGAGCAATCCGAGCCGGCCAAACGCATACAGCAGCGCGATGCCACCCACCACGGGCGGCAGCACCAGGGGCAGCAGGATCAGCGGCCGGAGCAACCGGACCACCCGCGCGGTGCTGCGCGCCAGCACCAGCGCCATCGGCACCCCGAACACCAGGCACAGCACCGTGCTGACGGCGGCGGTCTTCAGGCTCAGCAACAGCGCCGTTCGCGACGACGAGGTGGTGATCAGCGACCAGAAATGCGGCCAGTCGACCTTGACCGCGATGGCCAGCAACGGCAGCACCACGAAGACGGCCCCAGCCGCCGCGGGGAGGTAGACCCAGCGGGGCAGATCCGTCGGCCGGTGCAAGGGCGGCGCTCAGGGTTTTGCGAAGCCGGCCTGGGCCAGGATCTGCTGCCCGGTCGGCGAGGTCACCAGGTCGACGAACTTGTGCGCCGGCGCGGCGAGCGGCGCGTTCTTCAGCACACCGATGGGATAGACGTTCACCGCGGTGGCGGCCTCGGGAAAGTCGACGGTGGCGACCTTACCGCCGGCGTTCTTCGCGTCGGTGACATAGACCAGCGCGGCGTCGGCCTGGCCGCTGGTGACCTTGTTGAGGGCGTCGGTCACGCTGGGTTCCTCGCTGACCGGGCTGAGGCGCACGCCGGTGCGGTCTTCGACGCGGTGGGTCGCCGCCCCGCACGGCACCGGCTGCTGACAGGTCACCACGTTGAGGCCGGGCCTGGCCAGATCGGCGAAGGAGCCGATCCGCTTCGGATTGCCCGGCGCCGTGACGATGACCAGCGTGTTCGACGCGAAGTTGGTCGGGCTGCCGGTCAGCAAGCCGGCCTTGCTGACGCTATCCATCTGGGCGGTGTCGGCCGAGGCGAACACGTCGGCCGTCGCGCCCTGTGTCAGCTGGGTCGCCAGATCGGACGAGCCGGCGAACTCGAAGTCGACGCCGACACCTGGATTCTGGGCCTTGAACCGCTGGCCGATTTGGGTGAACGCCGGCTTGAGCGACGCCGCGGCGAACACCACGACCTTGCCCGAGGCCTGCGAAGGCTGCGCGGTCGGCGACGTGGAACCGCATCCGACCAGCCCCGCTGCCAGCACCGTCGAAACCACAGCGAACAGGATCCCGATCCGACGCATGGGTGAACCCTAGCCCGCCGACATTGCGGTCCGCTCGGCGGTTGAATCGCCGCAAGAAAGTGCGCGAGACAGTGACGGCCGAATAGTTACGCAACTGATCCGCGCGTCGCGCCGGCGAAAGTTTAGCCGGCTAGCTACCGTCCAGTAACATATGCGGGATCGTGCCATAACGCGCGTGCACACGAGGAGGTCATGGCAGTGGAGGTGCTGGTTACCGGCGGAGACACGGAGCTGGGGCGCACGGTAGCCGAAGGCTTCCGCGATGACGGCCACAAGGTGACCCTGGTGGGCGCACGCAAGAGCGACCTGGAGATCGCCGCCAAAGAACTGGAAGTCGAGGCGATCGTCTGCGACACCACCGACCCGGCCAGCCTCGAAGAGGCCCGTCCCCTTTTTCCGCATCACCTGGACACCATCGTCCACGTGCCCGCGCCCGCCTGGGAGGCCGGCGACCCTCGCACCTATTCGATCGCCGATACCGCCAATGCCTGGCGCAATGCCCTTGACGCGACGGTGCTTTCGGCGGTATTGACCGTGCGGACGGTGGGTGATCACCTGCGCTCGGGCGGCTCCATCATCGGTGTGGTGCCCGAGAATCCACCGCCCGGCGGCGCCGACGCAGCGATCAAAGCCGCGCTGTCGAACTGGGCCGCGGGCCAGGCCGGCATTTTCGGCACCCGCGGCATCACCGTCAATGTGGTGGCGAGCGGACGCAGCGCCGAAGCCGGTTACGACGGGCTGTCGCGCACGCCGGCGCCGGTGGCCGTCGAGGCCGCCCGCCTGGCGTTGTTCCTGACCACCTCGGCGGCCCGCCACATCACCGGTCAGACGCTGCACGTGAGCCACGGCGCGCTGGCCCGTTTCGCCTGAGGCGTAACGCCTCGCGTCCCCTTCTTTCGGGCGGGACCCGTCGCTACGGTAGTCCTCGTGGCTATTCGACTCGGTCTGCAGATTCCCAACTTCTCCTACGGCACCGGGGTTGAACAACTCTTCCCCACCGTCATCGCCCAGGCCCGCGAAGCCGAATCCGCCGGATTCGACTCGGTTTTCGTGATGGACCATTTCTACCAACTGCCGATGCTGGGCTCGCCCGACCAGCCGATGCTGGAGGCCTACACCGCCCTGGGTGCGCTGGCCACCGCCACCGAGCGGGTGCAGCTGGGCACACTGGTGACCGGCAATACGTATCGGAACCCGAGCCTGCTCGCCAAGATCATCACCACGCTGGACGTGGTAAGTCAGGGGCGGGCGATTCTGGGCATCGGCACCGGATGGTTTCAGCTCGAGCACGACCAATTGGGTTTCGAATTCGGCACCTTCACCGACAGGTTCAACCGGCTCGATGAGGCCCTGCAGATTATCCTGCCGATGATCAAGGGCGAGCGGGCCACCGTCTCGGGCAAGTGGTATCAAACCAGCGAGGCGTTGGCGAATCCCCGCCTCCGGGAACATATTCCGCTGATGATCGGCGGCAGCGGCGAAAAGAAGACCATCCCGCTCGCAGCACGGCATTTCGACCATTTCAACGTCATCGCGGGGTTCGACGAGCTGCCGCGCAAACTGGACGCCGTGCGCCGGTCTTGCGAGGAGGTGGGCCGCGACCCGGCGACCCTGGAGACCAGCACCCTGACGACGGTGCTGATCGACGGCAACGCGAGCCCCGACCAGATTCCCGCCGAGATGACACAGCGCATGGTGGCCGGCACGCCGGACTCCGTCGCCGATCAGATCAAGTCGAAGGTGATCGACGCGGGCATCGACGGCGTGATCATCAACCTGCCCTTCTACACGCCCGGCGTCATCGAGGCGGCCGGCGCAGCGCTGCGTCCGCTGGTAGGCCTGTAGCCCTTGGCACTCGGTCGGCTCGCGGATTCGTGGCGCCGCGGTGATACTTCGGTGTAGCAGCGATGACTTGCGCCACAAGCGCGCAGCGCGGAAGAAAAGGGGCCGGAAGGCCATGAAGAATCGAGCTTTCGCGGCGATAGCTGTTTGCGCGGTGTTCGTCCCTGTCCCCGTCGCGCACGCCGACAACAACTGGATCGCGATGGCGATATCGGACTCCACCGGGCACATCAGCATCGCCGATGGTGCAGCCAACCAGGGCGCGGCCGAGAAGGCGGCGATGGACACATGCCGCAAGAGCATCAGCGATTGTCGGCTGCTCGCCAGTGGCCAGGGTGGCTGCATGGCACTCGTCTTGAACGCGGCCAAATCCAGGTACTTCGGGGGCTGGGGTCCGACACGCGAAGAGGCGCAGGCCGCGGCGCTCGGGCGCGCGCCCGGCGGAACGATCCAGGAAGGCCACGAGCACTGCGCGGGAGAAGGTTCTCCCCAATGACGATTGCGTGATTCGCCGGTGTGATAACTACGCCACAATGCCCGCGGTCGACCAGCACTGATACAGACGATGTGTTTGATTACACATGTTGCCAGCTAGGTTTGCGGGTATCCGCCTGACTAGCGTTGTGACTGACTGCAGTCGCGCGTCCAAAAGCCCTCGTCAGGAGCAGCGGAATCATGAGCCCCCAGCCAGGAACCACAGACGGACCGGAGCGTCGCCACCAGGTCGTCATCATAGGCTCCGGTTTCGGAGGATTGAACGCGGCTAAGAAGCTCAAGCACGCCAACGTCGACATCAAGCTGATCGCCCGGACCACGCATCACCTTTTCCAGCCGCTGCTGTACCAGGTCGCGACGGGCATTGTGTCCGAAGGGGATATCGCGCCACCCACCCGGGTCGTCCTGCGCAGGCAGCGCAACGTGCAGGTGCTACTCGGTGACGTCACCCACATCGATCTCGAGGGCAAATTCGTGGTGTCCGACCTGCTCGGGCACACCTACGACACCCCCTACGACAGCTTGATCATCGCCGCGGGCGCGGGTCAGTCCTATTTCGGCAACGACCATTTCGCCGAGTTCGCGCCGGGCATGAAGTCGATCGACGACGCGCTCGAGGTCCGCGGCCGGATCCTGAGCGCGTTCGAACAGGCCGAGCGCTCGCGTGATCCGGAACGACGGGCCAAGCTGCTGACGTTCACCGTGATCGGGGCCGGTCCCACCGGCGTCGAAATGGCCGGGCAGATAGCGGAATTGGCGAAGGACACGTTGAGAGGCTCCTTCCGGCACATCGACTCGACGAAGGCGCGGGTGATTCTGCTCGATGCCGCGCCCGCCGTGCTGCCGCCCTTCGGCGACAAGCTGGGCAAGCGCGCGGCCGACCGGCTGGAGAAGATGGGCGTGGAGATCCAGCTGGGCGCGATGGTCACCGATGTCGACCGCAACGGCATCACCGTCAAGGACTCCGACGGCACCATCCGGCGCATCGAGTCGGCGTGCAAGGTGTGGTCCGCCGGCGTGTCAGCCAGCCCCCTGGGCCGCGACCTCGCCGACCAGTCCTCCGTCGAACTGGACCGGGCCGGCCGCGTCAAGGTGCTGCCCGACCTGTCGGTGCCCGGCCACCCGAACGTGTTCGTCATCGGCGACCTGGCCGCCGTCGAGGGCGTGCCGGGCGTGGCGCAGGGCGCCATCCAGGGCGCCAAGTACGTCGCCAACACCATCAAGGCCGAGCTCGGCGGCGCCAACCCGGCCGACCGGGAACCCTTCCAATACTTCGACAAGGGCTCGATGGCCACGGTGTCGCGGTTCTCCGCGGTCGCAAAGATCGGTCCGGTCGAGTTCAGCGGGCTGTTCGCCTGGTTCGCGTGGCTGGTCCTGCACTTGGTGTACCTGGTCGGATTCAAGACCAAGATCAGCACGCTGCTGTCCTGGACGGTGACATTCCTGAGCACCCGCCGCGGTCAGCTCACCATCACCGAGCAGCAGGCGTTCGCCCGGACGCGCCTGGAACAGTTGGCGGTGGTCGCCGCCGAGGCCAATCGGCCGGCGGCCAGGCGCGCCAGCTAGCTGTTGCGGGTCATGACGTTGTAGACGTCGGCATGGTCGGGATGTGAGGAGGACGGGTCCTTCGGCGGCAGGATGAGAAATCGCCAAACCCCTCGTCCTGAGCAT
>NZ_MVHG01000075.1 GCF_002086125.1 Mycobacterium arosiense ATCC BAA-1401 = DSM 45069
CACCCATGCCCAGCGCGGCCAGCGCTCCCAGGATCGTCGCGGCCAACAGCGTCGGTGGCGCGAGGGCCGAGCGCAGCACCACGTACACGACGACCAGGATCACGGCCAGGATCGCCGGGATCAGCAGCAGCCGGTCGTGCGTGGCCGCATCGCGAACGTCGAGGGCCTGCGCGTCGGGCCCGCCCACCAGCGCTGCGCTGTCGATGGCCCGCGTCGAATCCCGCAGTGCCGCAACGGCGGTGAACGCCTGCCTGGATGACGGCGGCGCGTCGATCACCGCCGACCACTTGGTCACCCCGGATCTTGATCGGCCCGACTCGGTCACCGAGACGACGCCGGGGGTGGCAATGATTGCCTGCCGCAGCGACGCCCCGAGATTCGTGCGCCCGATGATCAGCGCCGGATTGGTCACGCCGGCCGGAAAATGTTGGGCCACGGCGTTGTAACCGACCACCGAGTCCGCGCGCACGCGGAACTGTTCGGTCTGCGTCAAACCGATTCGAGTTCCCAGCAAGCCGGTGCCGAGGCCCACCAGCACCGCGACCGTGACCGTCGCCACCAGCGCGGGGCGCCGATTCACCCATTCCGCTACGCGAAGCCACGCGCCGGAGCCGAGGGTATCGCCGTCGCCCGGGCGCGGAACGAACGGCCAGAACAATCGCCGCCCACCGACGGCCAGCAGCGGGGGCAGGATCACCAGCACCGAAATCGCCGCGACGGCAAGGCCGCACGCCGCGAGCGCGCCAAGGCTGCGGGTGCTCGGGGTGGACGCCAACAGCAGGGTGAGCAACGCCGCCACCACGGTGGCGTTGCTGGCGACGATCGCCGGCCCCGCCCCGCGCACGGCCTCGCGCAGGGCGGCCCGGTGTCGGCAATGGCGGCGCAGCTCTTGTCGATACCGGGAAATCAACAGCAGCGCGTAGTTGGTGCCGGCGCCGAAAACCAACACGCTGGTGATCCCGGAGGTGGCGCCATCGAAACTCAACCCGGTCAGCGATGCGACCGCCGTGCCGATCGCCGCGGCCACTCGATCGGCGAATCCGACGACGAGCAGCGGGACCAGCCATAGCACCGGCGAACGGTAGGTGGCGATCAGCAGCAGCGCCACCACCGCCGTCGTCACCGCGAGCAGGGTGATGTTGGCGCCCGCGAACGCGCCGGCGATGTCCGCCCCGAACGCGGGGCCGCCCGTCACATGCACCTGCAGCTGCGCGGGCAGACCGGTGGCCGCGGCCGTGCGCAACGTGGTCACGGCGTCGGCCAGGGCCAGCCCGGACAGCTCGGCGTTCAGCGGTACCACGGCCATCGCGGCCCTGCCGTCGCTGGACGGCAGCAGCGGACTCGCCGCCGCATTCGCACCGGGCTGCGCGGCCGCCAGCGCCCGAGCCCTTGCGGCCTGGGCGGCGGCGCGATCGGACGCGGCCAGCGCGCCTCCATCGATGCGGGTGACCACCACGATTAGCGGGGCCGTCTCACCCCCGGCAAACTGCCTGGCCAGGGCGTCGACCCGCGCGGATTGCGCAGAGACCGGAACGGATTGTGGCGACTGGCCCGCGGCGGCGTTACCGCCGATAACGGCCATCAAGCCAACGCCGAGCGCGGCCGCGATTAGAGCGAGCAGCCATGAACGCCGGCCCGTCACAGCGGCCGCCACGCGATCCACGTTTACAACCCTTTCAGTGTGTGAAACATCAATCAACTGAAATGGACCATCGCCACGCGACGGTGCCGACGGTACGCGGGAGGGGGCACTATGGACAGTAGGGACGCGGGGCGGGGGTGGCGTCGGACGCGAGGGGGACCTGCGATGACCGCTGAACGCGGCGAGATGACCACCCGCAAGCGGCGGCACATCGACGTCTGCCTGAGCGAGCCGGTCGGCTACGACGGCGTCACCAACGGGCTGGACCGCTATGAACTGCCGTACAACGCGCTGACCCAGACGAATCTGGGCGACATCGATTTGTCCACCGATTTTTTCGGTGCCCGCCTGCGGTCGCCGATACTCATCGGCGCGATGACCGGGGGCGCCGAGCTGTCCGGGACGATTAACCGCAATCTGGCCGCGGCGGCGCAACAACTGGGCCTGGGCATGATGCTGGGCTCGCAGCGCATCATGTTGGACAGCGCGCTGGGGGAGCGCGCGGCCGACAGCTTCACGGTGCGCGATGTCGCCCCGGATGTCTTGCTGTTCGGCAACATCGGTCTGGCGCAGCTGACCAAGACCGCCGTTCCCGATCTGGCGAAGGCCCTTGACCGGGTGGGGGCCGACGCGCTTGCCGTGCATACCAATCCGCTCCAGGAAGCGATGCAACACAACGGCGACACCGACTTCTCCGGTTCGCTGAGCAGGTTGCGCGATGCCGCCGACACCGTCGACTATCCGGTGTTGCTCAAGGAGGTGGGGCACGGGATCGGCGGCGCGGCGGCCGCGGAGCTGGTCGGGTCAGGAGGCGAACTGCCGGTGGCCGGAATCGACGTCGCGGGCGCCGGCGGCACGTCATGGTCGCGTGTCGAGCAGTTCGTGCGGTACGGCGAACTGCGCTATCCGCATCTGGCCGACTGGGGTATCCCCACCGCCCGCGCCATCGTGGAGGTGCGTCAGGTGCTACCGGCGATCCCGTTGGTGGCCTCCGGTGGCATCCGTACGGGGATGGACGCGGCCAAGGCGATCGCGCTGGGCGCCGACGTCGTGGCGATCGCGCGGCCGCTGCTGCCGGCGGCCATCGAATCGACTGCCGCCGTGGTCGATTGGCTGCAGCCGTTCATCGACGAGCTGCGCGTCTGCCTGCACGGCTGTGGCGCCGCGAACCTGGCAGACCTGCGCGGCGTCGACCTCGTCGGCGCGGACTAGGTCCGCGCGACGTGGCCGTCATCCTGGCGTACGGCTCGCCGGCCCTGGGGCATCTGCTGCCGACCGGGGCGCTGCTCGCCGAACTGGCCCGGCGCGGGCACGAGGTGCACCTGCGCACCATGTCGACCGGTGTTTCGATGATGCGGTCGATCGGTGTGCACGCCGAACCGGTCGACCCGCAGATCGAGGCGATCGCCGGCAACGATTGGCAGGCGCGAAACGCTCTGGGAGTGTTGAAGTTAACGATCGACGTGCTATGCCGGCGGGCGGTGCTGGAAGTCGACGACTTTCGGCGTGCGGTAAGTGTGACCCGGCCGGACGCGGTGATCGTGGATGCGAACTGCTGGGGAGCTCTGTCGGCCGCGGACGCCGGGGATCTTCCGTGGCTACTGTTTTCACCGTTCACGCCCTACCTGCGGTCCCGCGGCGTGCCACCATTCGGTCCGGGTTTTCGTCCGCTGCCGGGCATCGTCGGTGACATCCGCGACGCCACGGTGCGACCGATCGTCAGCCACCTGTTCGACCGGCCAATGTTGCCCCGCGTCAACGGCATTCGTGCCGAGCTGGGCGTGCCGCCGGTCGGCTCGGTGGACGGTTTCATGCGCCGCGCCCCCCTGGTACTGGCGGTCGGCGGCGAGCCGTTCGAGTACCCGCACCCCGGATGGTCCGGCGTGGTGCACCACATCGGTGCCTGCGCATTCGAGCCCTCGACGGCCCCCGCACCGGAGTGGATCGATGCCATCGATCGTCCGATCGTGCTGGTGAACACCTCCTCGTTGCGGCAGGGTGACGAGGCCCTGGGGCGAATCGCGTTGCGCGCGCTCGCCGACGAGGACGTTCATGTCGTGGCGACGTTCCCGGCCGGTGTGCCCGCTGAGCTGCCGCGACCCGAGAACGCGACCGTGTGCCGGTTCGTGCCGCACGCGGCCATCCTCGGCAAGGCCAGCTGCGCCATCACGCATGGGGGGATGGGCACGACGCTGAAGGCCGTCGAGCGGGGTGTCCCGGTTTGCGTCGTGCCCTTCGCGCGCGACCAGGCCGAGGTCGCGAGGCGAGTGGAGATCGCCCGCTGCGGAACCCGCCTGGCCGCCAAGAAGCTGACCCCGGCGCGGCTGAGGGCCAAGGTGCGCAAGGCGATGACGATGGTCGACGGCGCGCACCGCGTGGCCGCGGGGCTCGCCGCGACGGGGGGCGTGGCCCACGGCGCCGACTTGATCGAGCAGCGGCTACTGGGTTGCGCCGCCGAGCGGCCGGTGCACTAGTCCGGCGCGGCGCCGCGTCTCGCCGGACCGCGACGGCCCTTGACCGTCGCGCGCTTCGGTTCGGTGGCCGCGGGCGTCCTCGGACCCGGTGTGGCGAATCGTGATTCGAAGCTGGCCATCGCCTCGATCATCGCGGTGAACACCCGATGTGCCGCCGCCAGGTCGCGATCGGGAAGGTCGGCCAGCGCCGTATGTAGCTCGGCACCAAGGGGAGTGAAGAATGACCGGGCCAGCGCCATGCCCGGTTTCTCGTAGCGCAGCAGGGTCTTGCGCCGGTCCTGGGGGTCGGGTTCGCGCCGGACGTGGCCGGCGTCGATCATGCGGTCGACCAGATAGGTGATCGCGGCCGGTGAGACGTCCATGCGCCGGCGCAACTGGGCCGCCGTCAACGGCTCCCCGGCGGTCTCGGCGACCATGATGTGCAGCAACGCATGAAAATCCGTGCCTCTGACATCGTTTAGCCGGGCGAAGTGCCGGCCGATGCGGTCGGACTGTGCGGTGATCGCGCGCATATCGGCCGACATCAATGTCTCGAGTTCGGCTCGATCTGGTCGCCGGTCAGCGGCGGCGCGCTTGGTCACTTACCCGCATCCTTCTTGAAAGGCGGCCAGCGCATCTGCGACCGCCATCGGCGGCAGGCAGACGCCCGGGCGTTTCGGGGCCATCAGCCTGTGGCACGCCGGGCGGAACGCCGTCGCCGCGAACGCGGCCGCGATAGCGGACGGACTCAGGACTTCGCGGGGTCGTGGCCCCAGTTCATCAGCGAGTAGCGCCACGGGCTTTCGTCGATGTCGCCCTTGGGGCGTTGCGCCAGGTGTCGCTTGGCGTAACCGACAACCTTTCGCATGTGCGCGTAGTCGTCCTCGGTGAGGTCGGCCCGTTTGGCCTTGAGTATTTTGACGATGTGACGGCCACTGGCGTGTCCCGTGGCCTCGCCACCGCCCCGCTTTTGGCCCACGCTCTTCGATTCCTCGGTGCCAAGCCAGTTTTCCAGCTCGCGCGCGGTCATGTTGACGGTGTCCCGGAAGCTATCCCAGGTGGTTTGGTGGTCGTCGGTCATGGCCAATCCTCGATCCTGTTGCAGCTATTCACTTTACGCGGCGCAGCGCATCGGGCTTGTGCACCGCGTCGGCGCCCGTCTTATCGCTGCGCACCTTGTACTGCGGCTCGTCCTTCGACGCCCGCACCGTGCGCCCGGCGGCTTCGGTGTCGGAGGTGATCTTGGCCTCTACCGTGCCCCGGACCGTGGTGCCGTGGCTTTGCCACTCGACCTTGTCACCCTTGTTGAATTGGTTGTCGCTCATCGGGATTCACCTTTCGTCGAGCCGTCACCGGGGGAGGCGGTGTGGGCCGGATGCCCAGTAGTGCGTCGGCGCTCTTTGAGGGCCATCTCATAGACGTGGCGGCGACCGTCGGTGAGCCGGCTTCGCACCAGCTGTTCGATCTGGGTGAAGCAGCGGTAGTAGCCGTCGTCGTAGTCCTCGACGACCTGGAAGCTCCACCGGCCCGGCAGGACGTTGCGCCCGATCAGCTCGGTGCTGATGTGTTGGGCCAGATCGGCGTGGCCGGTCTCGCGCAGCCGCGCCACCGCCTCGTCGAGTTGCAGGTCGGCCCGGCCGGTGAGCTGATGGAAGGCGTACAGATGCCCGCGGGCGCGCTCGATGGTCTCCAGCGCCTCGGTCACTTTTCCTACCGCCTGCGCCACACCGTCGATCTCGCCACCGGCCCCGTCGTCCATGCTTTCCTCCCCGTGTTGGTCGCAGCATTCCCCCCGCAGCGCGGCGCGAATCGTCGGATTCGGGGATTGGGCACCCGAACGGTTGGTGCAACGCCGCGCGCCGCGACGGTTTGAGGGAGCCCGCGCCGGGTATCTGACGGGGCGATGACTGTGATCGAGACGTCGCGACGGCTGGGGCGTGCCGAGCGCAAGGTGCTGCGCCTGCAACGGCGGTTGTGGCTTGCGCAGTTGGCCATGTGGCCGATTGCGATCGTGTTGGCGGCGGCCCTGCTGGCGGGGACGGTGTGGGTCCTGCGGCGGAAAACGGCCGGCCAGGGCCTCGACCCGACTCCCACCGCGATCGAACCGGCCGGCGACCACGTCCCATGAGGCGACGGCGCCTCCTTGCGCACGGCGTGGCGCGGGATCAGCCGAGTCCGGCGCGAACCTGGTAGCGGCGCTCGGCGTAGGCGAGGTCGTCGCGCCATAGCTTGGTGGCGGCGTACCGCATGAACGGTGTGAGCAGCGGCGCCGCCCGAGCGGCGCGCGTGAAACCGGGCCGGTCCGAATGCGCGATGGTGGCCTCCAGGACCGCGGTGCGTGGTCGGCCGTCGGGACCCGAACCGATTGGCGTGGCATGGGTTTCGACGACGCTGCCCGTCCCCTCCCCGTCCACGATGCGCATGACGATGGTGCGTGCCTCCGGGCAGCTGAACTCCGCGACGACGGGCACCCCGACGCGACCCATCCGGAAGGTCACCGCCACCAAGAATCGGTCCGCCTCTTCGGTGGGCGTGGTGAGCACGTCGAGCCGGGTGAACGAGTAGGGGTGAAACCACGCGCCGTGCCACGGATCGAGCCGGTTGGCGATGATGTCGCTCGGTTCGCAGACGCCCGCCATGCGGGCGACCGCGCTCAGGGTGTCGCCGGCCGGCCGTTGCGCAATCACCGGCCGGTCCAGCGGGTCCTGGCCGCCCGCCGCGTCGAGCCGTACCCAGGCCAGGACGCCGTCGTCGTGACTGGGCAACGGGCTCCAGCCGAATTCGCGAGCGTGTCCGTCCAGGGTCAGCCCGTGCCAGCGGCAGATCAGCGTGCCCCGGTGCACGGTTCCGGTGGCGAGGTCGGCGCCCAGATGGGGGCAACTGCGCGGGCCCACGCATAACCGCCCCCGGTCGTCGCGCCAGGCCACGACCTCGACACCGGCGACGCGGGTGCCCAAGGGGCGCTTGGCGGACACCTGTCGACTGGCGGCGAAGGCATACCAGTTGCCGGTGGGTTTGCGCTGCGAGCGGCGCAGCGCGCCCTCAATGATGGCCGGTTGCGCGTCGCGATAGGTCGGGCGCTGATCGGCCCATGACATGCGCGGGATCACCTGCAGTGGCCACCCTTTGGCCCGGGTGGCGGACAAACGCTGCTGTAGTTGTTCGCGGAACCTCATGGTGTGGTGGATCTTTCGCGGGTGGCAAGCCATCGAAGCAGCGGTGACCGGCCTTGGGTGGGTACCGTGGCCAACGGATGTCCGGCTAATCCCCATCGTTGCAGGAGTTGGTTCGCCGCGCACCAGCCGGTGGTGGCGGCGCGCTCCATGAGCGCCACCGGCAAATCGATGCGGATGGCGTCGCCGGCCAGCAACAAGCCCGGCGTGGGCGTGCGGACCGGGGGACGGGAGCAATAGGAGCCCGGCGCGAACAGCGGGCAGTCGTTGCGATGCAGCAGCTTCTCGTGGACGATCTGGGCCGCGGCGGTTTCCGGGTACACCCTGTGCAGCTGCCGTAGCGCGGCGTCCCGGTTCAGCGCGGAATCCAATGCGTACGAATGCAATTCGACGACGGAACCATGATGCATGCCGGCCCAGTCGCGTGCTTGGCTTTCGTAGCGCTCCAGCACGCTGATGTTGTCCAGCGGTTCATGGCCGGCGGTGCCCAGGAACGCCGGCCGGTGCGGCGCGACCGGGCGGTCGAGCCACAATCGATGCACGACGAACGGCGGCGCGGTGCGCAGCCGGGAGATCTGGGTGCGCCAGGCCTCGGTGCCCAGGTCGGGCGAGGCGGCGACGATCCGCTGTAAACCCGCGATGTCGGTGGCCAATACGACGGCGTCGACCTCGCGGTGGTCATCGGAATCGGTGTGCACTTGGAAAGACTGCGCGGTGTCCGTGTCGATGCGCAGCACCTTGGTGGCGAGCCGCAACCGCACGCCCCGCCCCTCGAGATAGCTGCGCAACGGCTGCCACAGCGCGCTGTCGTAATTCGCCACCGGCACGTCGAAGATCAGACCCTCGGACGATCCCAGGAAGTAGATGTGAAACATGGTGGCCAACTCGGCCGCGGAGAGCTTGGCGGGGTCGGCGAAGAAGCTGCGGGAGAACACCTCGAACGCCAGATGCCGTGCGGCCTCGGGGAATCTGATGTCCTCGAGAAACGTCGCGGCGTCGGTGTGGTCCAGGCGCTCATACGTGCCGGGCACCGACACGGCGGCCAGCGGCGCGGCCGCGCGGGCGTCGATGCGGGTGAAGTCGCGAAGGCGGAACGTCGGGCTGCGCGCCGCAAAGACGACGGCGTTCCATGGCGGGGTGCGCGGCAGCCCGCGGAAGCTGTCGCGCCGGCCCGCGCCGTCGATCAGGGGGTAATCCTCGACGGGAGTGAGCATCCGCAATTGCGGGTCGATTCGGCTCAGCAGGGCGCGCAGGTTGTAGTACTGCCGGAAGAACGCGTGGAAGCCGCGGTTCATCGCGAGCCCGGCCTCGCCGTCGCGCTCGGTCCAGCCCCCCACCCGGCCGCCGAGGTAGCGCTCGCTTTCAATGACCTCGACGGCGACGCCGCGCTCGGCCAGCCCGGTGGCGGCCGTCAGCCCGGCGATCCCGCCGCCGACGACGGCCACCCGTGGACGCGTCGGCAGCGCACCGGCATCCGGCAATCCCGTTGGCGCGGCGAATGTCCGGCGCCGCCGATCGGCGGTCATCGCGGCGCGTCCGCCAGGAAGGTGTGCACGATATTGGCTTCCCACCCGGGCATGGTCTCGCTGTGTACCGCGGTGAAGCCGGCGTCGGCGAGGCGAGTCCGAAACCGCGCGGCGCCGTCAAACTCCAGCACGCTGCGCCACAGGTAGCGATACAGCCCGGCGTCCCGGGTGCGCCACCATCCCGCGGGAATGATGATGCCCCAGCACACGGCATGCCAGATGCGGGTGGCGGCCACGGAGTCGCGCACCGAGTATTCGTGCACCGCCAGGGTGCCGCCCGGGCGCAACAACCGGCGGAAGCGGCGCAGCTGGGCGTCGCGGTCGGCGACGTTACGGATCAGGTAGGCGGCCAGGATGGCGTCGAACGGTCCGGTGATCCCGTGCTCCGCCAGCTGCTCGACGGGGGTGTGCACGAAGCGCACCGAGGCGGGCCATTGTTTGGCGCGCGCGGCTTCGAGCATTCCGTGCGACGCATCGACGGCGACGATGTCGGCCTCGGGTGCGGCGGCGAGCAGCGCGGCCGTCGAGGCGCCCGTGCCGCAACCGGCATCGAGAAGCCGTAAGCCCTTGCCGCGGTGCGGGATTCGCATCCGGCGCGCCGACAAGGTCAGCTGCGCGTGGTAACCCGGGCTGGCGCCGACCAGCCGGTCGTACGCCGGCGCACCCGCGTCGAACGCGGCCGCCAAATCGCGGTGCGCGGAACCTGCATCACCGACGCGCACGTTGCCGCTCCCACAGCAGCAGCACCGCGGTGACCAACGCGAAGCCGAACAGAAAGTCTTCGACCGGGATGTCGAACGGAAAACGCACGCCGCTCAACTGCCGATCGTCGTAGACGACGATGGGGGAGCTGAGTTTGGTCAGCCAGCCGTCCACCGGGATCTGGAATCCCAGTACGATCAGCATCGACAGCCAGTACGCCGGACGCCGGAAGAGCCCGGTCCGCAACACCGCCAATTCCAGTGCGCAGACCAGCAATACCGCCAGCGCGGCCGGCAGCGTGTAGCCGATGCCCGTCATCGGCGGTGCACCTTTTCCAGGATGGTCGTCACGGCGTTGTAGGTCAGCAACGCGCAGACCGGAATGACGAGGAAGAACAGCACCTCTTCGAGCGGTACCCGGAACGGGATGCCCAGGCCGCACAGGTAGGCGCGGTCGTAGGTCCACACGTGCGCGGCGACGGCGATCTCATCCCAGATCAAGAACACCGCGGCCACCGGCAGGACCGCCTTGACGACCCGTCGCCACCGGCGGTAGACGCCGGGGCCGAAGATCTCCAGCGGCGCGGTGATCACCAGGCATGCGGCCAGCACCGCCAGGTATTGCCACCGATCGCTCATGCGGCCCCCGATTGACGAACGCCCCGAGCGCCGTTGCGCGCCCGCCACGACCGTATCAGTCCAGCACCGGCGACCCGAAGCCGTCGCGCCGTGCCGACGGTGGCGCGGTAATCGAACACCGCGAAGTCGCTTCTTTCGATGCAGTCCAGGATCTCCGAGTACAGCGCCGCCGCGGTCGCCACGCACGGTCGCGAGCGGCGGGCGAGCGTGGCGATCCCGTCGGCGGCGAATCGGTAAGTCTGCCGGGTGATTTCGTGCTGGGTGACCAGGGCCCGGCGCACCCGAGGATCGGTGCGGCGATGGCTGTGGCACCACATCAACAGCTCCCTGTCGACCCCGTCGGCGGCCAGTTCGTCGGCCGGCAGGTAGACCCGGCCGCGCTGCAGGTCCTCGTCAACGTCGCGCAGGAAATTGGTGAGCTGGAACGCGCGACCCAGGGCCGCGGCGTATGGCGCCGCCTCCTGCACGGGCGTAACCGTACCCAATATCGGAAGCACCTGCAGCCCAATGGCTTCCGCTGAGCCGCGCATGTAGCGGTCGAGGGCATCGCGGTCCGGATAGTCGGTGACCGTGAGGTCCATCCGCATCGAAGCCAAAAAGTCCTCGAACAGATGCGCGCTGATCTGATAGCGCCGCACGGTGTGGGTCACCGCGGCGACCAGCGGGTCGTCCAGGTGGGCATCGCCGGAGAAGAATCGCTCCGACAGCTGCGCCAGCCGCTGGGCGCGGACGTCGGCGCCGAGGTGCGGGTCGAGATCGTCGAGGATGTCATCGGCGTAGCGGGCGAAACCGTACAGCGCGTGCACCGGTGGCCGCTGGTCGGGCGCGAGCAGCCGGGTCGCGAGAAAGAAGGTGCGGCCATGCGCGGCATTGAGTTCCCGGCACCGGCGATACCCGTCGCGCAGCCACGGATCGTCGATCCCGGCCGCGGCCAGCTCGCCGCGCATCATGCCAAGCCGGCTTTCAAGTCGACGTGCGTCGCCGAGGGTCCGGCGACGCCGGTGATGCGGTCGGCGGCGAGCCGCCCGGAAATCAGCGCGGTCGGAACGCCGACGCCGGGCACCGTGGAGGACCCGGCGAGCACCGCGTTGTCGATGCCGCGCACCATGTTGCCCGGCCGAAACGGTCCCGTCTGACCGAACGTGTGGGCGAGCGCGAACGGACTGCCGGCGGCCATGCCCTGACGCGCCCAGTCGGCGGGGGTGACGACATCCAAAACCGTTGCGTCGTGCGGTAAACCGGGCAGCAGCCGGTCGGCGACGTGCGTGATCATGTCCTCGACATAGGGGCCTCCGGCGCTGGCCCAATCGATTCTGCCGCGGTCCAGATTCGGTGCGGGGGCCAGCACGTAGAGCAGATCGCGGCCCTCGGGAGCCAGGGTCGGATCGCTGGCCGTCGGCCGGGTGACCAGTAACGACGGATCCCGCATGAGCGCCCCGTCGTCGACGATGTCGGTGAAGGTCCGATCCCATGCCTCGCCGAACAAGATGGTGTGATGGGCGGTCTCCGATTCGACGGCGGGACAACCCAGGTGCGCCACCACGGCCGAGGGTGAGGGTCGCAGCCGCACCAGGCGGTGCGGTGTGCGGCCCAGCAGCTCGTAGGTCTGCGGGAGTTCGGTGGTCAACACCACCGCGTCGCAGGCAATCCGGCCGGACTGGTCGGTCACCACGGCGCTGACCCGGCCGACGGAACGCTCGAGCGTGCTAACGGTTGCGCCGTAACGAAATTCGACGCCGGCGTTGATGGCGGCCGCGGCCAGCGCGTCGGGCAGTGCGCGTACCCCGCCGCGTGGAAACACCACTCCCGAGACGGTGTCCATGTAAGCGATCACCGCGTAGACCGCGAGCGCGTCGCGCGGCGCCACGCCCGCATACAGCGACTGGAAGGTGAAGATTCGCTGCAGCCGTGGGTCGCTGATGTACCGCTTGACCATCCGGTCCCATTTGCGAAAGCCACCGATCGCGGTCAGCCGCGCCAGTTGCGGGCGCAGCAGGGAGAGCGGGGAGTCGAAATTCGCGGCGATGAAGCCGTCGAATTCGGTGTCATACAACCGCGTCAGCCACTTCCGAAGCCGCCGATAGCCCGCCGCCTGCCCGAAGCCGGCGAACTCCGCGACGGCGTCGGCCATCCGATCCGCGTCGCTGTGCACGTCCAGCGCGCTGCCGTCGGCGAACACCGCGCGATAGGCCGGATCGACCGTCAGCAGCTCCATGCGGTCGCAGAGTTTCTCGCCGATCGCGGCGAACGTCTCGTCGATGATGTCCGGCATGGTGAGCACCGTCGGCCCGGTGTCGATCCGGTAGCCGTCGATGTCCAGACGACCGGCCCGCCCGCCGGGCCACTGCTGGCGCTCCACCACCGTGACCGCACGTCCCCGGCCGGCCAGGTGCAACGCCGCGGCAAGACCGGCCAGCCCGGCGCCGATGACCACCACGTGATCGGTGCGTCCTTCGATGGTCCGCATGATCAACGGGCTCCCCGGTCGGTGCCACTCATTCGGCGCGATCCGTGCAGACGGCGGCCATTTCGGCCAGCGCGGTGCGAACCGGCCCGTCGATCGGCAGGTCGCTGAGGTGGTCGCGCGCGGACGCGACGCGGTCGTCGATCATCTCCTCGATCAGCTGCACCGCCCCCGTCTCGACGATGAGCGCTTTCCACCTGTCGATGGCGGCGTCGTCGAGCGGTTCACGGTTCGCGAGCTCGCAAAGTTCAGCCCGTGCCGGCGCATCGGCGAGCTGGTGGGCGGCCACCACGACGCTGGTCGCCTTGCGCTCGAGCAGGTCGCCCGCACAGGGCTTGCCCGTGACGGCCGGCGACCCGAAAACGCCGAGCACGTCGTCACGAAGCTGGAATGCCTCGCCGACGGCGCCGCCGTAGCGGCCCAGCTGTGACAGCGTCCGATCGTCGCACCCGCCCATCACCGCGCCGATTTCCAACGGCCGGCGCACGGTGTAGTTGCCCGACTTACGTCGTGCCACATCGAGCACCACTTCCAGCCCGGGCATCCGGCGCGCATCGCTGGTCAGGTCGGCGAACTGTCCGACGGCGAGCTCGGTGCGCATGGCGTCGTAGCGGGGCCACGCGCGTTGCAGGCGCACGGGCTCGACGCCGCTGTCGCGCAGCATCTGTTCGGCCCAGATGAGGCAGAGGTCGCCCAGCAGAATGGCGGCCGATTCGCCGAATCGCTGCGACGAGCCGGACAACCCGCGTTCGCGATGCCATTGGCCGAATTGCCGGTGCGCCGAGAGGCGCCCGCGCCGTTCGGCGGAACCATCCATGACGTCGTCTTGCAGCAGCGCGAAGGCGTGCAGCAGTTCGAAGCTGGCCGCGGCCCGCAGCGCGGCCTCGTCGGGCGGCGCGCCGCACAGCCAACCCAGGTACGCGAAGGCGGATCGCAGGCATTTACCGCCGGAGACGAACTGCGCCAGAATGTCGCCGGCGGCGTCGACGCGCGCATCGTCCAGTTCGCCGACGCGCCGTGCGGCGACGAAGTCGGCGACGTCGCCCAACACCATCCGCCGGACGTTCGATCGCCATGCTTGGAAGTCGTCGGCGTTCAGCCAACCGATCGCCACCGGCGGCGACACCGTCGCCGGTGAAAACAACAGAGCCCTCATTGTGCGGCCCTCATTGTGCGGCCCTCATTGTGCGCAAGCGCTCCCTCCCGGACGCAACGGCATGCCAAGGCCCGCGCGGTCCAAACACCCGCGTCATACCCGCCGATGAGGCGGGCAAAACCACAACGCTGACCGTCGGACGCGCCCCGCGTCGCGCCCGCTACCGAGATACCACCTTGTTCAATAACTGAAACATAAATTTGGCGCTTCACCGTGCTGCGCCGGCCGAGCGCGGCCGCGCAGATACATACCCTGCGACGCAACGATTTTCCCGTGACGGCCATGCCGCGGACCGCCGAAAGGTGTTCTCGCGCAACGATGCGCCCGCACCGGTGACGTGCCCCCTGTGCGGACCGCAGCGCCCGCGCACCCGCCACACTGACGCAACGCGGGGGAGCAAGGGCCGGGGTCTGGATCTTGCCGCGCAGCGCGTGGTTTGACAGCGTCGACGGCGGGTATACGCGTGTCGAGTAACTGACGCGACAGACCCCTGATCGACGTGAGGGGTGATGCGCCCCAATGGAAGAGCTCGACCGCCGGTGGTACCGGCTAGCGATCACCTCCGCAGTCACGGCGTCGCTCTTTGCCGCGCCGGGTCAGGCGGCCGCCGACCCCGGCGGCACCGTGTTCCCCGGAATGGAAATTCGCCAAGGCACCGCGGTCTGCATGGTGGGACTGGTCGAGCCGCGGCTGCGGGTGGCCGTGACCAGTGGCCAGTGCGATGGCCGGAACCCGATGGTGACCGACCATGACCGCAACCCGATCGGCTCGGTGATACTCGGGCGCCGCCAGGTCGAGGCCGACTCCGCCGTGGACATCTCGATGCTGCCCGTGGAATACGAAGTCATCGCGATCGCGCCGGAGGTGGCGGCCAGCGATGTGCTGCCGACGGGGCGCCATCTGGGTTCCCTGCCCGGGGTGTACGCGCAGCCGGGCATGCCGGTGTGTCAGCTGCGCAGCGCGACCGGTCAACGATGCGGCTCGATCAGCTCGGTGAGCAACGGCCGTTTCACCACCACCGACATGGGGTTCGCCAGCCGGGACTTCGGCGGCCCCGTATACCTGCTGACCGACGACGACAACGCCGTGATCGTGGGCTTGGTCGAGGGCACCTGGAAGTCCGCGCCCCAGATCGAGTCGTGGCAGGCGGTGATGGCGCAGGTCTACATCGACAGCCACACCTACAGCCCGCAGCAGCAACGACCGCCCGTCCTGCGGATGATCTAGCCCGCGTCCCTGGCCGCCCGTGTTTCCCCGGCCGCAGAGTGGGAACCCGCCGCCGGTGAACGTTTTCGAACTTGCCGCCCTGCCCTTCCAGTGGGGCTCGGCGATCCGGGGTAAGCGCCTCTTCCACCCGATCGGAGTGCTAACGCAGGGCGTCATCGAACGCGTCGCCCCGGCGGGCCAGGGCCTGCCCATTGTGTCGTCGCAGATCGTTGCGCGCGTGTCTAAGGCCACCGGCACGCCAGGAGCGCTGCCCGACTTCATCGGGCTGGCCTTCCGGGTGCCCACACCGCAGCCGTGGGACATCCTGCTGGTCTCCTCGGGGTCGGGGGTGTTGTCGCGCGCGGTGGCGCTGCGGCCGGCCACGTCGTGGAACGGTCAAACGCTGACCACACTGATGCCGCTGCACTATCGGGACAACAACTGGTGGCTGCGGGCCAAAACCTCGAGCGAGATCGGCGGCGCGGGACTGTCGCTGGACAGCGTCCGGACGAAGCTCGAGCGCGGCAACATCGAGGTGGCGCTCGATCAGGCCTGCGGCACAGGGGATTTCACGCCCGTGGCCCGCATGACCCTGACCACCGTGATCGACCACGACGTGTCGTTCGACCCCGTCCGCAACACGCCGCCCGGCCTGAGCCTGCACCCCCGGTGGCTCGCGGACCTGCGCGCCCGCGCCTATCAGCACAGCCGCGACGGCAGGCATGCCGAAGAGTAGCCGGCTCGCTTGTAGGAGGTAGCCGTGTCCAAGCGGATCGTCATCACCGGGGCCAGTGGCAACGTCGGCACCGCGCTGCTGCGCCGGCTCGCCGAAGACGGCACCGACCACGAGATCGTCGGTGTCACCCGCAGACGACCGCCGGCGGACGGGGTGTATCGATCCGTCCAATGGCATGAGCTCGACCTCGCGGATCCGGGCGTGGAAATCCAGCTGCTCAACGTTTTTCGCGGCGCGCAGTGTGTGATCCATCTGGCGTGGGGGTTCCAACCCACCCGTAACACGCGCTATCTGGACGCTGTCGCCGTCCACGGGAGCTCTGCCGTGTTGAGCGCGGCCAATAACGCCAAAGTGCAGCAGTTGGTCCACATGTCGTCGGTGGGGACGTATGCCCCCGGACGGTACGGGGAGAGGGTCGACGAGTCGTGGTCGACCGCGGGCATCAGGTCCTCCGCCTACAGCCGGGCGAAATCCACGGTGGAGCACATGCTCGACGACTACGAGCGCCGCAATCCCGACGGCGTCGGCATCGCCCGGATGCGGCCCGGCTTCATCATGCAGCGCGACGCCGCGATGGGCCTGCGACGCTATACCTTGCCCGCATACCTGGACTCGCGATGGCTGCGCTGGCTGCCGGTGCTGCCGCTGGACCGCTCGCTGTGCGTGTCCATCGTGCACGCCGAAGATGTCGCCGACGCCTGCGTGAGGGCGATCGAGCGTCGCGCCACGGGGCCGTTCAACCTTGCCGCGGAACCGCCGGTGTCCCGCGACGACATCGCAAAAGCGTTGCGGGCATACCCGATTCATGTGCCCTTGCGCCTACTCTGGCTTGCCGTGGAGGCATCGTGGCGGGCTCGATTGCAGCCGATCGACCGCGGCTGGCTCGACATGGCGTATTCGTTGCCCCTGCTGGACACCGGCCGGGCACGCGACCTGCTCGAATGGTCGCCGCGATGGCGATCGGTGGCCGCACTGGCCGACCTCATCGACGGGTTCCTGCACGGCTCGGGGACAGCGAGCCCGGTGCTGCACCCCCGGTCGTTGGTCGAGGCGCTCAGCCGTGACGTCACCGCCGGACCGCTCACCGTGCGGCCGGTGCCGTAACGGGCATCGTCAACCGGTGCGCCCCAACAGGTGGCGCAGGGCCCCGTCGAGGTCGGGGCGACGGAACCGGTGCCCGGCGGCGGCGAGCTTGGCCGGAGCCACCCGCTGGCTCGCGGTCGCCAGTTCGCGGGCGCCCTGCGCGCCCAGCAGTAGCCGCGGGCCCAGCGACGGCACCGGCAACACCGCCGGCCGGTTCAACACCGACGCCAGGGTAGCGGTGTAGTCGCGGTTGCGGACCGGTTGTGGTGCAACGGCATTCAACGGCCCCGATAACGTAGTGTCCCAGAGCGCGCGGTGGTAGACGTCCACCAGGTCGTCGATGCCGATCCAGGACAGCCATTGGCGACCGTCAGCCAGCCGGCCGCCCAACCCGGCGCCGAACAGCGGGCGCATGAGCTTCAGTGTGCCGCCGGCGGGCGATTGCACGATGCCGGTGCGCACCCGCACCACCCGCACCCCGGCCAGCTGCGCGGGCGCGGTCGCCTCCTCCCAGCCGGTCACCACGTCGGCCAGAAAGCCGTCGCCGCGATCGCTGTCCTCGGTGAGGATTTCATCGCCGCGGTCGTACCCGTAGTAGCCGATCGCCGACGCCGAGATCAGTGCGGCGGGCCGGGGCTCGCTGCGACCCAGCAATTCGGCCAGCCGCCGGGTGGGCTCGATTCGGCTGTTCTGGATGGCTTTCCGGTGTTTGTCGGTGAACCGGCCGGCGATCGAGGCTCCCGCCAGATGGATCACCGCGTCGATTCCGTGGAACAGCCGCGGGTCGGGATCGTCGAGATCCCACCGCCGCTCGTCGTCGCCGCGGGCGGCATGCCGGACCAGCCGGACCACCCGATGCCCGCCGGTGCGCAGGAAGGCGGTCAGCGCCGAACCGACCAGCCCCGACGATCCGGTGACCGCGATCGTCCTCGGGCGCAGCCCGTTCTCGGCGGCCAACCGGTGCGCGGCCAGGTCGTCGGCCAGCTGCCGGTGTCGGTAGTCGAACATGGGCCGCAACAGTGCCCGCGGCACCGGCGTCTCGACCCGGTCGATCACCCTGGTGCGGTTGCCGCCGAGGTCCTCGAACTCATGAATGTGGCGCCAGCGCACGGCGATTCGCGCCGGAAGGGTCGCCAGTCCGTCGCCGCCGATGGTGTCGACGAATCGTCGGGGTGGGTCGTAACCGTCCGGCTGATGGAGGGCGACCCAGCGCAGGCCGCCGGGCAGCGCCAGCGTGGCGCGCCCGTCCTCGAGCGAGGCCGCCTCGGTGACCAGGCGCATCGGCTGCCACGGCGGCGCGAGCCGGGCGAACGCCCCGGGCCGGGCATACCAGTCGAAAACGTCGGTGATTCCGGCGTCCACGACGCTCGAATACTCCAGCCCCATTTCCGAAACGTCAGCCCCTACCGGTTCGGCAAGGCGTGTTCGACGATGGGCAGCCGCGCGTGCGGCTGGCGCACCCCGCGCTTGGCCGACAGGTACACCTGCGCGGTCTTGTCGGCCACGGTGTGCCAGTCGAAATCCGAGGTGAGTCGTTCGCGGGCGGCGTGGGCGCGCTGCTGTGCGGCCTGCGGATCGTCGAGCACGCTGCGCACCGCCGCGGCCAGCCGGGCCACGTGGCGCGGCGGGTACGAGACACCGGTCTGGCCGTTGATCACCGCCTCGCCCAGGCCACCGATGTTGGACGTCACCAGGGGAGTGCCGGCCGCGGCCGCCTCCAAGGCCACGAGCCCGAACGGCTCGTAATGGCTGGGTAGCACCGCGGCGTCGGCGCGATGC
The DNA here is from genome assembly GCF_002086125.1 of Mycobacterium arosiense ATCC BAA-1401 = DSM 45069. GTDB lineage: Bacteria > Actinomycetota > Actinomycetes > Mycobacteriales > Mycobacteriaceae > Mycobacterium > Mycobacterium arosiense. Next base: position 18,559 of record NZ_MVHG01000075.1, read on the forward strand.
AGGAGGGCCAACAGCTCCGCGTGGTCGAGGTGCCCGACGAACCGGATTGCCTTGAGCACCCGGTGCTTTCGGGCCTGCTCGACGAGCCAGCCCTGCTGGGTGCCCTCGCCGGCGATGGTCAGGGTGGTGCCGGGGTGGCTGCGCCTGATCCTGGGCAGCGCGGCGATGACGTCGTGCACCCCCTTCTCGTACTCGAGCCGGCCCAGATAGAGCAGTTCGGCCGGCCCGGTCCGCTGCCGGCGCGGCGCGAACGGCCACCGCGCGGTCTCGATGCCGTTGCGGATCACCGTGATCTCGGCCAGGCCGGGACCGAACAGTTCGGTGATCTCGTCGGCCATCGACGCCGAACACGTGATCAGCGAGTCGGATTCGCGCACCAGCCACGACTCGACCGCGTGCACCTGGCGGCTGATCTTACCGCTGACCCAGCCGGAGTGCCGGCCGGCTTCGGTGGCGTGCATCGTGGAAACCATTGGCGCGTCGTAGAATTGGGCGAGCGCGATCGCCGGGTGGGCCACCAGCCAGTCGTGGGCGTGCACGACGTCGGGCCGCCAGGTGCGGCTGGTGCCCGGTTTGGTCAGCGGCAGCCCGGCGCGGATCATGGAGTGGCCCATGGCCAGCGTCCAGGCCATCATGTCGGTGCCGAAGTCGAATTCGTGCGGGTCCTGGGCGGCCGCGATCACCCGGACACCCTCGCTGATCTGATCCGACGACGGATGGCTGCGGGGATCGGTCCCGGTCGGACGGCGCGACAGCACGACGACGTCGTGACCCGCGGCGGCCAGCGCGGTCGACAGGTGATGCACGTGCCGGCCGAGCCCGCCGATCACCACCGGCGGGTATTCCCACGACACCATGAGGATCTTCACGCGTGTCCCTTCGGCCACGAGCGTGCACGAAATGCCGTGTGTCGCGGCGTGTCACCGTACCGACACGCACGCTCGCGGAGAAGGCGGGATGTCATCGGGGCAGCCTGCGGGCATCGAGTGCACCGAACAGCCCGTCGGCGCGGTTCCATCCCTCGGCCAGCCGCTGCGCGGTGTCGCGCCGGCCGGACGCCAGCGCGTCGGCGATCTCGCGGGTGGCGTGCGCGTGCAGGTGGGCGCGGTAGCGGGCGTAGTCGGTGGCGGAATCCTTGCTGACCATGAAGGGCCAGTCGCTGGAGACGGTGAGCAGCGTTTCGCGCAGGATCTGATCGGCGACGTGGTCGCGGGGGATGGGCCCGTCCAACGACGCCGTCTGGGACAGCGCCTTGTCGACGGTGCTCAGCGCCATGTCGACCACTTCGCCGTTCAGCGCCACCAGATCGGCGACCTGATCGCCCGCCCAGACCTGCCAGTCCTTGCCCGATCCCCACGAGCTGGGCGGCAGGGCGACCGGGGTCCCGACGAAGCCGCCGTCGATGGCGTCGGACAGCGTGCCCACCCGAATGCCCGCCTCGGGCAACGCCCGCAGCACCCGCTCGAGCCACGCCGGGCCCTCGTACCACCAGTGGCCGAACAGCTCGGTGTCGAAGGCGGCGATGACATGGGCGGGTCGCCCGATGCGCTCGGACTCCGACAGCAACCGATTGCGGACCACCTCGACGAAGTCGGCGACGTGCGTATCGACCGCGTGGCCGGCGCGCTCGGGGTCATACGGCGCCTTGTCCTCCGAGGGCACGTTGCGGCCCGTCACCCGGGCCGGCTTGAGGCCGGTGAGGTGGTCGTAGGTGTGGAAGTCGCGATAGGCGGCGTGCCCGGGATAGCCGGACTTCGGTGACCACACCCGGTAGCTGACCTGCAGATCGCGCCCGAACGCCACCACGTCGGTGTCACCGACGGGCCGGCCCAGAGCGGTGTCGCCGTGCAGCGACGGGCCGTCGACCATGAAGTGGGTGACGCCCGCGGCCGAGTAGTCGTGTTCCATGCCCGGCGCATAGGCGCATTCGGGCGCCCAGATCCCGCCCGGGCGCCGGGCCAGCCGCGATTGCGCGTCGGCCAGGCCCTCGCGCAGCGCGAACTCGCGCAGCCGGGGCGCCAGCAGCGGCTGAAACGGGTGGGCCAGCGGCCCGCCGAGCAGCTCCACCGTGCCGGCGTCGAGCAGGCCGCGCAGCAGCGGGCTGCCACCGTGCCGCCACAGGGTGGCGAAGTCGTGCAGCGCGCCTTCGGCCTCGACGGATTCGCGAATCCCCAAGGCACGCAGCGCATCCGGCGTGCACGACGGGTAACCGGCCGACTTCGAGCGGGGGGCGGAGCGCACGCTGGTGGCCTCCAGGGCGCGCAATCGCCAGTTGGCCAGCCAGTGGTGCATGCTGTCGAGGCAGTACGGGTCGTCGAGCTGCGCGTTGACCACCGGAGTGACGCCGAGCGTGAGCAGGCCTCGGCGATCTTCACCGGCCAACGTGTTCAGCACGCGCATCAGCGGCAGGTAGGCCGCCGCCCAGGATTGGTACAGCCATTCCTCGCCGACCGGCCAGCGGCCGTGATGGGCCAGCCAGGGCAGGTGGGTGTGCAAAACCAGGGTGAACAGGCCGGGCACCCGGTTGTGCGCCGTGCTCACGGCGCTACCGCGATCGCGATCAGGTCGAGGCTGTCGTCGATGTGGTGGCCGGTGCCGGCCCCCTCGCCGGCCTCGACCAGGTCGAAGTCCGCGGTGGTGACCGCGGCGACGTCGGCCGCCAGCTCGGGCGGCCACGGTGTATCGGCCACCGCGTGGGCGATCTGCGCGTCGATGATCGAGCCGCCGTGCCGGGCGTCCATCTCCCGCAGCCGCGGGCCGTGGAAAACGCCGCTGATCGACACGCCGCCGAATCCGCCGCCGATGAGCAGCTGTGTCAGCTCGGCGGCGTTGAGTTCCCGGGTGTGGAAGGGGTTGATCGGGGTATCGCGGCCCGGGGAGAAGGTGATCCGGTTAGGGGTCGACATCATCAGCAGCCCGGACGGTCGCAGCACCCGGGCGCATTCCGCGACGAATTGTGTTTGGTCCCACAGGTGCTCGATCACCTGGAAGTTGACCACAACGTCCACCGACGAGTCGGGCAGCGGCAGCCGTGCGAGGTTCGCCTGCATGACGTCCACCCGGGGGTAGCGGCTGCGGACATGGGCCACCGCCGCCTCGTCGTAGTCGACGGCGATGACGCGGCGGGCGACGCCGGCGATCAGATCGGCGCCGTAGCCCTCGCCGCAGCCGGCCTCGAGCACGTCGGCGTCCGCGCAGTGCCCGGCAAGCCGCTGGTAGACCACCTCGTGGCGGCGAAACCAGTAGTTCTCGATGTCCAATCCCGGGATGGTCCGCTCGCCCGTCAGCGTCATCACCGCGTCGCCCACCGACGAGGTGTTGCCGGGGGTGTGCTGCGGGACGTCAGGGACCAGTGCGCTCATCGCATAGGCAGGCTAACGCGAAGTGTCGGATTCGCGAACCGGGGACGTGCGGCCGTGCCTTGTGAGGCGACGGACGGGCTGCCAGAACGTGCTGCCCGACCAGCTATGGTGTGAATGCATACCGCACAAAGTTACCGGGTAGTAACACGGCCGTGCGTTGCGTAACACGCGTACCGAGGTTTCGTAGCCGATTGCTGCGAGCCCCCTTCGAGGAGGACGAACCACACTCATGACGAACATCGTGGTCCTGATCAAGCAGGTCCCAGACACCTGGTCGGAGCGCAAGCTCTCCGACGGCGATTTCACGTTGGACCGTGAGGCCGCCGACGCGGTGCTGGACGAGATCAACGAGCGCGCGGTCGAAGAGGCGCTGCAGATCCGCGAGCGCGAGGGCGGCGAGGGGTCGGTGACCGTGCTGACCGCGGGTCCCGAGCGCGCCACCGAGGCCATCCGCAAGGCGCTGTCGATGGGCGCCGACAAAGCCGTCCACCTCAAGGACGATGGCCTGCACGGCTCCGACGTGGTCCAGACCGGATGGGCGTTGGCGCGCGCGCTGGGCACCATCGAGGGCACCGAGCTGGTCATCGCCGGCAACGAGGCCACCGACGGGACCGGCGGCGCCGTGCCGGCCGTCATCGCCGAGTACCTGGGCCTGCCCCAGCTCACCCACGTGCGCAAGCTTTCCATCGAGGGCGACAAGGTCACCGGCGAGCGGGAGACCGACGAGGGCGTGTTCACCCTCGAGGCCACCCTGCCCGCGGTGGTCAGCGTCACCGAGAAGATCAACGAGCCGCGCTTCCCGTCCTTCAAGGGCATCATGGCCGCCAAGAAGAAAGAGGTCACGGTGCTGACCCTCGCCGATATCGGGGTCGAGCCCGACGAGGTCGGGCTGGAGAACGCCGGTTCGACCGTGCTGTCGTCGACGCCCAAGCCGCCCAAGACCGCGGGCGAAAAGGTCACCGACGAGGGCGAGGGCGGCAACGAGATCGCCAAGTACCTGGTCGGCCAGAAGATCATCTAGCACCAGACACCTCCGGACACACGAAAGAGCGAAATAACCCATGGCTGAAGTACTGGTGCTCGTCGAGCACACAGAAGGTGCGCTGAAAAAGGTCACCTCCGAACTGATCACCGCCGCCCGCGCGCTGGGCGAGCCCGCCGCCGTCGTGGTCGGCGCGCCCGGCACCGCCGCGCCCTTGATCGACGGTCTCAAGGAGGCCGGCGCCGCCAAGATCTACATCGCCGAGTCCGACGACGCGGACAAGTACCTGATCACCCCGGTGGTCGACGTGCTGGCCTCGCTTGCCGAGTCCAACCCGCCCGCCGCGGTGATCCTGTCGGCCAACGCCGACGGCAAGGAGATCGCCGGCCGGCTCGCGGCCCGCATCGGTTCCGGCCTGCTGGTCGACGTGGTCGACGTCAAGGAAGGCAACAAGGCGACGTACTCCATCTTCGGTGGCGCGTTCACCGTGGAGGCGCAGGCCAACGGCGACACCCCGGTGATCACGGTGCGCGCCGGCGCGATCGACGCCGAGCCGCAGGCCGGCGCCGGCGAGCAGGTCACCGTCGAGGTGCCGCCCGCCGCCGAGAACGCCACCAAGATCACCGCCCGCGAGCCCGCGGTCGCCGGCGACCGTCCGGAACTGACCGAGGCCACCATCGTCGTCTCCGGTGGTCGTGGCGTCGGCAGCGCGGAGAACTTCAAGGTCGTCGAGGAGCTGGCCGACTCGCTGGGTGCGGCCGTCGGAGCCTCGCGCGCCGCGGTCGACTCCGGCTACTACCCGGGCCAGTTCCAGGTGGGCCAGACCGGTAAGACGGTCTCGCCGCAGCTCTACATCGCGCTGGGCATCTCCGGTGCGATCCAGCACCGCGCGGGCATGCAGACGTCCAAGACGATCATCGCGGTCAACAAGGACGAAGAGGCGCCCATCTTCGAGATCGCCGACTACGGCGTGGTGGGCGACCTGTTCAAGGTGGCTCCGCAGCTGACCGAGGCGATCAAGGCGCGCAAGGGCTGAGTCCTACGGCCGCAAAGCCCCCGGCACCGCGGTGCCGGGGGCTTTGGTTTTAAGGCCGGATCGTCGACGGTGCTAGGCGCCAATCAGCATTGCGTCGATGCGGCGCAGCGCGATCGAGCAGATGGTCAGATAGGGCGCCGCCCACCACGGCACGTCCATGGATGCCCGTGCCCCGCCGGGCACCGGGGCCACCCTGTGCCGGGTGGCGGGCACGCCGGCCACCCGCCACGCCCAGGACCGCCCCGGGTCGAACTCGGTGATGACGAACGGCACCGACACCAGCAGCGACGTCTGAACCATTCCGGTCGCGTGCAAGCCCAGCTCGGTATGCGGCGCGTCGAGCCGCCCGCCCCGGATCGTCGGGCCCCACTTCGGCCAGGCATCGAGATCGACCAACAGCTCCCACACCGCCGACGGGTCGGCCGCGATGAACTTCTCCGCGGTCAGCATCATGGCGCAACCTGCACCCTGCACGTCCTACCCGTCGCGGCTCATGCTCAACCGTGGCAGTCGGCACCGCCTCGTTCACCCGCCCGTCGCGCGCCGTGTGATCTGCGTCGCCGCGCGGTTGATCTCGCGACATTTCGTCATCTCACGTGCACCGACACGTCACAGCGGCGATGCCGACTAGCTCATCGACTACGCCACGTTGGGGTTCATGAGCATTGCTTCAGTCCTCATACCCAGCGAGAAACCCTCCGGTACCGGCGGCTCGCCGGCCGCACCCCGCTACTCCCTGTTGCTGTCCACCGACCCCGACATGATCGACGCGGCGCAGCGACTCCGGTATGACGTGTTCACCAGCACGCCCGGCTTCGCACTGCCAGCGCTGGGCCGCGACGGGCGGGATGCCGACCGGTTCGACGAGTTCTGCGACCACCTGCTGGTGCGCGACGATCACACCGGTGAGTTGGTCGGTTGCTACCGCATGCTGGCGCCGGCCGGCGCCATCGCGGCCGGGGGGCCCTACACCGCCACCGAGTTCGACATCCGCTCGCTCGACCCGCTGCGACCGTCCCTGGTGGAGATGGGACGCGCCGTGGTGCGCGACGGGCATCGCAACGGCGGCGTCGTGCTGTTGATGTGGGCGGGCATCCTGGCCTACCTGGACCGCTACGGCTACGACTACGTGGCCGGATGCGTATCGGTACCCGTCGGCGGCGAAGACGACGGTCGGGCGCCGGGCAGTCAGCTGCGCGGCGTCCGCGACTTCATCCTCGGCCGGCATGCGGCACCGCCGGAATACCGGGTGTACCCGCACCGGCCGGTGGTCGTCGACGGGACGAGGCTCGACCACATCGCGCCGCCGGCACGGCCCTCGATTCCGGCGCTGATGCGCGGATACCTGCGACTGGGTGCCCGGGTGTGCGGTGAACCCGCGCACGATCCCGACTTCGGCGTCGGCGATTTCTGCGTCCTGCTGGACAAGGCGCACGCCGACACCCGATACCTCAAACGACTCCGTTCGGTGTCCGCGGCATCGGAAATGGCGGGCGGCCGGCGATGAACGCGGGCACCGGACACTCCTGGCTGCCGCGCGCCTCGTGCGACGCGAGCTGCGTGGGCGCCGGCGACGCGGCGACGCCGCGACGGCTGCGGGTGATCCTGCGGGTCGCCCTTCGCCTCACGCTGGCGCTGCTGCTCGCGCCGGGGCTGCCGCTGCTGGCGATTCCGCTGCCGGGCCGCACCCGCGCGCAGCGCATCTATTGCCGCGCGGTGCTGCGCTGCCTCGGTGTGCGAATCACCGTGACCGGCAACCCGATTCGCAACCTGCGCGGAGTGCTGGTGGTGAGCCCGCACATGTCGTGGCTCGACGTCTTCGCCATCGGGTCGGTGCTGCCCGGGTCGTTCGTCGCGCGCGCCGACATGTTCACCGGCCGCGCGACGGGGGTGGTGGCCCGCATTTTGAAGATCATCCCGATCGAGCGGTCCAGCCTGCGGCGGTTGCCCGGTGTGGTGGACGCCGTCGCCCGCCGGCTGCGCGCCGGTCAGACGGTGGTGGCGTTCCCGGAGGGCACCACCTGGTGCGGTCTGGACCGGGGCGCCTTCTACCCGGCGATGTTCCAGGCCGCGATCGATGCCGGCCGCCCGGTGCAGCCCGTGCGGCTGACCTATCACCACGTCGACGGCAGCCCCTCCACGGTGCCGGCCTTCGTCGGCGACGAGACCCTGCTGAGCTCCATTCGCCGGCTGCTCGTCGTGCCCCGCACGCTGGCGCGGGTGCGCGTCGAGTCTCTGCAGCTCCCGGGGACGGACCGGCGCGCCCTGGCCGGTCGCTGCCAGTCCGCGGTGGGCGCCGGAACCACCCGGCGCGCTGGTCACGGGCACGTGCTGGTGGCCTGAGCGAACGGGCGGGCCGGTATCGTGGTTCGCGTCATGGTCTACCTCGATCACGCCGCCACCACCCCGATGCACCC
>NZ_MVHG01000076.1 GCF_002086125.1 Mycobacterium arosiense ATCC BAA-1401 = DSM 45069
ACTACGCTCAGAATCGGAGACCAGCCGCTGGCTGAGTCCTCAAACCAGTAAGTCTCCGGACTCGCCGGGGCGGTTCATCTGATGGATTGCATTCGACTCTCAACTGACGAGAATTCGGAGACGAGGCCTATCGGGAATGTCTCCTCGGGTCGAGTATCAGCGAGCCGCGAACGTCGCGATTAGTTCTTGCCGTCGCGTCGCGTCGCCGTAGCGTAGTGAAAGTGATTGCCCGTGGGCGATATTCGCATGGCGTCTGTCGAGCTCGGCAGACCGAACCCGAAAGCCGATGCTTGGCATCTCGCGTTGGCGCGTACTGTTTTCAGGCTGTGCCCGTGGGATGGTAACGACGGTTATAGGAGAAAACCAGAGTGAGTCACCGCGGCTCGGACGCGTTCCGCGTTGAGTTCGCGGCGATGGTCGATCAACAAGTGAATCGCAACTGTCGCGTCCCGCTCGGCGTCGACGCCCTGCACGACGTACTGACTAAGCAGGTTTTCCCACATCCCGTCGGGCCGTTGAGCGTTATCGGCGGATCGAGCGTGACGCTGTGGCCCCACCCTCTTGCAAAGAGTGGCCTAAAGTCCGCAGCGCTCCGGAGATTGACATCACAGACCTGCCGCATGAAGATAGTTTGTGCTTACTAAAAAGTCGTGTTAGGGCAAACGGGCGCAAGCACGGGGCTGTCGCAGGTCGCCATGCAAGGAGTAGGGGATGTCACAGCCTTATCAAGTTATCCAGTGGGCCACGGGAGCAGTGGGTACGGGGTGTCTTCAGGAAGTACTCCGGAAGCCGAACCTCGACCTGGTAGGCGTTCTGGGTTACAGCGATCAAAAGGCAGGGGTGGACGCCGGTCAACTCGCAGAATTCGGCGACAAGCCAGTTGGAATCGCTGCGACGAAGGATCGGGCAGCGACCATCGCCACGGATGCCGATTGCGTGCTTTGCACCCCGCTTGCGGCCGACCTCGCCCAGACCGACGAAGATATCGTCGAATTGTTGTCGTCCGGGAAAAATACCATCACCACGACCGGCTGCTTCGCCCCTGAGTGCCGAGGTCCAGCGGTCGTTGGTCGACTTGCAGAAGCATGCCGAGCGGGCAACTCGTCGCTGTTGGGAACGGGCAGCAATCCTGGCTTTATGTTCGATCGCGTTGGCCCAGTGCTGACCGGTCTGTCCAACGAAGTCGACTACGTTCGCCTCGTCGAAACCGCCGATGCATCCAAGCATCCATCGGTGGAAATGCTCACCGAAGCACTCGGTTTGGGGCGCAAACCCGCGGAGGTGCATGGCGATACTCCATATGGCGAGTACTGGGCGACATTCTTCAGCGAGGTCGTCACCGCCGTCGCCAACGGGATGGGAGTGACACTGGACCGCATCGACACCGGCTTGGACATTGTCACCGCGCCCGAAGACTTCGACGTCGCGGTCGGTCGTATTCCTGCGGACACCGTCGTCGGCAACTGCCACCGCACCACGGGCATTGTCGATGGCAAATCGCTGATCCGGGTCGAAATCTATTGGTCGGCACACCCGGGTACGGGTGGTTGGCCGGTGCCGGCCGGCCTCTACCGCTGGGAGATCGAGATCGCGGGCCGTCCGTCGCTGCGGACTCGACTCGACGTGGTGCCGAGCCTCGAGGAAGGCGCCGGCGCCGACTACGACCCGGGAGTCTCGGGCACGGCCGGTACGGTCATCAATGCGATTCCCGCGGTTGTGGCCGCAGACGCCGGGATCGTTCGCACCTCGATGATCCGATGATGCCGCCTAAGCGTGAGCGCGTGGTGCTTACTACCGGCGCCAACTCGGGGTTCGGGCTAATGATCGCGATTGAGTTGGCGCGCCGAGGCTTCACCTCGATCGGCTCGGTTCGTTCGAAAGAGAAGGCCGCTAAAGTGCACCAAGCCGCTGCCGATGCGGGTGTGGCTGTGGAAACCGTGGTGTTCGATGTCCGAAACGAAGCTCTATGCAAAGATGCGCTGGCGTCGTTACCTCCGCTCTGGGGGTTGGTGAATAACGCGGGATACAACGCCTCGGGCGCAATGCTCGACATCACTGCCGAAGAGGTGCGAGACGCCGTGGACGTAATGCTGCTCGCGCCTCTGCGGCTCGCATCCCTTGTCGCGCCCCGCATGGCCGACGCCGGTGGAGGCCGAATTGTCAATATCACCTCCGCCGGGGGGCGGGTGGCTGTGCCACTTGCGGGGTCCTACAGCGCGGCCAAATTCGGCCTCGAGGGTGCGTCGGACACCATGCGGATGGAATTGGCCCGATACGGAATTCGCGTTGTGCTGATCGAACCCGGCAGTTTCGGCGGGACCAGCATCTACAACGAGGGCGTGTTCCTTGAGAATGGCCGCTGGGACAACTCTGACTACCGCTCCGCCTACTCGCGATTGCGATCGGTGACCTCGGCATCGTACCTTCACAAGGATGCTGCTCCGGTCGTCCGCAGGGTCGCGCAGGCCCTCGAGAGTGACCGGCCGCGCGCACGTTACACGGTCGGCTCAGATGCCCGAGCCATGCTTGCCATGCAGGCAGTCCTGCCCACGGCGATGCGAGATGCGATTTACCGCCGCTTACTACGGCTCTGACCGATTGCGACAGCTCGAAGAGATCCTAAGCAACAAGTTGAGCCTGATCGATCACGATCGAAGCAATCCGGTCAAGGTGCGCGTCAGCGCTACCGAGAAGTGCTGCGTCTGTGACCGCACGTTTGAGGTAGAGGTGTGCTGGATGTTCCCATGTGAACCCGAGGCCGCCAAGGATCTGAATCGTGCTGTTCGCGACAGATAAAAATGCCCGCGAGCACACAGCTTTTGCCAAGCTCGAGACCAGACATGGATCATCCGTACCGGTCTGAAGCGCCCCGGCTGCGTGATACGCCGCCGAACGAGCGTGCTCGACAAGCACGAGCATGTCTGCGCATCTGTGCTTGATCGCTTGAAACGAACCAATTTTTCTCCCGAATTGCCAACGCGTTGAGGCATATGCGACGGAGATCTCCAGGAGCTTTTGGGCTCCGCCAACCTGCTCCGCCGCCAACAGCGCAGTGCTTACGCAAAGTGCGCGTTCAATGGCGCGGTTGGCATCCGTTCCTGCGACCAGTGGTGTGCCCTGAACGCCGGCAAAACGTATCCGCACCTGACGCCGTGTTTGGTCGAGCGTATGAAGCCTTTCCCGATCGGCGCCCTCGACCACAAACAGGCCGATGCCTTCGGAATTCCGTGCCGCAACAACGATGACATCAGCATCACCGTCTACGACCTGTGCTATCTCGCCAGTCAGGCGTCCGTGGGACTCTTCTATACTGATCGACTCAGCATCGAATCCCGTTCCGCCATGCGGTATTGCGACGCAGGCCGTGGATTCGCCGCTGATCAGCAGTGGGAGTATTTGGTTCCCACCAAGAGCAGCAAGCAGTGGGATGGCTAGGTCGACCGTCCCAAAGACCGGTCCGGGCAACAAACTTCGGCCGAACTCCTCGCAGGCGATCGCCTGCTCCACCAATCCGGCGCCGGCCCCACCGAGGTCCTCATCCACAGCCAGTCCGAGCGCTCCAATCTCAGAACCGAGACGGAGCCAGGCAGACCGGTCGAACCCGTCGGGGGTATCTACGAGTGCTCGAACAGCGCTCTCAGATGTCGTAGTCGCCAGAAACTTTCGCAGAGAGTCTTGTAGCTCGTCTTGCTCCGCAGTCAGTGCGTATCCTGGTAACAGCTCATCCACGGGGTATCTCCTTCCACGCTTTGTCGGCGTCAGCTCGCATGTCCCCGGGCAACTCGAGAATTCTCTCGCCCAAAATGTTGCGCTGCACCTCCGAGGTGCCTCCTTCGATGGTATTCGCGCGCGAGCGGAGGAACAGGTACTGGATGGAGGTAGCCGAATCGTGTCTGTGCATCGATTCGAGCGCGGCGTAGTCCTCGTGCAGGGTGGCCTCGGCGCCCAGCAGTTCGATACAGAAGTCGTAGACATGCTGATTCAGCTCCGCCGATACCAGCTTCGAGATCGAACCCTCTGGACCTGGTGAACCGAGCTTGGAGGTAGCCCGCGCACGCTGTCTGGTGATGCGGTGTGCCTCTGCGCGAGCCCATAGCGTTGCGAGCCGATGTCGTAATGCAGGTGTATGTAGGTCCGGTCGTTCTCGCCAGAGCGACATCGCGTCCGCGATAGAGCCCGACCCGCGAACAGGTGAGCCGCCCCCGATCGCGGATCGTTCGTTCATGAGTGTCGTGATCGCGACTCGCCATCCGTCGCCCGGTGACCCCAATCGATGGCTATCGGGTATCCGAACGTCGGTCAGAAACACTTCGTTGAATTCAGCGTGGCCAGTCATCTGCCGAAGGGGTCGCGCATCGACCCCGGGCGTGTGCATGTCCAAGATGAAGTAAGTCAACCCCTTGTGCTTTGGCGCATCAGGATTGGTCCTTGCTAGCAGTACCCCGTAGTGGGCGACGTGTGCTCCGCTTGTCCAGACTTTCTGGCCATTAACCACCCACTCATCACCGCGCTGCACCGCCATGGTTGCAAGGCCAGCGAGATCTGATCCTGCCCCGGGCTCGCTAAACAGCTGACACCAGATGTCGTCGCAACTCGCTAGGCGCGGCAGCAATTCTCGCGCAAGATGCGGTGGTGCGTGCTCCACGAGCGTGGGGGCTGCCATTCCGTACCCGATGGGATTCAAACTGAATGGGTGCGCTCCGCCGGCTTCGCGTAACACCGCATCGGCGACTGCCTGAAGACCGCGCGGGACGCCAAGACCGCCAAAGCTTTGCGGGAAATGGACCCACGTGAGTCCGGCGTCGTACCAGGCGCGAAGGAACTGCCGTGGGCTCATGGATCGCGGATCGTGACGAGCGACCACACCAAGTGCGAGACGTTCGATGTCGGCTGGTGCTGTTGTTGCCTCGATGGTGAATCCCGTCATGTGGCCGATAATATATGTGAGTACTTACTTTACTCAAGCAGGAGGTCTGAGTGCACATGTCAGAGCGATTGGCCGGCCGGACAGCGTTGGTCACAGGTAGCTCACGCGGTGTCGGGGCAGCGATCGCGTTCCGGCTGGCCCGCGAGGGCGCCCGAGTCGCCGTGCACTATCAACGCGATGCGGAGGCGGCCACCGCCGTTGTCTCGCAGATCATAGGCGCTGGAGGCGCCGCAGCTGAGTTCCAGGCCGCGATGGACGATTTCGACAAGCTGGACGAAATGTGCGACGCAGTCTTGAACACGTTCGGCCCAATCGATCTCGTTGTCAATAACGCGGGATCCGCGAGCCGCGGTGATACAGTCGCCAACTCATCGATTGCCGAATTCGACCAGCTGATGCGCATTCATAGTTTGGGACCGCTACATATGATTCGGCGGCTCCTGCCCGGAATTCGTCAAGCCACCCGCGGCGACATCATCGCGATATCGAGCACCACAGTCGCCAACGCGCCCGCCAACTCTGCGCCCTACACGATGGCGAAAGCCGCAATGGAAGTGGCGATGAGAACTCTCGCTCGCGAAGAGCGTGGCAACGCGATTCGCGCGAACATTGTCGCTCCAGGGCTGGTGGACACAGAGATGGGCTCGCGGCTTGTTAGGGCGGTCAACGCCGGCCGGAAACTTTCGGACTTGCACACCGGCTTCCCCTTCGGGCGTGTTTGTCAGCCGTGTGATGTTGCCGCGGTGGTGGCCTTCCTCGTCAGCGAGGACGGAAGCTACGTCACTGGACAACGGATCGTGGTGGATGGGGGCGGTCCAGATCCAGCCCTCTTCTGATCGGGCACACGAGGGGAGGCCTCAAGTCAGCTGGCGGCGCATGCGTGCGTACGAGACGCTTTGACTTCAACCAGCATGGGGCTTAAAATAAACAAGTTAGCACTCACTATTGTCAAGCGCCGGAAATGACGAATGCAGAGGGGGCTCGAGCGGCGCACTGGGTATACCCAAGGCTGCTTTGATCCGCTCCTGCCCCACGACGCACGAGAATGAAGGTAGGAAGCGCATTGACGCGCGATGATTTCGACGTCGAGGCAGTTAGGTCAGCGTGGATCGGGACCGTTGTCGCCCGTACTAAAGGCAGATACCCGGTCGAGTACGACCCGATCCGGCGATATTGCCACATGATCGACGATGGCAACCCTCTGTATTTGGACCCAGAAGTGGCACGCGAAGGTCCTTATGCGGCGGTAATTGCGCCTGGTCCGCTGCTGCCGTACTTCGCCGGGGGAGGGCCGTGGCCCCGGAAGCCGAAATCGGAGAAGGGTGCTGGTCGCCCGGGCTGGACCTACGGAGTACCGACGCCCGGTGATCGCGGTATTAACCTGCAGGTATCTTGGGAATATCTTCGACCGGTACGGGTGGGGGATCACCTCTCGTCGGAGACACGAATCGTCGAAATCTTCATCAAGCCAATCAAGATCGACCCCCAGGCGGTCTGTATTGTCACCGAAGCTTGCCTGACCAATCAACGAGACGAGGCCGTCGCGGTATGTCGGAACACGGTGTTGGTGCACCGTTCGAAGCGGCAGATGGCTGTCGTCGGAGATTCCGATGATTGACGGTGTGAAAGACGCGAAATTACCACGGCCACAATGGGATGACGTGGAAATTGGCCAGGAGCTGGATGGAGTCGAGGTGTCCGTCGATTGGAAAACCGTAGCCTTGCAAGTCAGCGGTTCGCAGGACTGGAATCGGGTGCACCACGACCCAGAGTTTGCGCTTGACAGCGGTCACTCCTCGATATTCCTCAATACGGGCTGGACTACCGGCCTCGCCTTCCGGGTCGCATCGGACTGGATCGGGGTTTCCGGCTGGATCGAGCGCTTCGAACTTCGGATGCGCCAGATGAACGCGTTCGGGGACAAGGTGCGTTCGGGTGGGCAGGTGAGCGGCAAGCGAATCGATTCAGCCGGCAGACGGGTGGTGGATCTCGACTTGTGGCTTGCGAACGAACGGGTCGGCAGGACGACAGTCGCTTCTGCAATGGTCGTATTTCAGACTTCAGAAGGAGATGTTTGATGACCGTCGATCACCGAGCGGTGCATCCCCGGACACCTGTCCTGGTCGGCGTTGGACTGCAAAGCCAGCGTGTACCCGACCCATTCGCTGCAGTCGAACCACTAACGCTTATGAGGCGAGCAAGTCATGCGGCTGCACATGACGCCGCTGCACCCTCGGTGCTCAGGGAGATCGACCGCGTATATGTACCAAAGGGGCGCTGGCGTTACCGAGATCCTGGCCGCGCAATTGTGAAGTCATTTGGTTCTGCGAACGCGGCGTCGGTGCTCGCCCGCGTCGGTGTACTACAGGAGTCACTCATAGCCGACGCGTGTAACAGCATCATCGCCGGATCGGCTGACGTTTGTCTTGTCGTCGGAGGAGAGGCGGGCTTTCGCCTACGGTGTGCGGCGAAAGGAGGACACGATCTTGGCGACGAGCAGCAGGACACCACTCCAGACGTGACGTGGCGAGCGGACTCGCAGATCATGCTTGATGCCGAAATCGGCAGTGGTCTCGGCCAGGAGGCAGTCGGCTATTACGCGATCATCGCCGCGGCGGCACGCGCCGCGAGTGGCCGTTCGATCCAGGAAGACATAGCCGCGACAGCCGAGCTGTACAGCGAACTCAGCCAAATTGCTTCCCGCAATCCGTATGCGTGGAAACGATCACCGATCATCGCCGAAGAAGTCTCCGCGGACGCGGCCAGCAACCCGATGCTCGCGTTTCCTTATCGTACTGAGCACGTCAGTCGTTGGAGCGTGGACCAAGCTTCTGCGTTGATCTTCACCTCGGTTCAGAAAGCGCGGGAGCTACAGATAGACCCCTCTAGATGGGTGTATCCGACGTCGAGTGGCATCTCTAACGCGATGATCCCGCTGACTCAGCGAGCCGACCTAGGAGCCGCGCCTGGCGCCGAGCTGGCTGCGTATGCTGCGCTCGATCACGCTGAAATGACTGCACGTTCTCTCGATTTGGTTGAGCTGTATTCCTGCTTTCCTGTCGCGATCCAGTCACATGCGGACGCTCTAGGTCTACCGCATGCAAACCCTGCTCCGTCGTTTACGGGCGGAATGCGGTATGCAGGAGGGCCGTTCAACAACTATGTGCTGCACACAACAGCTCAGCTCGCGCTAGCGTTGCGGCAAACAGGCAGGACGGGATTGATCTCGTCGGTGTCCGGAGTACTCACCAAGCAGGCTTTTTCCGTGTGGTCAGCGAAGGTCCCACGCAACCAGTTTGAATCACTCGACGTATCGGAGGCAGTGCGCGGGCAGTGCACTCTCCGTCCACTCGTCGAGCACTACAGCGGAGCGGCTTTCATTGTCGGCTACACAGTGCTCCCGGGCCGAGGAGACCGGCCGGTGAGAGCAGTCGCGGTGGTTGAGACGCCCGACCAGCGTCGTGCGATCACGTGGACGGAGAGCAAGTCCGTGGTTGACGCGATGACGGCCGAGGAGTTTTGTGGGCGCCGCGTATTCGTAGGCAGCAATGGGGCATTCGACATCGCTGATCTTCAAGCGGCCATGGAGACTCGGTGACGTCGGCACACTGGGGCGCCGACGTCGTGCGCAGTGACGCGCATCCAACGCATCTGGTCTACGCGAATCGTTGGCGCACTGTGTGCGGATTTCTCGATGACGCTCGGCGATGGGGTGACCGCGAATACCTGATCGAGAACGAACGCCGGGTTACCTTCAGACAGTTTCTCGATAGCGTCGAAGCAATGAAGGGGAAGCTGCGTGACGAGCACGGTGTCGCACCCGGGGATCGAGTGCTGTTGCTTGGCGCAAACAGTGCAGACTGGGTTGTGGCGTTCTTTGCCGTACTGGCGTCGGGCGCAATAGTTGTCACCGGGAACGCATGGTGGAGTCGCAAGGAACTCGATCATGCGCTTGCGGTGGCTTCGCCGGTCTTGGCGATCGCTGACGAACGCCGAGCGGAGGCCCTCCCAACGGTCCAGCCCATGTTACGGATGCCATTCAATCTAGCCGTGACACATGCCAATCGACAGAGCAGGGTCGATGAAAGCTCATTTGACGAGAACACTCCCGCTATCATCGTATTTACGTCCGGTACAACCGGCGCGCCGAAGGCAGCCGTACTGTCACATCGATCGGTGATAGCAAACCAACAGAATTTCTTAGTCGCGAGGAGGCGGCTTCCATCCGAACTGCCGAATGACCATCAAGGCACAATAACCCTTGTGACAGTTCCTCTGTTTCACATGGGCGGTATCCAATCGGTCCTCGCCTCGCTATTGACGGGCGGCAAGCTCGTTCTCCATATCGGACAGTTTGACGGCGCCGCCATTCTCAAAGTGATTGAGGATGAGAAGATTCAAGCGTGGGGAGGGGTGCCGACCATGATGGCGCGCGTAATCAATCACCCCGATTTGGCCTCACGTAACACGTCATCTCTGCGGACTGTCACAGTGTCTGGAACTCGCGTGAGCACGCAGATGATCAAACAGGTGAGAGAAGCCTTCCCAACCGCGGGGCGCAATGCGGGGACGATCTATGGAATGACGGAGGCCGGAGGAACCCTCACTTCGGCAACGGGTAGGGAGTTAGCTACCCGACCAGGCACAGTGGGACGGCCGTTTCCGGTCGTCGAGTTGAAGATCAAGGATCCCGACGGTTCGGGCAAGGGGGAGATCATCGCTCGGTCACCGACGAACATGACTGAATACCTGGGTTCGTCCGATCCGTCCGTCATCGACGGCGAAGGCTGGCTTCACACCGGTGACACCGGATATATCGACAAGGATGGATACTTGTTCGTTGACGGGCGTCTCAAGGACGTCATCATCCGCGGCGGCGAAAATATCGCCGCCGCTAACGTCGAAGCCGCGATCAAGGAGCATCCCGCGGTCGCCGAGGTCGCGGTTATCGGCCTGCCGGATGAGGAATTCGGGGAGGTCGTTGGTGCCGTGGTAGTGCCACGTGACGGCACTCAGCTAACATCAAACGCCCTTGAAGGATTCGCCGCTGAGAGGTTGGCGTATTTCGAGGTGCCTAGTCGCTGGTGGTTCAGAGGGGAACCGTTACCGACGAACGCGACCGGCAAGGTCGTCAAACAACCACTGCGCGAGGCTTGGCCAGCCATCGATGAGCAGAATGCGACCGTCGAGTGAGCACGCGTCAAGTAACACGGACACCTCAAGCCGGCTTCCTCTCGGGCGAGACGTTCCACAGTCGAAGCCGGATCCTCGCGAATGCAACGAGAGTGGCGACAGGTTTGGCGTCGATCGGGGTAGGGATTGGCGACTGCGTCGCATTCCTTTTGCGCAATGACATCCCGATCTTGGAGTTGACCACTGGCGCCGGCCTAGTCGGTGCGGTCACCGTACCAATCAATTGGCATTTCACGGGCGCCGAGATCGGTTACATACTGGAGGATGCCGCCGCGTCGGTACTTGTCGCCCACGCTGATCTCATCGGACCGATCCGCGATGCAGTACCGGAGTCAGTACGTCTGATCGTCGTCGATACTCCCGAACACATTGGACGCGCATTTGGGATCGCGGAGCACCACCGCATGGCAGCCACTGGCGATGTCCGCTGGCCTGAGTGGTTGAGCTTGCATGAGCCGTGGGGTGGACCGGCGCCGGTGGCCTCGAGCACTATGGTCTACACGTCTGGCACGACTGGGCGCCCCAAAGGCGTACGCAGGCAAGCGCTCACACCCGCGCAGCGAGCTGCGTTCGCCGGTGTGGCCCAGCGCACGCTGGGCCTGAGCGAGGGCAGCAGGACGGTCATCACGGCCCCGATGTATCACAGCGCCCCCAATGCCACGGCGATGTTCGCGCTGCAGGCCGGAGCGACTGCAGTTCTCCAGCCACGCTTTGACGCTGAGGCTCTACTTCAACTGATCGAACAGCACAGGATAACCGCGCTCCAATTGGTCCCGACCATGTTTACACAGCTTCTGAACCTGCCGGAGCAGATACGTCTCAGCTACGACGTGAGTTCGCTGGCGCACGTGTGCCATACGGCCGCGCCGTGCCCGCCCGACGTCAAGCGTCGGATGATCGAGTGGTGGGGACCGGTGATCTACGAGTTCTACGGATCCACCGAGACCGGGTCTGTCACGTTCTGCTCTAGCGAGGAGTGGCTCGCGCACCCCGGAACCGTTGGGCGCGCGATCGACGGTGCCACGGTCAAGATCCTGGATTCCGACGGCCACGAGCTGCCCGCGGGAGAAGTCGGTGACATCTATTCTCGACTTCACACCATTCCCGGGTTCACCTACAACGGAGCCGCATCGAGTGGCGACGAGACCGAGGGTTTGGTGCCGTCCGGGGACGTCGGGTACGTGGATGAGGATGGGTTTCTCTATGTCTGCGACCGCAAGGTTGATCTCGTAATCATCGGTGGCACAAATGTGTATCCGGCAGAGATCGAGTCCGCGATCGCCGGAATGCCAGGGGTCGCCGACTGTGCTGTATTCGGCATTCCCGATGATCGTCTCGGCGAGGCGTTAGCGGCGGTGATTCAACTGATTCCGGGAAGTACCGTACAAACCGATGACGTCAAAATGTATCTTCGTCAACATATCGCGCAGTTCAAAATCCCCAAGATCATCGAGTTCAGAACCGAGCTCCCGCGCGAAGACTCGGGCAAAATCTTCAAGCGCCGGATCCGTGACGAGTACTGGCGGGGCCATGATCGAACGATCTAGCATCTCGCGGCTTGGAAAGGTGGCCCCGCCCGAAATGGGCCTGGCCTGACCCCGTTTGATTGATCCATGGCTTATGAGAGTCTTGCGACCCACGACGCGGGCAGGAAGGCTCGACTGACCGGACCCCGTGGACCAGTTCACAGGGTCCGGTCAGGCCGGCTCCACAGCGGAGTGACGCGGGCTGTTCGCAGCCCTCGGCCCGTATGGAGGCACGTCACGCAATCACGGGCGTACTTCGCCGAACGCTGCAGTATCGGGTTGTCAACGACGAGCGCGATTGGTGGCCAGGTTTTTTCGCACTCGAAGGGCCCCTTCATCAATGAAGCACTGTGCGATCGCGATGCCGATTCCAGCTTTATCTACGGTGATCACGGCGGATTATTCAGCCATTCTGTTCGCCATCAGGGCCAACTGTCCGGGTGTGCGAATGGGGGACACCTGCCATGAAGAGTCCGAGCTGTGTGGGCTCTGACCCAACGTTGATCCACGCGTGCGACGTACCGTTCTGCACGACCGTGTCGCCTGCGGATAGCGTCGTCCGATCGCCGCTGTCCAGTTCGAGCTCCACTCGGCCAGATAGCACCACCGCGAAATCGACAGTCGGAGTGCGATGAAATCGCGGAGTAGCCGGGTCGACGTACTGCGCGGCGCCCGGTAGTAGCCGTTCATAATCTGCGATGAGATCCGCGAGGGCAATACGAGGTAGCTGAGCTCTTGTGGTGTCGTCGGCAAGGTTGACGATCACAAATCGAGCTCCGGCGCAGGGAGGATAGAAGTCTTCGGTCGCGGGTTCATGCCCATCGTCGGGCAGTTGTGGCGGGACGTCCCAACCCCATAGGCGATAGAACACGTCCCCTGGGTTGACTCGGGAAGCGTCGCCGCTCAACAGCTCGTCACTCGCAATGACTGCTTTGCCATTGACGTCGTGACCGGTAACTACGCGACGGATCGCACTGCTCATCGTGAGCCCTCGAATATCCAATCTGCGGTATCAAGCTCGCGGGTCATGTTCCAGTAATCCACGAGTCGCCAGGGCGTGTTCGCTACGATGCGGCGTCTACTATTGCGGTACCAGCTTCCGGCTTCGACCTGTGACCAAATCATGCCGCCGAGCGCGCTATCGAGGCGCTGCTGATATTCAGCGAACACATCGCTGCGGCATTCCATTGAGCCCTTGCCGTTTTCGATGAGTTCGCGAACACATTGAACGATGTAACGTGATTGGCACTCCGCGTGGAAGATGATGCTTCCGCCATGGCCAAGATTTGTGTTCGGGCCGTAGAGGAAAAAGAGGTTGGGAAAGCCGGGCATGGCCATCCCGAGGTAAGCGCGAGGGTCGTCGCCCCTCCATACCTCATCCAGCTTCTGGCCGGACTTCCCGGTAATGATGATGGGCCACAGCATTTTTGTGGCCGCGAAGCCTGTTCCGCAAATTATTGCGTCGACGGGATGGCTAGTTCCATCGGCGGTGACAATCGAATCCGACGTCACATGTGAGATCGGTTCGGTGACCAGTGAAACACTCGGCTTCTTGAGCATGTCGAACCAGTTGTTGTCGACCAGCATCCGCTTGCTGTATGGCGGATACTTCGGAAGCGCCTTATCCAGCAGATCCGGTCTGTCGGACAGCTTCTGCTCGATGTAACGGGTCAAGCGCAACCGGACACGCTCATTGAATGCGTTGATCGACCGACCATTGCCCGCCCAGTCGGGGTCTACGTGTAGTGCTGGCCATAGGCCATCGCACAACTTCCATATAAGCGAGAAACGGTACCAACCCGCATAGGCGGGAACATGTCTCAGTAGCCACTTGGTTTCTTCAGACACCCTGCGGTGATAGAGCGGATTCGGGATGGCCCACTGAGGAGATCGCTGAAAAATGATGGTATCACTAGCTACACCCGCAACTGCTGGCGCAAACTGCATGGCGCTAGCACCAGTGCCGACGACCGCCACGGACTTTCCAGACAATTCGACATCGTGCCGCCAAGTCGCCGAGTGGAACACCGGACCTTGGAAATCAGACAACCCATCCAGTGTCGGCAAGAGCGGTCGATTCAACTGCCCCACGGCTGTGACGAGAACGTTCGCTTGCAAATGAGTTGCTCGACCATCTGGAGTTGACACGTCGACGATCCAGCGCTGTCGCTCGGCGTCGAACCGAGCGGCGACGACTTCGTGGTTGAAACGTATGTGTGGTGACACTCCGTACTTGTCCGCGCAGCCGGTGAAATACGCAAACAGCTCGTCCCTGTCGGAGTAGTAGCTGGACCAGTTGGGATTCCGTTCAAACGAGTAAGAGTAGAAGTGGTTCGGCACATCGACCCGGCATCCGGGATAAGAGTTCTCGTACCAGGTCCCGCCGACGCACGGATTCTTCTCGAGGATCGTGTATGGCACGCCGAGTTGTTCGAGTTGCATCGCGGTGCAGAGTCCAGACATCCCAGCGCCGATAATCAGAACATGGAAGGCGTCGACAGCACTTGGATGTGGTGGCACCCGCCAATTCACGACGCGATCACTCAGGCCAATCTCCTCGCGAACCATCGGTTCATATTCGGCCGGTACAGGTTCAGCGACGCACGCACTCATGATCTCCGCGAAGCTATCGGGATCTAGTTCATCCTTTCCCGACCAGCTCTGGCCATTCTTTTGTCGATCCAGCAGAATGTGGAGGGCGGCAGCGCGAACTTCACGGACATGCTCTGGAGCCAGCCCACCGGTGGGGTCGTCACGCAACACGCTGTCGCGATCGGCCTTGTATGGCGACTCGAGCCATCGGCGGTCACCCGTCAGGTGGGCGAGCGTCGCGACGAGCGCCGGAACGTCGGCATCTTCGAGAGCCCGCGCGAGTTCGCACTCGATTCCTGCGTCGACCTGCACTTTGCCCTCACAATTCACTTGGTCACTGGCGCGGTTACGATCGGCAACCGCTCTAACGATAGTGAGTACTTACATCTACATTTACCATCTGAAAGCGATCATGTCCAGCTACACGGCGATCGGCTCTCACCCGATGACGTGTCCGTGGTCGCTTGTCGGTTCCGAAACCGAGACAGCGGTGCGCATTCCCCACTTTTCGTATCAGGCGGTCGTTCCGTAGGTGCCCATTTTGGATGTTGGTATCAGCTAAAAACCACTGTTCATCTGATGAATCATCGGCCGGGCGGTGCGAACGGCGTCTTCGCTTTCAGCGAGGCCTGCGCGCCGCCGTTACCCTGATGAATTGCTACACACTCCAACACGGTTGAGCCCGCTCATCGACGCGCCACGCGACGATTACACCAGCGCGCCAACCAGGTGACTACATCTGACTGTCGGCGCCCAGGTGAGTGTCAGTTCCAGATCTTGACCCGCTTGCCCGGTTCCAAGAACAGCGCGCCGGCATCGGCGCCGTCGAAGGCGTCGTAGAAGGCGTCCATGTTGCGCAGCACGCCGTTGCAGCGGAACTCCGGCGGCGAGTGCGGGTCCACCGCCAGGCGCCGGATCGCCTCCGCCTCACGGGATTTGGTGCGCCACACCTGGGCCCACCCGTAGAACACGCGCTGGACGCCGGTGAGGCCGTCGATGACCGGCGCCGGCCGGCCGTTCAGTGACAGCTGGTACGCCAGCAGCGCGATCGACAGGCCGCCCAGGTCACCGATGTTCTCCCCGACGGTGAACGCGCCGTTGACGTGGTGTTCGCCCGCCAGCCCCCGCGGCGTGTAGGCGTCGTATTGCTCGATGAGAGCCTTTGTGCGGGCACCGAACTCGGTGCGGTCCGCGTCGGTCCACCAGTCGACCAGATTGCCGTCGCCGTCGTATTTGGCGCCCTGGTCGTCGAAGCCGTGGCCGATCTCGTGCCCGATCACCGCGCCGATGCCGCCGTAGTTGGCCGCGTCGTCGGCCTCGGCGTCGAAGAACGGTGGCTGCAAAATGGCTGCGGGGAACACGATTTCGTTCATCCCCGGGTTGTAGTAGGCGTTGACGGTCTGCGGCGTCATGAACCACTCGTCGCGGTCCACCGGCCCGCCCAGCTTGGCCAGCTCACGGTCGTGGTTGACGGCGTAACCGCGCTGATAGTTGCCGTACAGGTCACCCCGGTCGATCACCAGCGCGGAGTAGTCACGCCACTTCGCCGGGTAGCCGACCTTGGCGGTGAACTTGCCCAGCTTGGTCAGCGCCCGCTCGCGGGTCGCCGGTGTCATCCAGTCCAGGTCGCTGATGCTGATCCGATAAGCCGCTCGCAGGTTGGCCACCAGCTCGTCGATGCGGGCCTTCGCCTCCGGCGGGAAATGCCGTTGCACATAGAGCTTTCCGACGGCGTCGCCCATCAGGTTCTCCACCAGCGACACCGCGCGCTTCCACCGGTCCCGGATTTGCTCGGCGCCGGTCAGCAGCCGGCCGTAGAAGTCGAAGTCCGCGGACACCAGCTCGTCGGTCAGCCAGGCGGCCCGGGCGCGGATCAACCGCCACCGCGCCCAGCTCTTCCACACCTCGAGGTCTTCGTTGCGCCAGAGCTCAGCGAAGGAGCGGAGGTAATCGGGTTGGCGCACAATCACTTCCGCGATGGCTTCGGGGTCGGCGCCGAGCGCGCCGGCCCAGCCGGCCCAATCGAAGCCCACCGCCTCGTCGCGAAGTTCGGCGAAGGTGCGCAGGTTGTAGCTGAGGTCGACGTCGCGGCGCTTGGCCACATCCCAGTGCGCCTCGGCCAGTTTGGTCTCCAGCGCGACGATGCGGTCGGCGGTCTGAATGTGGTCGGCCGGATCGCCGCCGAACACCAGGGCGAACATCCGCGCGATGTGCGCCGGGTAGGCCTGAAGCACCTGTACGTGGCGCTCGTCGCGGTAGTAGGACTCATCGGGCAGCCCGAGGCCGGACTGGGTGAAGTGCACCAGGTAGCGCGCCGAGTTCTTGGCGTCGGTGTCCACGTACACCCCGACGCCACCGCCCGCGCCGGTGCGCTGCAGGGCGCCGATGGCCCGGGCCAGTGCGTCGGCATCAGCGGCGTCGTCGATCACGGTCAGCTCGTCGAGCAGCGGCCACACGCCGCGGCGCTGCACGGTGTCCTCGTCGAGGAAGCTGGCATACAGGTCGCCGATGCGTCGCGCGTCGTCGTCCCCGGCGGCCGCACCCTGCCGGCTGGCCTCGACGATCAGGTCGCGCACTTGTTCCTCGGCGCGGTCATACAGCTGCCGAAACGCCCCGTCGGTCGCCCGGTCGGCCGGGATCTCGTATTCGGCCAGCCAGCGGCCGTTTACGTGACCGAACAGGTCGTCCTGGGGGCGGATGCTGTCGTCGACAAAGCTCAGGTCGATGCCCGAGCGGAGGGCCGTATTCGTCACCCCGCCATCCTTCCATCTTTCCCGGGTGCAACGATCGGGCCATGTCCGACGGCGAGCGAACCGAGTCACCTGCCGAAGACGATGCCGTCGACGTCGACCCCGACGTCGACGCGGACTCGGACGGCGACGCCGAGGGAGACGAATCCGAAAGCGCCGGCGTCTTTTCCCATTACGGCATCGCGTCCGCGGCGCTCGGCGCGCTGTCGGTGGCCGCGGTGGTGCTCGGCCTGATCATCTGGTCCGGCCATCGCGAGCAGGTCGCCGAACGCGGCTACCTGAGCCGGGTCATGCAGACCGCCGCGGAGTGGGCGAACGTGTTGATCAACATGAACAGCGGCAACGTCGACGCCAGCCTGCAGCGCCTGCATGACGGCACGGTCGGAGAACTCAACACCGACTTCGACGCCGCCGTGCAGCCGTATAAGGCGGTCGTGGAGAAGCTGCAGTCCAAGAGCGCCGGGCGCGTCGACGCGGTGGCGATCGAAACCGTGCACCACGACCTGGACACCTCCCCGGGGGGCGCAAGGCCGCCCAGGGACGTGGTCACCACCAAGCTGCCGCCGTTCGCGAGCCGGACCGACTCGGTGATCCTGATCGCCACGTCGGTCAGCGAGAACGTCGGAGCCAAGCCGCAAACCGTGCACTGGAGCCTGCGGCTGGACGTCTCCGATGTGGACGGCAAGCTGATGATCTCCGGATTGGCCTCGCTCCGATGAGGAACATCTGGCGGTTGTTCGCCTTCGACATCGCGGCCCCGCTGGCCGCGACCGCGGCGCTGCTGGCCATCGGGCTGGTGCTGGGCTGGCCGCTGTGGTGGGTGTCGGCGTGCTCGGTCCTGATCGTGCTGATCGTCGAAGGCGTGGCGATCAATTTCTGGCTGCTGCGCCGCGATTCGGTCAGCGTCGGCACCGACGATGACGCGCCGGGGCTGCGCCTGGCCGTCGTGCTGCTGTGCGCGGCGGCGCTGACCGCGGCCGTCGCGACCGGCTACACCCACTGGACCAGGGCGGACCGCGACTTCACCAACGACTCCCGCAAGGTGGTTCAGATCGCCACCCGCATGGCGGAGGCGATGGCGTCGTTCAGCCCCACCGCCCCGACCGATTCCATCGACAGGGCCACGGCGATGGTCGTCCCGGAGCATGCGGCCGCGTTCAAGGAGCAATACTCCAAATCCAGCGCCGACCTGGTCCAGCACAACGTCACCGCCCAGGCGACCACCGTGTCGGCCGGGGTCGAGGCGCTCGGGCCGTCGGCCGCCAGCGTGGCGGTGGTATTGCGGGTCACCCAGAACACCCCGGGACAGCGGCCCAGTCAGGCGGCGCCGGCGTTGCGGGTGACGCTGACCAAACGCGGCAACGACTGGCTGGTCGCCGACGTGCTGCCGGTGCGATGACCGATCAGTTGGTTTCGGCCGAACGCGCGGACTTCACCTTGACGAACCGGTCCGACAAGCGCCGGATCCGGATCATCAGCGCGGCCGACGGGCTGGTGCTGCCGTCGAGGTAGCCGTCCAGCTCCTCGGCGGTGACTCCGATGCGGGAGGCGAATTCCTCCGGGGCGAGACCCGAGCGGTCGATCAACAGCCGCACGTGGCGGGCGACCTCGGCGCGTTCGTTGGCCTCCAGGTGGGTGCGGGCGCGCTCGAGCACCTCCCACAGCGCCTTGGCGATGCCGTAGGGCCGAGTGCCTTCCAGGACCTCCTCGACCTGGCGGGCGGTCCGCCCGTACGGGTCGCGCTTCAGCGCCGCGGCGATGCGCTTCCAGGTTGCGATGTCACCGCCCTGCAAGGCCGAACGGATGGCGGCCGTCGGCCAGAACTCCACCGGCTGCTCGGGATCTTGGAAGGAGCCAGTCGACCCCCCGCCGCGTTGACGCTGTTCGGGACCCGGCCGGCGGGGCGGCGCAGGGCGTCGGTCGGGTGCCAACGTCACCTCGCCTCCTCCAGCATCGCCACGGCCACCGACAGGCAGCGCCGCCTGACTTCCTCCCAGTCCGAGCCTGCGTCGGTCTCCGATCCCTGGTCTTCCGGGTGGTCGCAGGGGTCGGGATCTGCGAGTCGACGGACCAGCTGGGTGGCAATCCACTGCCGCCTGGGTGATTTACAACAGTAATACCTGTCCATTCCGGCCAGCACCACCGCGGCGGTCTCGGGCTCCAATGAATCGACCATGTCTGCAAAGTCGGCATAATCACGCCGACTGTTACGGCTCATGATCAGGTAGCCCTTCAGCCGCAGGGTCTCGGCCCCGGTCGGAACCAGCAGCCGGTCACCGGTGGGCAGCTGCACGTTGGTGGTCTCCACCGGGCTGCGCCGCTCGTATACGGGCCCGCCGCCCGCCGCCGCCGCGGTGTCGTTTTGCAGCGCGTCGATCGCGACCGACAGGCGTCCCCGCCACAGCGTCACCGGATGAACGGGCCGCTCGGTGCCGGCGATGGCTTTGGCGATGCCGTTGCGTGAGGTCAGCCCGCCGACCAGCTTCTTGGTCCCCAGCGAGCCGTTGGTGTGGCCGTTCGCGCCGGGCTTCTTGCCGGCCGCGCCCACGCAGGCGCCGACCCGCTCCTCGCTGAGCGCGACGTGGTGGGGGATCTGTCCGGGCCCCCGGCCGCGAACCTGATCCGCGTCCGGCCCTGCGACCGCCCGGGCGGCGTTGCGGCCGCAGCCGGTGAAGGCGAGCGGATCGGCCACGCAGATGGCGTCGGGGGCCAGATGCTTGAGCTTCGCGGCGGACTTGAGCACCATCCGCAAGTCGGCGCTGGGCGCCACCAGCGCCGAGATGTCGTCGGGGATGACGACGACGTCGCCGAGGTCGACCTCGGGCAACGGCCGGTCAAAGTCGACCGACGGCAGCACACGGAACAGCCAGGGCGGCAGCCACCAGTTCCACTGGGCGAACATCGCCATCAGCGCCGGCACCATCACCAGCCGCACCACGGTGGCGTCCACCGCGATCGCGACCGCGCAGGCGACGCCGATCTCGGCCACCAGGGGCATGCCGGCGAACGCGAACCCGACGAACACCGCGATCATGATCAGCGCGGCGCTGGTGATGGTTCGCGCGCTGGTGCTGACCCCGTAGGCCACGGCGTCGCGGGTGTTCCCGGAGTGCAGGAATCGCTCCCGGATTCGGGTGAGCAGGAAGATCTCGTAGTCCATCGACAACCCGAAGGTCATCGCGAGCACCAGCGGGGGAACGGTGCTGTCGATCGAGCTGATTTGGGCGAAGCCGAGGTCGCGCAGCCACCCCCACTGGAACACCATGACCAGGCTGCCGTAGGCGGCGGCGACGGACAGCAAGGTCATCAGCACGCCCTTGAACGCCAGGAACACCGAGTGAACGGAGACCAGCAGCATCACGAACGCGATAAGCGCCACGATCGCCAGCACCAGCGGCTCGGTCTTGGATACCTGGTCGTCGAAGTCCTTGATCAGGGCGGTAGGGCCGCCGACGTCCACGCGCGCCGTGCCGGCCTCGGGGACCTTCGGCAGCTGTGCGCGCATCCAGCCGACGGTCTCGCGGGCCTTCATGTCCTCGGGATCCACCGACAACACCGCGGACAGCAGCGCGCTGCCGTTGTCCTCGGCGAACTGCGGCGGGGACACCGACACGATGTTGGGTGCCTGCGCCATCCGTTGGCGGATCGCGCCTACGGTGTGGCTGTGCTCGGGGGAGGCCGCGCCGCCGTCGGGGAAGTTGATCAGCACCCGGATCGGGCCCAGCGCGCCGGGGCCCAGCGCCTCGGCCGCCGCGCCGACCCCGGCACGGATTTCGTGCGACGAGTCGAACTGGCGCAGCAGGCTGTTGCCCAGCACCATCGACGCGGCCGGCGCGGCCATCACGAGCAACACCAGCGACGCCGCCAGCGCCGACATCCACGGCCGGCGCATCACCCAGCTGATCCAGCGGTTCCAGAACCGGGACTGGGTGCTTTCGGGGCGGCGTGACCAGTGCAGCAGGGCCGATCGCTTGGCGGCCGCCCGGCCGAACGTCGCCAGCGCGGCCGGCGTCAACGTCGTCGAGGTCAGCATGGCCACGGCGACGGCCAGGATGGCGCCGGTGGCCATCGATTTCAGCGCCGGGGTGTTGATCACGTAAATCCCCGTGAGCGAGGCGATCACCGTCATCCCGGACAGCACCACGGCCAGCCCGGAGGTGGCCATCGCGGCGTCGACGGCCTCGCGGGGCTGGCGCCCGGTCCGCAGTTCCTCCCGGAACCGCATCAGGATGAACAGCGAGTAGTCGACGGCGAGCGCGATCCCGAACATCGACACGGTCGAGGTCACGAAGACCGACATGGTGGTGTAGGCGGACAGCAGATAGACCAGCCCCATGGTGACCACGACCGTGCAGACGCCCAGCGCCAACGGGATGGTCGCGGCGGCCAGCGAGCCGAAGACGGCGAGCAGCACGATCAGGATGACCGGCAGGTTCCATTTCTCGGCCGCGGCGATGTCGTGCTTGGTGTTGGCCGCGGCGGCGGCGGACAACGCGCCCTGCCCGATGACGTAGAGCCGCACCCGACCGTTGGCGGTCTGGCCGGGTTGGTCGCCCTTGATGCCGACCTTGGTGCGCAGCTGCTTGGCCACGTCGCTCGTGTTACGGGAATCCAGGCGCACTGACAGCACGTACGGCCGGTCGGGCTGCGGGGGCCGCTGGGTGGGGTTGGGAATCTCGGCGGTGCCCGGGATGACGGCGGCGATCTGCCGGAGCTGCGCGACGGCGTCGTTCATGTCCTGGTAGCTGGCGTCGGGGCGGGGGGCGGCCACCAGCGCCAGCGACGACCCGCCCTGGTCGTGGTAGAGATCCTCGAGCTGGTCGTGAACCGCCAGCGACTGCGATCCGGCCACGTCGAACCCGCCGCCGGTGAGATTGCCCGACTGCGTCAGCGCCAGGTAGACGGCAGGAACCAATGCCAGCAACCAGCCTGTGAAGACCAACCAGCGGTACTTACGCAGGCTGCGGCTGAGGCGCATCATTAACTGCTGGATTTTTCCGCTCCCCGGGTCTCGCGTAACGCGTGCTGGCGACGATACCGCAGCGGGCTGTGGATTATGTGGCTTATCTAGTTCCTGAGCTGCGACGACGGTGATGTTGCCAAGACGCTGCCATGATGTTGTGAACCGGTGACCACGCGGGATTTCCGTCACACATCCACGTCCGGCCCTGGTTCGAGCTGGCAGCGTCGATATCGGCGGTGGCAGGATGTCGGATGGCCCGCGCGGCCTCCGGGATTCGGGGGGTGGTCGCGCTTTGTTTGGGGCCACCTGTTGCAGCCGTTTGCGAGGCGCCGATCGCGGCGGGTCCGCCGCGAACTCGAAGGAGTTACCCATGACGAGAGCCACCGCTGGACGGGGCCGCAGAATCTTCGCCGGGCTGGTCGCCTTCACGGTGCCCGGAGCGGCC
Source organism: Mycobacterium arosiense ATCC BAA-1401 = DSM 45069 (assembly GCF_002086125.1). Taxonomy (GTDB): domain Bacteria; phylum Actinomycetota; class Actinomycetes; order Mycobacteriales; family Mycobacteriaceae; genus Mycobacterium; species Mycobacterium arosiense. Next base: position 22,397 of record NZ_MVHG01000076.1, read on the forward strand.
GCCGCGGTGCTCGCCGGCGCCCCGGCGACCGGCACCAACGACCCGTGCGCGGCCAGTGAGGTCGCCCGGACAATCGGCTCGGTGTCCAAGTCGATGGGTGACTACCTGGATTCGCACCCGCAGACCAACCAGACGATGACCGCGATGCTGCAGCAGCAGGCGGGCCCGCAGTCGGTGAACGGGTTGAAGTCCTACTTCGAGGCCAACCCCAAGGTGGCCGGCGACATGACGTCGATCGCCCAGCCGCTGAGCAACCTGTCGCTGCAGTGCAAGCTGCCGATCTCGATCCCGCAGGCGCTGGGCATGGTGCAGCAGGCGCAAGGCGCGGCCGGTGGGCTGCCTGCGTTTCCTGGAAACCCCGCGCCCGCATCACCTTTGGGCGGCACCACCGGTGGCGCCCCGGCCGCGGCGCCGCAGCCCGCGCCGCCCGCGGCGACCAGCCCGCTGCCGGGCCCACCGCGCGGAAACACCGTAGGCTAGGGCTGGCCGTCGTTCTCCGCGTTGCCATCGGCCGGGTTCCGATCGGCCGGATTTCGGTCCGGCGGTAGCGGCCCCTGGAGGGCGGTCTCGGTCGGATCGGCCGCGGCGTCGCCCGCGAGCGGGACGAGGGGCAGCGGGCCGGTGATCGGGTCCTCGTCGGAGTCGGCGACGTTCTCGGTGCGGAACACGAAGAAGAACACCACCCAGCCGATCGCCGAGATCAGCAACCAGCTGATCAACCGGTAGATCAGCATCGCCGAGATCGCGTTGGGCAGCGACATCCCGCTCGACACCAGGCCGGGCACCAGTACCGCCTCGACGATCAATAGCCCGCCCGGCATCAGCGGGATCGTGCCGACCGCGCGAGCGGCCGCGTAGGCCACCGTCAACCCGGCCACCGAGGCGTGGTCCCCGGCGGCGTAGGCGGCAAAGCCCAGGCAGGCGACGTCGGCGATCCAGTTGAATATCGACCACCCGAACGCCACGCTCAGGTCGCGCCGGCCCAGGCTCACCGATTCCAGCTGCATCAGGGTCTCGCGCCACTTGTCCAGGCCGGCCACGGCCGGCCTGCCCCGAACCGAGTTGACCCACGCGAGGACCCGGCAGCCGATGCCGTCGATCAGCTCCGGGCGCGACGCGACGGCCTGGGCCAGCAGCAGCAACGCCACGAACCCGCCGAGGGTGAACAGCAACGAGAACGGGTTGTTCTTCGCCCCCAGCAGGAAGGCGCCGCCCAGACCGAGCAAAGCCAACCCCACCGCCTGCAGCACGCCCGACATCACCAGCTGCCACGACGCCACCACCGTCGAGGCGCCCCAGAGCCGCTGCTGGCGGAACAGGAAGGTCGCCGAGAGCACGGGCCCGCCGGGCAGCGTGGTGCTCAGCGAATTGGCGGCGTAGAAGGCCGCCTCGGAGCGCAACTGCTTGACGTGCACGCCCGCCGATTTGAGCAGCGTGCGCTGGATCTGGGCAAAGCTGTGCATCGACGCGGCCGCCGCGGCTCCCGAGGCGAGCAGCCACCACCAGTTCGCCTCGTACAGGCTCATCCAGGCTTTGGCCAGCTGATCCCAGCCCAGCGAAACCTCGACGGCAAGCACGACGGCTACCGCGGCCAGGATCACCCAGCGCACCCACCAGTACTTCCCGCGCGGGGTCTCGCCCCCGCAGGCGGGCGGGGGTGCCTCCCGCTGGCGGGAACGTGCCCCCACGCGCGAGTGGGTGGTTTTGTGGGCGGGTGCGTCGTGCGGCACGTGATTTAGGGTAACGGTGCAGGTGGCGCCGGGATCGCTGCGCATCGCCCACCGTGTCCTGCGTGTTCTGGGGTCGTAACCGGATCGTGCCGACGGCGACGGTTCCTGACGACCCGCGGGCGCCTGCGGACACGGGCGAGACACGTTTGTCCGCGGCCCGCGGCGGATAGGCTGGCCAGATGTCAGCAAACCTCGACGATGCCTCGGTCGAACCCCTTGTCCGCAAGACCGCAGCCTGGGCGTGGCGTTTGCTCGTCATCCTGGTTGCCCTGCTCGCCCTGTTGTGGGTGGTGCAGAAGCTCGAAATCATCGTCGTTCCGGTGCTGGTGGCGCTGCTGTTGAGCGCGCTGCTGGTGCCCGCGGTGGACTGGCTGGACACGCGGGGCATGCCTCGCGGTGGTGCGGTCGCGCTGGTGTTGCTGGGTGGCTTCGCCATCTTGGGCGGCATCCTGGCGTTCGTCGTCCTGCAGTTCATCGACGGCCTGCCCGGCCTGACCGAACAGGTGACGCACAGCATCGAGTCGACGCGCCGGTGGCTGATCCACGGCCCGGCGCACCTGCGCAACGAGCAGATCGACAACGCGGTCAACGCCGCCATCGAGGCGCTGCACAACAATCAGGCGAAGCTGACCAGCGGCGCGCTGTCCACCGCGGCCACCGTTACCGAGCTGGTCACGGCGGCGGTGCTGGTGTTGTTCACGCTGATCTTCTTCCTCTACGGCGGGCGCAACATCTGGCAGTACGTCGTGCAGATCATCCCGTCCGGTGTGCGTCACCGGGTGCATGAGGCCGGAAACGCCGGATTCGGGTCGCTGATCGGGTACGTGCGGGCCACCTTCCTGGTCGCCCTGACCGACGCGGCCGGGGTCGGCACCGGTTTGGCGATCATGGGCATTCCCCTCGCGCTGCCGCTGGCGTCGCTAGTGTTCCTGGGCGCGTTCATCCCGCTGGTCGGTGCCCTGATCTCGGGCCTTATGGCCGTCGTGGTCGCGCTGCTGGCCAAGGGCATCGTGTACGCGCTGATCACGTTGGGCTTGCTGATCGCCGTCAACCAGGTCGAGGCCCACCTGCTGCAACCGTTGGTGATGGGCCGCGCGGTCTCGATTCACCCGCTCGGGGTGGTGCTCGCCATCTCCACCGGCGGCGTGCTGGCCGGCATCGTCGGCGCCCTGCTGGCGGTCCCGACGGTCGCGTTCCTCAACAACGCGATCCAGGTGTTGCTGGCGCCGGATCCGTCCGCCGAAGCCGAGAAAAAGACCGAGGAAGCGGACGACAAGAACGCGATCCTGCAGGCCGAACCCGATCAACCCGAGCACGAAGCCGGCTGAGGCTCAAGACTTTTCGATTGCGCCGGGTGGCCGGCTACAGCCGTCCCTCGCGGCGCAGCAAATCCTGCGCGGACAGCCCGCCGCTGGAGCGCCGGCGTTGCCGGGCCGGATCGCCGTTGTCGCCCTGTCCGGGTGCGTTCACCTGCTGGGCGGCGGCGTTGGGGTCGTTGCCTTCCGGTCCCATTTTCGGCAGGGCGGTGGTTTCGGCGGCGTCGCTGTCGTCCGAACGGTTGCCGGGAACCGGAATGGCCCGCGTCTGATCGCCGGACGGGGGTGCAGCCGGACCGGTGGCCGATGGCCGGTGGGGGGCCTGCGGCGTGGAATTGGTGGCGACGCGCGGGTCGGCCGGCCGGTCACGACCGGGGGCGCCCGGCGCGGCGAAGCGTGTCGTCTGGGCCTCCGTCGGCTGGTCGGGCCGGGCCGGACTGCGCGTGGTGTTCGGGGCCGGTTCCTGCGCGGGCCGCGGATCGGTCGGCCGCGCCGGCCGCGACGGCTTCAGCGCTGCCGGGTGGGTGGGGT
>NZ_MVHG01000077.1 GCF_002086125.1 Mycobacterium arosiense ATCC BAA-1401 = DSM 45069
ACCCAAGCCCGCCCCGGCAAGTTGGTCCGCGGGCGCCAGCCCATCCCCGCACCCTCGCGATAACGCCACCAAAAGTGGCATATACCAGTTAAGTTGGGTCCGTGACGAACCCGCATTTTGCGTGGTTGCCGCCAGAAGTCAACTCGGCACTAATTTTCTCCGGTCCTGGTCCCGGGCCGCTGCTTGCTGCCGCGGCGGCGTGGGACGGGCTGGCCGGGGAGTTGGCATCGTCGGCATCGTCATTTTCTTCGGTGACGTCGGATCTCGCCAGCGGGTCGTGGCAGGGCGCGTCGTCGACGGCCATGATGTCGGTCGCCAGCCAATACGTGAGCTGGCTCAGCGCCGCGGCCGCTCAGGCCGAAGAGGTGTCACACCAGGCGTCGGCCATCGCGACCGCGTTCGAGGTGGCGCTGGCGGCCACCGTGCAGCCGGCCGTCGTGGCGGCCAACCGCGCCCTGGTGCGCGCATTGGCGGCCAACAACCACCTGGGTCAGAGCACCGCGGCCATCGCCGACATCGAGGCCGCCTACGAGCAGATGTGGGCCGCGGACGTCGCGGCGATGTTCGGCTATCACGCCGACGCATCGGCGGCCGTGGCCAAGTTGCCGCCCTGGAATGAGGTGCTGCAGAACCTCGGGTTCTCCAACACCAGCACCGCCGTCACCCGCCAGGCCGGCTCCGGCGCCGTCGCCCGCGGCTACACCTCGCGCATCGCCGGGTTCCTGCGGCCGTCGGCGCCGCAGTAGCGCGAAGGCCCGCGCCTATCCTTAGTCATGCGCACCAAGAAGAAGGTCGACCTCAAGGCGCTGGCCGACGCGCTGGTCGATTACCCGTACGCGTACTTGATCACGGTCGACGACGAATACCGCGTGCACACCGTGACGGTCGAGCCGCGGCTGCGTGACGCCACTCTCGACGTAGGACTAATCGGCGGCCGAACGCGCAACAACCTGGCCCGGCGCGCCGACGTGACCCTGTTGTGGCCACCCGCCGAGCCGGGCGGCTACTCGCTGATCGTCGACGGCAGCGCCGAGGTGAGCGACGCGGGGGGCGAAACCGCGCGGCTGGCCGTGGCACCCACCCGCGCGCTGCTGCACCGCGACGCCGACTCCCCCGACGCGGCCAAGGGCTGCCTGCACGACTGCGTGGTGTTCTCGCTGCCGGCGTAGTGCCGATCGCGAGGGCGGCGAAGCCGGGCGAAGCGGGTCGGCACGCGATCTCACAAGCCGATCGCGAGGGCGACGAAGCCGGGCGAAGCGGGTCGGCACGCGATCTCACAAGCCCGTACAGTCTCATCCGTGAGCCGCGTCGCACCGCTCGCTCCGCCGTGGAGCGAAGAAGATGCCACTGGCATCAACAGCTGGGGTCACCCCGACCGCACCTATGAGCCGCTGCTTTTGGTGCGTTGCCTGCAGCGCCATCCGACACTGGCCTCCCGGCTGCGTAAGCTCGGCGAATCCCTTTATGTCGCAGCGCTTTTGCCGGGCCGCACGCGGACCATCGCCATCTTGCGGATCTGCGCGCTCGTCGGCTGCGCATACGAGTGGGGCGGACAGGCGGCCTTCTGGGGCCCGATCGCGGGTGTCAGCGACGACGAGTGCGACGCGCTGGTCACCGGCGGGCCGGACGACCCGCGGTGGAGCAGCGCGGAGCGGACGCTGATCGAGGCGGTGGACGAACTCGAGCGCACCGGCTCGTGGTCGGAGGCGACGTGGACCGCGCTGGGCCGCGAGCTCAACGACGAGCAGCGCATCGAATTGCTCACGGCCATCGGCTGGTACCGCACGATCTGCACGCTGTGCAACGCGCTCGCGTTGCCGGTGGAGGGCTGGATGCGGCCCTGGCCCGGGTCAGCGCGCTGAGCGGTCCCTGCGCAGGCTGGGATGCTGATTCTTCAATAGCGGCAACAACACCCGCCGCGGCATGAATTGAAACAGGCGGGTGCTGATCTGGCTCGGCAATCCGGGGATCACCGTTGCGCGGTCGTGGTCGAGCGCGTCGACTCCGGCGCGCGCCACCTCACGCGACGGCTTCCACATGAACTTCGGGAACGCATCGGCGAAGTCTCGCTCGTCCATGCCGGCGCTCTTCACGAACTCGGTGCGCACCGGGCCAGGGCACAGCAGCGCGACGGTGACGCCGGTGCCGGCGATTTCACCGCGCAGTCCCTGGGTGTAGTTGTTGACGAACGCCTTGGTGGCCGCGTAGCCGACCTGCCCCGGAAAGGGTTGGTAACCCGCGGTGGAGCCGATGTTGAGGATCGCACCGCGGCCGCGCGGCACCATCTGCTGGACCGCGCGGGTGGTCAGGTCGATGACGGCCTCGACGTTGATCCGCACCTGGGCGATCTCGGCGTCGACCGGCGTTTTGGTGACCGACCCCATGGTGCCGATGCCGGCGTTGTTGACCAGGATGTCGACGGTCAGGCCGCGGCGGCCGACCTCGTCGAGAAGGCCGGCGCGGGCGGCGGAATCGGCGACGTCGCAAGCGATCACCTCGACCCGCACCCGGCCGGCGAGTTCGTCGGCCAACTCGCGCAGCCGGTCCTCCCGGCGGGCCACCAGTGTCACGCCGTGCCCGCGGTCGGCCAATTCGCGCGCGATGTCGGCACCGATGCCCGACGATGCGCCGGTGACGACGGCGGTGCTGGTGGGTGCGGGAGTTGGAAGGGCCACGCGTTCACACTAGGTCGCCGAGCGTGGGCCCTATGTACCGGAACCGCCTTCTTTTCGTCCAAAGGCCCCACGCTCGGCGAGCTTCGCTTTGACGCGCTTGACGAGCGCGTCCGGGCGCGACAGCATCTCGGCGCTGACTCTGATCACGGACCAGCCGGCCGCTTCCAGCAGGGCGATTCGCTCGATATCCCACGACCGCTGATATCGGTCCTCCCAGTGCTGGATTCCGTCGTACTCGACTGCGACCTTCCATTCACGCCATCCCATGTCCATTCGGATATGCAGATGCCGTAGTTCAATCTGCGTTTCGGGCTTCGGAAGCCCGGCGCGTACCAGTAACAACCGCACCCTCGTCTCCTGTGGCGATTCGGCACCACCGTCGACCAACTCCAGCGCGGCGCGCAGCCGCCGAACAGCGCGCGCACCCGGATGCCGGTCGGCCACCGCAACGACGTCGGCGGGGCAGACGCCGGTGGCATTCAGCAATGCGTCGAGGATCGGCACGGCCGTGACAACCGGCAGCGCACGGCCGATATCGAAGGCGGTTCGGGCCGCGCTTGTCACGCGCATTCCCCAAGCCATCCGAACCTCGTCGTCCGCGAGGTCGTAGGTATGCACAACCAGACCGCGCTGATTGTGCCGATCAGCGCGGACGATCTCCCCGGGCGCGGCTGGATCAAGCCATCTCGTGCCGAGCACCGCGGCGGCCGATAGGCCGGCCAGTGTGGCGCCCGTCGACAGCCATGCCGCGCGCGCTTTGACGACAGCCGTGAGCTCCACATTCCGAGCGATGTACACGTTGCGGAACACCGCCCGATACTGGGTGCGCAATTGGCGGCGAGTGACCGCGCCCTGCTTGAGCGCTTCGCTACCGAGAAATGGCCCCATGCAGGCATGTTCGCCGGGCTAGACCCATTGATGTGTGCGCCGAGTGTGGGCCCCGTGGACGAAATTCGAGCTGTGGAGATACCTATCCCCCACGCTCGGCGCACATCCCGCAGACACGAAAAAGCCCGGCCCCGTGGGAGCCGGGCTTTTCCGTGCGTGAGTCGGACTTGAACTGATCGTCCGATTCCTCCTCGCGCTGCTACGCAGCGCGCATCGTCGTCGGACTTAGAAGTCCATGCCGCCCATGCCACCGGTCGGGTCGCCCGCGGGTGCGGCCGCCTTCTCCGGCTTGTCGGCGACGACGGCCTCGGTGGTGAGGAACAGGCCCGCGATGGACGCCGCGTTCTGCAGCGCCGAACGGGTCACCTTCACCGGGTCGGCGACGCCGGCCTTGAGCAGGTCCTCGTACTCACCGGTCGCGGCGTTCAGGCCGGTGCCGGCGGGCGAGTTGCGGACCTTCTCGGCCACGACGCCGGGCTCCAGACCACCGTTGAAGGCGATCTGCTTCAGCGGAGCCTCGAGCGCCACGCGGACGATGTTCGCGCCGGTCGCCTCGTCGCCTTCGAGCTTGAGTTCATCCAGCGACGGGGTCGCGTGCAGCAGGGCCACGCCACCACCGGCGACGATGCCCTCTTCGACGGCGGCCTTGGCGTTGCGGACCGCGTCCTCGATGCGGTGCTTGCGCTCCTTGAGCTCGACCTCGGTCGCGGCTCCGGCCTTGATCACCGCAACACCGCCGGCCAGCTTGGCCAGGCGCTCCTGCAGCTTCTCGCGGTCGTAGTCGGAGTCGCTGTTCTCGATCTCGCTGCGGATCTGGGCGACCCGGCCGGCGATGGCGTCGGAGTCACCCGCGCCCTCGACGATGGTGGTCTCGTCCTTGGTGACGACGACCTTGCGGGCCTTACCCAGCAGGGCGATGTCGGCGCTCTCCAGCGACAGGCCGACCTCTTCGCTGATGACCTGACCACCGGTGAGGATGGCCATGTCCTGCAGCATCGCCTTGCGGCGGTCACCGAAGCCGGGAGCCTTGACGGCCACCGACTTGAAAGTGCCGCGGATCTTGTTGACGACCAGGGTGGAAAGCGCCTCGCCCTCGACGTCCTCGGCGATGATCAGCAGCGGCTTGCCGGCCTGGATGACCTTCTCCAGCAGGGGCAGCAGGTCCTTGACGGTCGAAACCTTGGAGCTGACCAGCAGGATGAAGGGGTCCTCGAGGACGGCTTCCTGACGCTCGGCGTCGGTCACGAAGTAGCCCGAGATATAACCCTTGTCGAACCGCATACCCTCGGTGAGCTCGAGCTGCAGGCCGAAGGTGTTGGACTCCTCGACGGTGATGACGCCCTCGTTGCCGACTTTGTCCATCGCCTCGGCGATCAGGTCGCCGATCGACTGGTCGCCCGCGGAGATGGCCGCCGTGGCAGCGATCTGGTCCTTGGTCTCGACCTCTTTAGCCGACTTGAGCAGCGTCTCGGTGACCTTCTCGACGGCCTTCTCGATGCCGCGCTTCAGACCCAGCGGGTTGGCGCCGGCCGCGACGTTGCGCAGGCCCTCGCGGACCAACGCCTGGGCCAGCACCGTCGCCGTCGTCGTGCCGTCACCGGCAACGTCGTCGGTCTTCTTGGCGACTTCCTTGACCAGCTCGGCGCCGATCTTCTCGTAGGGGTCCTCCAGCTCGATCTCCTTGGCGATGGACACACCATCGTTGGTGATCGTGGGGGCGCCCCACTTCTTCTCCAGGACGACGTTGCGGCCCTTGGGACCCAACGTCACCTTTACCGCGTCGGCGAGGGCGTTCAGCCCCCGCTCGAGGCCGCGACGGGCCTCCTCGTCGTACGCAATTGTCTTGGCCATTGCGAAGTGATTCCTCCGGATTGGGGATGACACGTTCTGGCCGGGTGCAGTGCCCGCGACGGACGGCTAGGTGTCTTCCGCTTGTCGCGGCCCTGGCCTCACCGTCCCGACCTAGCACTCACTGGTCGCGAGTGCCAACGTCATTCTTAGCACTCGCCTATGCCGAGTGCAAGAAGTGTTCAGCGCTATCGCCCAGCGCGTAAACCGTCGACGACGACGTCGGTAACCCGCTCGGCCAACGCCGAGTTGTAGGCCTCCATCGCCTGACACCCGACCAGGATCGCCTTCACTTCGCGCACCCCGATGTCCTGGCGCGCGGTGCCGGCCCGCTGCGCGGCCCGGAGCAGCTCGTCGAGCATGGCCAGGAAGGCATCCTCGGCGTCGGGCGCGGCGGTGGCGATGTCGATGCCGAGCCCGGCGAGCGCGTCGGCCAGCCCGCGGTCCGTCGCGCCCCACTGCAACACCATCGAGCGCAGGAAGGTGAACAGCGCTTCACCGGAGCCCTCGGATCCCAGCAGGGCGCGCCCGTCGTCGACCAGCCGTTGCATCCGGTCCTCGATGACCGCCTGGAACAGCGCTTCCTTGGTCGGGAAGTGCCGATAGACGGTGCCGGCCCCGACGCCGGCCCGCCGCGCGATCTCGTCGATGGGCACCGCGAGGCCCTCGGCCGCGAAGGTGTCGTAGGCGACTTCCAGCACGCGGGCGCGATTGCGCGCCGCGTCGGCGCGCAACCGGCGTTCGGGCTGTGCCATCTGTTCACCCCCAACGGTTGACAAAACGGGGCGTGCGTTCCGTATAGTCGGATCCAACCGGAGCGCTCGCCCCGTTTACTTTACAAGCTCAAGGAGTCTCTCATGGCCAAGTGGACCACCACGGACATTCCCGACCACCAGACCGGACGGGTTGCCGTCATCACCGGGGCCAACACCGGGCTGGGCTACGAGACCGCCCTCGCGCTGGCCGACCGCGGCGCCCACGTGGTGCTGGCGGTGCGCAACCTGGACAAGGGCAAGGACGCGGCCGCCCGCATCACCGCCCAGAGCCCACATGCCGACGTCGCACTGCAGGAGCTCGACCTGACGTCGCTTCAGTCGGTGCGGGCGGCGGCCGATCAGTTGCGCGCCGCGCACGACCGCATCGACCTGCTGATCAACAACGCGGGCGTGATGTGGACGCCGAAGTCCACCACCCAGGACGGCTTCGAGCTGCAATTCGGCACCAACCACCTGGGCCACTTCGCCTTCACCGGGCTGCTGCTGGACCGGCTGCTGCCCGTCGCCGGGTCGCGGGTCGTGACGGTCAGCAGCGTCGGCCACCGGATCCGCGCCGACATCCACTTCGACGACCTGCAGTGGGAACACGGCTACAACCGGGTCGCCGCCTACGGGCAGTCCAAGCTGGCCAACCTGCTGTTCACCTACGAGCTGCAGCGCCGGCTCGCCCCGCACGGGACCACGATCGCCGTGGCCGCCCACCCCGGTGGGTCGCGCTCGGAGCTGACCCGCAACCTGCCCGGGTGGGCCGCGCTGCTGCTCCCGCTGGTCGAACCGCTGTTCCAGGGAACGGACATGGGCGCCCTGCCGACCCTGCGCGCCGCGACCGACCCCGGCGTGCTGGGCGGGCAGTACTACGGCCCCGACGGCTTCGGCGAGCAGCGCGGCCACCCCAAGATCGTGACCTCCAGCGCCAAGTCGCACGACGTCGACCGGCAACGACGGCTGTGGGCGGTGTCCGAGGAGCTCACCGGGGTGACCTATCCCCTCGACTAGCCCGATGGTGCCGACCCGCCGCGCCCGGCGCACGCGCCGCGCTCGCGATCGGCACTAGCCCGATGGTGCCGACCCGCCGCGCCCGGCGCACGCGCCGCGCTCGCGATCGGCACTAGCCCAGATCGAGCAGCTGCTCGTAGAAGCCGCCGAACCCGCGCGGGCGGTCGACGAGGTGAATCTCGAGGATCCAGTGGCAGATGCGCCCGCGCGGATCGGTACGGCGCATCGGCTTGTTCGACCCGGGCATGATGATCCACTCGACGCCGGGTCCGGCGATCTTCTTGTGCGGGAACTCGCCGATCAGATGGCCAGCGATGTGGCTGCCCCACTCGAAGCCCTCGGCGGCGGCCACCCTGACCACGTAGTCGAACAATTCGGCGCCGGTGATCTGGGCATGGCTGGCGAAGTGATCGCGGCCGGCCTGCCACACCCGTGGCAGCGCATCACGAAGGGCCGCCTTGTGCGGGTCGTCGCCGAGCACGAACGTCCGCCCGAAATCGGCCTCCCACTCCTCGAAGATAGGCCCCAGGTCGAGGAAGACGATGTCGTCGGCGGCGATCACCCGGTCGGGCGGACGTTCCTGGAACGGCTGCAGCGTGTTCTCCCCCGCGCGCACGATCCGCCTGTGCCAGTGCCGGGTGACCCCGAACATCTCCCCGGCGAGGTCATGGATCTGGTCGGAAAGTTCCTTTTCGGCCAGCCCGGGACGGATCATGGCCCGGCGCTCGATCTCGTCGAACAGCTGACCGGCTTTGGCTTCGGCCTCCAGCAGCCGTTGCACCCGAACATCTTCCGCGCTCGATCCCTTCACACCGGCGATGCTATGCGCACACTGGAACCATGTCCCTCGTCGTGCCGCCCTATCCGCCAGCCCGCTACATCGAAGACGAACCGGAAATCAGCGCCTGGCTCAAGCGGGCCGATCGGCAACCGGACTACGAGACCTCCGGTGTCAAATACCACTACCTGGCCAACCAACGGGAGACCGCCGGTGATTACGGGCTTTACCGGGTCGACATCGCCCCGGCCGGCGGCGGCCCCCCGGCGCATTTTCACCGCGCCATGTCCGAGGCCTTCTTCGTGCTGTCCGGGACGATGAAGCTCTTCGACGGCACGCAGTGGGCGGACGGCCACCAGGGCGACTTCCTGTATGTGCCACCCGGGGGCGTCCACGGTTTTCGCAACGAGGCGGACGAACCGGCATCGATTCTGATGCTGTTCGCGCCCGGCGCGCCCCGCGAGGCCTACTTCGAAGGCTTTGCGGCCCTGGCGGATATGACCGACGACGAGCGTCGCGAATGGTTCATTCGCCACGATAATTTCTGGGTGCAGTAAACCCTTGCGTTAACGCGCATTTTGTTCCGCCGTAACGTTTCTGGACTCGACGCCGACCACGAGAAGATGGGGCGTAGGGTGTGGCCGTGCCAACAGGGAAGCCGTCGAACCGGGCCGCGGCCTGGATGCGGCAACGGATCGATTACTCGATGAGCGCCCCGGTGATGATCAGCCTGCGGATCAAACGCCCAAAACCCCGGAGCACAACGGGCTTTCGGCCGCGTCCACCCGCGCCGGCCGCCGTGCGGGAACACGGCGCCCGGGTGATCGGCTACCAACGCGGCGGGCGAGGATTGCGCGACCGCGCCCGGGCGCGCCTGTCGCTCGCACCGCCCGCGATGACTCGGCGGCCCCGCGTACCACGCACGCCAGGCCGCCGCTACGTCGCACCCGTCAAGTCGCCGTCGACATAGCGCGCCAGGCCGATCGTTTGCGAGGCGGTCCCGTGGTCGAAGGAAATCGCTGTCTGGGCAACGGTTTTTCGCCGGAGGCCCACCACGGCCGGAACGGTCGTGAGGTCGTCGCCCAACCCGACGCCGTCGACTGCCGATGAGTATGTTTTGGGCCATGGCATCCAACGACAAAGAGAACCGCAACTGGTCGGAGGGCGACGTCCCGGATCAGAGCGGCCGCGTCGTCGTGGTCACCGGCGCCAACACCGGCATTGGGTATGAGGCGGCCGCCGTGCTGGCCTACCGCGGCGCCCACGTCGTGCTCGCGGTGCGCAACCTCGAGAAGGGCAACGCGGCGCTGTCGCGCATCGTCGCCGCCAGCCCGCGCGCGGATGTCACGCTGCAACAGCTGGATCTGTCCTCGCTGGACGCGATCCGGTCGGCCGCCGACGCGCTGCGCGCGGCCTACCCGCGCATCGACCTGCTGATCAACAACGCGGGCGTGATGTGGACGCCCAAGCAGGTCACCCGGGACGGTTTCGAATTGCAGTTCGGCACCAACCATCTGGGCCACTTCGCGCTGACCGGGCTGCTGCTCGACCGTCTGCTGGTGGTGCGGGATTCGCGGGTGGTGACGGTCAGCAGCGTCGGCCACCGGATCCGCGCCGACATCCGCTTCGACGACCTGCAGTGGGAACGCCGCTACGACCGCGTCGCCGCCTACGGGCAGTCTAAGCTGGCCAACCTGCTGTTCACCTACGAGCTGCAGCGACGGCTGGCGGCCCAGGCCGACGCGAAGACCATCGCCGTCGCCGCGCACCCCGGCGGCACCAACACCGAGCTGGCCCGCAACCTGCCGGGCGTCTTGCGGCCGGTGCAGGCCGTGCTGGGGCCGGTGCTGTTCCAGAGCCCGGCCATGGGCGCGTTGCCGACGCTGCGCGCCGCCACCGATCCGACCGTTCAGGGCGGGCAGTACTACGGTCCGTCGGGATTCCTCGAGCAGCGGGGCCGGCCCAAGCTGGTCGAGTCCAGTGCCCGGTCCCACGACGAGGAGCTGCAGCGCCGGCTTTGGACCGTCTCCGAAGAACTCACCGGCGTCAGCTTCCCGGTCTGACGCGGATAATGGCTCCGATGCGCTCAGTCGCCGAACATCAGCGGGTTGTCACCGAGTTGATTCGGGCCCGGGTGCCGGCGGCGGTCGCGCTCACCGAGGCCCAAGGCCTGGTCCTGGCCGAGGACGTGGTGGCGCAGCTGGCCTTGCCGGTCTTCGACAACTCCGCGATGGACGGCTACGCGGTGCACGCCGAAGACACCTCGACGGCCACGCCCGAACACCCGGTGGTCCTGCCCGTCGCCGAAGACATTCCGGCCGGGCGCACCGACGAACTGACGCTGCAGCGCGGCACTGCCCACCGGATCATGACGGGGGCGCCGCTGCCGGCCGGGGCGACCGCCGTCGTCCCGGTGGAGGACACCGACGGCGGTGTGGAGGTCGTGTCGATCCGCGCGCACCGCGAGGCGGGCAAGCACATCCGGCGCGCGGGCGAGGACGTCTCCCCCGGCACCACCGTCCTGCGCCGGGGTCAGGTCGTGACGCCGGCGGTGCTCGGCCTGGCGGCGGCGCTGGGAATCGCCGAGTTGCAGGTGATTCCGCGCCAGCGGGTGCTGGTGATCTCGACCGGATCGGAGTTGGTGACGCCGGGCACCGCGCTGCTGCCCGGCCAGATCTACGAGTCCAACTCGATCATGCTGGCCGGCGCCGTCCGGGACGCGGGCGCCGAGGTGGTCGCCGTCGCGACCGCGGAAGACGAAGTGGCCCAATTCAGTTCGATCATCGACCGATACGCGGGTGAAACCGACCTGATCATCACCAGCGGCGGCGTCAGCGCCGGCGCCTACGAGGTGGTCAAGGACGCCTTCGGGCGCGAGGGCGACCAGGGCGTGGAATTCGTCAAGGTCGCCATGCAGCCGGGCATGCCGCAAGGCGTGGGACGGGTGGGCGGGGCGACGATCGTCACGCTGCCCGGCAACCCGGTCAGCGCGCTGGTGTCCTTCGAGGTGTTCATCCGTCCCGCGTTGCGCAGGGCCATGGGCCTGCCGGACCCGGATCGTCCGCATCGCACCGCGATCCTCGCCGAATCGCTGACCTCGCCGCGCGGCAAGCGCCAATTCCGCCGCGCGGTGCTCAACGACGACGCGAGCACGGTCACCAGCTACGGGCCGCCCGCGTCGCATCACCTGCGGTGGCTGGCGTCGGCGAACGGCCTGCTCGACATCCCCGAGAACGTCGTCGAGGTACCCGAGGGAACCCGGCTGCAGGTCTGGGATCTGCGCTAGGGGTTCACTAGCCGGCAGGCGTGGCCACGTCGCGAAGGAACTCGTCGGCCCTGTCGAACGCCGGGGTGCAGCGGATGGCGATGCCGACGATCGCCAGCATCACCGGGATGATGGCCAGCGCCGCCGACAGCCCGACCCGGCCGGACAAATGCCCGATCAGCGGCGGCCCGAGCAGGTAGCCCAGCCATCCCGTCGCGGCCACGATGGCGATCGCGGATCCGGCGCCACTGGCGCCGTAGGCCGCGCTGAAGGCGGTGGGCACCAGTAGCGCCACCCCGGCACCCAACGCCGCGAAACCGACCACGCCGATCCACGCGTTGGCGGTCGCCAGCGTCACGCTCGTGCCGACGACGGCCACCATCGCCAGCGCCGGCAGCAGCCGGCGGCTGGGCACCCGCGCGTGCAGTCGCGGCGCGCCGAACCGGGTGATGACCATCGCGCACGCGTAGCCGGCGTAGCTCACCGCGGCGAGGGTCGGGCCGGCGCCGACGACGTTGCGCAGATAGTTGGCCGACCAGTCGGTGGCCGCGCCCTCGCACAGAAACGAGGCGAACGACACGGCCGCCAGAATCGCCACCGCCGGCGTCATCCAGACCCGGTCGCCTTCGACTTCGCCCGACGGCGCCGCGCTTTCCGCCGCGTCGGGGATCAGGCGCCGGGTCAGGGTTTCCACCACGATCAGGACCACCAGCCCGAGCACCGTCAGCTGGGCGGTCAGCCCGACACCGGCGCTGACGCACACCGCGCCGATCACCGCCCCCGCCAGCGCCCCGACGCTCCACATGCCGTGGAAGCGCGCCATGATCGGAGCCCGGGCGAGCCGCTCGACCGTGCCGGCCTGAGTGTTCATCGCGACGTCCAGCGCACCCTGGAACAGCCCCCACAGCGCCAGCGCCGCGAACAGCGAGGCCCCGGATCGGGCCAGGCCCACCGTCATTCCGGCCGCCGCATAACCGGCCACCGTGATTGGAATCAGCCGGTGGCTACCCCAGCGGGGCAGCGCCCAGTGGCTGAGCACCGTGGCCACTACCGATCCCAGCGGCGCCCCGAACAGCGCCATTCCCAGCGCCGCGTCGGAAAGGCCGAGTTCGGCCTTGACGTGCGGGATGTGGGCGGCCCAAGACGAGAACACCGCCCCGTGTGCGATGAAGACGGCGGCGACCGCGACTTTCGCCCGGCGCGCCCGTATTGCCGGTCGATCGGCGCTGTGCGATTGCATGTTGAAGGTGGACGTTCCCCCTGCGGGCGGCTACGAACCAGATGCGGGCTCCGTAAGATGGCCGCGTGGCACGCCGCCCCCGCACCGTCGGCCCCTCCGCTCAAGACCCGGGCTTCAGCCCGCAGCACGCACTGGAATTGGTGCGCTCCACTATCCCACCCGTGCATCCGGCCGGGCGACCGTTCATCGGCGCCGCGCTGGCGCTGGCCGTGGTCGGCCGCAGGCACCGGTGGGTGCGACGCGCGGCCCTGCTGGCCGCCGGCGCCGGCGCGGGATTCTTCCGTCACCCCCCGCGGGTGCCACCGGCCCGGCCCGGCGCGATCGTCGCACCCGCCGACGGCGAGATCTGCGTGATCGACTTCGCCGCACCGCCCGCCGAGTTGAGCATGGGCGACGCGCCGCTGCCGCGGATCAGCATTTTCCTGTCGCTGCTGGACGCCCACGTGCAGCGCGCGCCGGTCAGCGGCGAGGTGGTCGCCGTGCAGCACCGGCCGGGCCGCTTCGGCTCGGCCGACCTGGCCGCGGCGAGCACCGAGAACGAACGCACCAGCCTGCGGATCCGCACACCCAGCGGCGCGGATGTCGTCGCGGTGCAGGTCGCCGGGCTGCTGGCCCGGCGCATCATCTGCGACGCGCACGTCGGGGACAAGCTGTCGATCGGTGACACCTACGGCCTGATCCGGTTCGGGTCCAGGCTGGACACCTACCTGCCGGCCGGCTCGGAACCGTTGGTGAAGGTCGGCCAGCGCGCGATCGCCGGCGAGACCGTGCTGGCCGAGCTGCCATGATCAGCAAGCCGCGCGGACGGCCGGCGGTCAACCTGCAGATCCTGCCGAGCGCGATGACGGTGCTCTCGGTCTGTGCGGGGTTGACGTCGATCCGGTTCGCCCTCGAGCACCAGCCCAAGGCCGCGATGGCGCTGATCGCCGCGGCCGCGATCCTGGACGGGCTCGACGGGCGGGTGGCCCGCATCCTGGACGCCCAGTCGCGGATGGGCGAGGAGATCGATTCGCTGGCCGACGCGGTGAATTTCGGCGTGACCCCGGCCATCGTGCTCTATGTGACGCTGCTGACGAATTCACCGGCCGGCTGGGTGGTGATCCTGCTCTACGCCGTGTGCGTGGTGTTGCGGCTGGCACGGTTCAACGCCTTGCAGGACGACGGCAGTCAGCCGTCCTACGCGCACGAGTTCTTCGTCGGCATGCCCGCGCCGGCCGGCGCGATCTCGATGATCGGCCTGATCGGGCTCAAGCTGCAGTTCGGTGACGGCTGGTGGACGTCGCCGCTGTTTTTGTGCATCTGGATCACCGGGACGTCGATTTTGATGGTCAGCAAGATCCCGATGCGCAAGATGCATGCGGTCGCGGTGCCGCCGAACTGGGCCGCGCCCCTGCTGGCGATCTTGGCGATCTGCGCGGCGGCGGCGGTGCTGGCGCCCTACGTCTTGATCTGGGTGATCATCGTCGCCTACCTGTGCCACGTGCCGTTCGCCATCCGCAACTCGCGCTGGCTGGCGGCGCACCCCGAGGCGTGGGACGACGCACCCAAGCAGCGCCGCGCCGCGCGGCGCGCGATCCGCCGGGCGCAACCCAGCCGCCGGTCGGTGGCGCGGCTGGGCCTGCGCAAGCCGGGCAGGCGCTTGCCGTGAGTCGCTCCGGCGACGACGCGGGCCCGGCCCGTCAACTCACCTTGACCGCCCGGCTGAACACCTCCGCCGTGGACTCCCGCCGCGGTGTCATCCGGTTGCATCCGAATGCCATTGCGGCACTGGGCATCCGGGAATGGGACGCGGTATCGCTGATCGGGTCGCGAACCACCGCGGCGGTGGCCGGCCTGGCCGGACCCGACACCCCGGTCGGCACCGTGCTGCTCGACGACGTGACGCTGTCCAACGCGGGTCTGCGCGAGGGGACCCCGGTGGTCGTCGGCGCGGTCACCGTCTACGGCGCGCGGTCGGTGACGCTGGCCGGCTCGACGCTGGCCACCCAGTCGATCACGCCGGTCACGCTGCGACAAGCCTTGCTGGGCAAGGTGATCACCGTGGGCGACGCCGTATCGCTGCTGCCCCGCGACCTGGGCCCGGGCACCTCGACGTCAGAAGCCACCCGCGCACTGGCCGCCGCGGTGGGCATCAGCTGGACCTCGGAACTGCTGACGGTCACCGGCGTCGACCCCGACGGTCCGGTCAGCGTGCAACCCAACTCGCTGGTCAGCTGGGGCGCCGGTGTCCCGTCGGGCGCCGGCACCTCGTCGCGGATATCGGTCGAAGTCGCCAGACCGGAGATGGTCGTCGAGGAACTCAAGGGCACCCAGCCCCAGGCCGCCAAGCTGGTCGAGTGGCTCAAGCTCGCGCTCGACGAACCGCATCTGCTCAAGACACTGGGCGCCGGCGCCAATCTCGGCGTGCTGGTGTCGGGCCCGGCCGGCGTGGGCAAGGTGACCCTGGTGCGCGCGGTCTGCGGCGACCGCAGGCTGGTCACTCTCGACGGCCCGGAGGTCGGCGCGCTGGCCGTCGAGGACCGGCTCAAGGCGGTGGCGTCGGCGGTGCACACGGTCCGCGACGGAGGCGGTGTGCTGCTGATCACCGACGTCGATGCCCTGCTGCCGGCCACCGCCGAGCCGGTCGCCTCGCTGATCCTCGGCGAGCTGCGTACCGCGGTGGCCAGCGAGGGCGTCGCCCTGATCGCCACCTCCGCGCGGCCCGACCAGCTCGACGCCCGGCTGCGTGCCCCCGATCTGTGTGACCGGGAGCTGGGCCTGCCGCTTCCCGACACCGGCACCCGCAAGGCGCTGCTGGAGTCGCTGCTGCGCAACGTGCCCACCGGTGACCTCGACCTCGACGAGATAGCCGCTCGGACACCGGGTTTCGTCGTCGCCGACCTGGCTGCGCTGGTGCGCGAGGCGGCGCTTCGGGCGGCGTCGCGGGCCAGCTCCGACGGCCGGCCGCCGGAGCTGAAACAGGAGGACCTGGCCGGTGCGCTGACCGTGATCCGGCCGCTGTCCCGCTCGGCCAGCGAGGAGGTCAGCGTCGGCGACATCACCCTCGACGACGTCGGCGACATGGCCGAGGCCAGGCAGGCCCTGACCGAGGCCGTATTGTGGCCGTTGCAGCATCCCGACACCTTCGCCCGGTTGGGTGTGCAGCCGCCGCGCGGCGTGCTGCTGTACGGGCCGCCCGGCTGCGGCAAGACCTTCATCGTGCGGGCGCTGGCCAGCACCGGCCAGCTGTCCGTGCACGCCGTGAAGGGCTCCGAGCTGATGGACAAGTGGGTGGGCAGCTCGGAAAAGGCGGTGCGCGAACTGTTTCGGCGCGCCCGTGATTCGGCGCCCTCGCTGGTGTTCCTCGACGAGGTGGACGCGCTGGCGCCGCGGCGCGGGCAGAGCTTCGACTCGGGCGTCACCGATCGCGTGGTGGCCGCGCTGCTGACCGAACTCGACGGCGTCGACCCGCTGCGCGACGTCGTGGTGCTGGGGGCCACCAACCGGCCCGATCTCATCGACCCCGCGCTGCTGCGCCCGGGCCGGCTGGAGCGGCTGGTTTTCGTCGATCCGCCCGATGCCGCGGCCCGCCGAGAAATCCTGCGCACCGCGGGCAAATCCATTCCGCTGGGTGCCGACGTCGATCTCGACGAGGTGGCGGCCGGACTCGACGGCTACAGCGCCGCCGACTGCGTGGCGCTGCTGCGGGAGGCCGCACTGAGCGCGATGCGCCGATCCATCGACGCCACCGACGTGACGGCCGCCGACCTCGCGGTGGCCCGCGAAAACGTCCGCCCCTCTTTGGATCCCACGCAGGTCGAGTCGTTACGGGCGTTCGCCAAAGCTCCGTAGCACGGCCAGGGCCGACGCCGCGACGTCCTTTTCCAGCCAGGTCGGCATCGGGTCGTCGTGTGCGTGGCGGCGCACCACGGCGTAGGGCAGGTCGGCGACCGCCCGCGCGACGGCGTCCACCGATCGCGGCCTGGAGTTCCCATAGAGTTCTCGCGCCAACGCCGCGACGCGTTGGGTCAGCGGCGCGTTCATTTCGGCGAGTGTCTGCCGGAACGCCGTGTCGGGCTCGTCGTCGAGCAGGTCACCGGGCCGGATCGTCAGCAGCAGCCGGGCGTCCTGGGGCAGGGCGCGCGCGAAACCGACGGCGGCGACGGCCATCGCGACGGCGGTGTCCGTCGGCGTTTCGCCGTCGGCCGCCAGCGCGCGCTCCTGGAAGCGTTGCAGCGCGCGCAGCCACGCCGCCGTCAGGATGCCGTCGCGGTTGCCGAACCGGTGATACAGCGTGCCCGCCGGTGCGCCACTGGCTTTCGCGATCGCCGCCACGCTGGCGGCGCGCGGTCCGCCGTCGAGCACCAGCGTTCGGGCTGCGTCGAGAATCACATCGGTTTCATGCTTCCGCGGAGGCGCCATGATCTAGTACATTCCTTCTATATGGAACGATTACCCTACATTGATGAGCATGCCATAACCATCGACGCGAACCGCGAAGACACGTGGTCGGCGCTGCTGCGAGTGATGTGCCGCGACCCGCATGACCCGTCGACCGTGCCGGTCGGCTTCGCCCTGGACGAGGCCCGGCAGCCGGCGCGGTTCGCGCTCAAGGGCCGCCACTGGTTCGCCGTCTACCGGTGGGTGTTCGAGCTCGACGCGCTCGAGGCCCCCGCGCGCACCCGGCTGCGGGCGGCGACGTGGGCCGACTTCCCCGGTCTCCGCGGCAAGGCGTACCGGGCGCTGGTGATCGGCACCGGCGGGCACCGCATTGTCGTGCGGAGGACACTGAAACGTGTTGCGGCAGCGGTGCTCGACGAGCGGGCGCAGACCGGCGAGGGCGCCGCCGATTACGTGGACGTCTTCGAGGTCCCCATTGCCGCCGGCGACGCGCGCACCGCCGAACAGTCGTTCCGCGACGGGCTCGGCGACACACCGGGCGCGGGCGGAAAGCTGGTGTTGTGGATCCATCGCAACGTGTTGAGGCTGCGGCTGGGTCCGCCGCGGTCCGCCGGTCATCTCATCGGCTGGCCGATCGTGCGCTCGGACCCCGACGAACTGGTGCTGGCCGCACGCGGGCCACTCATGCGCGGCGAACTCACGCTGCGCCGCCAGGACGGTCGGCGCGCCGTCCTGACCACCCGCCTGCACTACCGCCACCGGGTCGCCGCCCGCGCGGTCTGGGCGCTGATCTGCCCTCTGCACCGGGTCGTCGCGCCGCGGCTGATGGCGCGCAGCGCCCGCCGGGGCCGGACCGGGTCGTCGCAGATAACGATAACGAAACCTTCGTTGCCTCAACGTGTTTGACCCAGCCCCGCTAAAGCGAGCTATTTGTTGTTTGGTGGTGGTTGGGGTTGGAAGGGTTCATACCAGCCCGCCCGCTCGGGAAGCGGCGTCCACTCGCGAGACAGCCGCGCGGTGAAGCCCCGGCGCCCGGTGTCCGAGGAACGCGGCGACGCCCTCTGCGGCGTCGGCGCCGCCGAAGGTTCGCCCGGTCAGCAAGATGTCGGCGGCCACGCCCAGAGTGGTCAACTGGGTCAGTGTCCAATGCGCCATGCAGTCGGGCAGCACGCCCCGGCGGACCTGTACCACACCGCATTTCGCCTCTTCGGCGACGATGCGGATGTCGGCCTGCAGCGCGATGGTCAGCCCGATGCCGATGGCGTGGCCGTTGACGGCGGCGATCACCGGTTTGCGCAGTTCGAAGGCGGCCGGTGTGATCGGCGACGCCGAGAACGTGCCTGCGTCGACGGGCGCGTCGAAAGGGCTTACGCCGCCGCCGAAGTCGGCCCCGACGCAAAAGGCCGCGCCCCGCTCCGGTGACCACGATGGCCCGCACGTCGTCATCGTCGCCACACTCGCGGTACGCGCGGCTGAGCAGGGCGCCCATCTCGGCGGTGTAGGCGTTGAGATGGTCGGGCCGGTTGAGGGTGAGGACCGCCACGCCCGAGTCGCTTTCGACCGTCAGGTCCTCGCTCATGGCAGCGCGGGCACCCGATGCAGGGCGCCGATCATGTCGGCGACGTCCGCGGGGCGCGGCTGGTAGGCCGGGAAATAGCAGCACACCTCATCGGCGTGCGCACCGAACCGCGCGGCGATCTGCTCTGCGCATTGCTCGGGCGTGCCGACGATCCCGATCCGCGCAACCATCTCGTCGGTGATGAGCCGGCGCATGTCGGCGAAGCGGCCCTGCTTGGTCAGCGCGTTGAGTTCGGGCTGCACGCCGGCCCAGCCCTCGACCTCGAGCACGGGCAGGTAGGCCGGCGTCGAGCCGTAGAACGCGATCAGGGAGGCCACCCCGTTGATCGCGGCCGCCAGGTCGACCTCGTCACGCCCGACGGCGACCATAGCCTGGGCGATGATCTGGAACTCATCGAACGACCGCCCCGAGCGGCGCAGCCCCTCGGCGATCGCGGGAAACGTGCGGTCGGCGAAGTGGCGGGCGCTGTTGAACGGCATCACCAAGAGGCCGTCGGCGACCTCGGCGGCGGTGCGCGACATCACCGGGCCCAGCGCGCCCAGCAGCACCGGGGGCGGCCCGAACGGATTGGGCCCGGGGTTGAAGTTGGGCGCCATGATGGTGTGGGTGTAGAACTCGCCGCGAAAGTCCAACCGGGCCTGGCCTTCCCACGCGGCGAATATCGCCTTGATAGCGGCGATGGCCTCGGCCATCCGCGGCGCCGGCCGTTCCCATTTACTGCCATAACGCTTTTCGATGTGCGCCTTGATCTGCGAGCCGAGGCCGAGGCGGAACCGGCCGCCGCTATAGAGCTGCAGATCGTAGGCGGAGTGCGCCATGTGTACCGGGCTGCGCGGCGGGGCGATCGCCACGTTGGTCATCAAGTCCAGGCGGGTCGTGCCGGCGGCGATCAGCAGCGGGAAGAAGACATCGTGCTGGCCCTCGAAAGTGAACAATCCGTCCGCGCCCGCCGCGACCATCTCGGCGGCGCTTGCGGCCGCCTGCGCCGGTGAACCGCTGAGCTGAAGCTGAACCTTCATGCACCGTCCTTCCGCGAAACCGCCCGGTCAATCGGAAAGCTGAAACTCCACCACTTCGGCGACCGCGTCCACGGCTTCGCGCAACGCGGCGAGGCGGGCGGCTGCCGTCGGCGCCGACAGCACCGAATAGCGGTCCGCCGTGCCGATCGGGATGCGAGATGCCAACGCCAACAAGCGTTTACCGGCAGGGCCGGCCGGGCCGTGGCCCAGGATCACCTCGCGGTCCGGCAGCTTGATGTCGCGCGCCTGCGCGATCCGCTCGAACAGCGCCATAGCCCGGTCTTCGACGTCGAGCAACTGGGCGCCCGACACCGCGTCGCCCGGTTCGTCGGGCCACAGCGTGACCGTCGCCCGCGGGTAGGGGTCGTCGGGCAGCCATTCGGTCACCCGGATGCGTTCCCCGGTCCGGCATTTCAGTGAATAGCGGCCGGCGCCGTGGTCGACGCAGTCGGTGATCCGCGACAGCACGCCGACGTCGCAGCGCGCATCGCCGCCGCCGACCTCACGCCCGCGCGAAATCAGCACCACCCCGAACGGGTCGCCGGTGTCCGTGCAGTCGCGCACTAGCGCGCCGTAGCGTGGCTCGAAGATCCGCAATGGCAGGTCCTGGTCGGGCAGCAGCACCGACTCCAGCGGAAACATGGCCAGTTCAAGGGATTCCGTCATCAGATTTCCAGTTCGGCCACCAGCGCGTCCACGACCGCGCGCAGGTCGCCGTCATGTTCTTCGGCCACCCGGCGCTGCCGTTGGTAGGAGGCGCCGTGGCGGGGTATGTCGGCCACCGCGGCCAACTCGTCGACGCAGTTCAGCTTTTTTGCCACCGGCTCCAACCGGTTGAGCACCTCGTCGAGATCTTCGGTGACCAATCGCTCGTTGCTGTCGGCATCCAGGATGATCACCGCGTCCAGGCCGTAGCGCGCGGCGCGCCACTTGTTCTCCTGGTTGTGCCAGGGCGGCATGCTCGGCAACGACTCGTCGGCTTCCAGTCGACGGTCCAGATCGACCACCAGGCAGTGGGTCAACGCGACCAGCGCGCCCAGCTCGCGCAGATTGGACACGCCGTCGCAGATCCGCATTTCCAGCGTGCCCAGGTGCGGTGAAGGCCTGATATCCCAACGGACTTCGTCGACATGGTCGATGATGCCCGTCTTCTTCTGGTCGTAGACGAAGCGTTCGAACTCGGCCCAGGTCTGGAATTGGAACGGCAACCCGGCGGTGGGCAGCTGCTGGAACATCATGGCCCGGTTGCTCGCGTAGCCGGTGTCCACGCCCGCCCACCACGGCGAGGACGCCGACAGCGCCAGCAGGTGCGGGTAATAGTTCAGCAGCGACGTCATGATCGGCATCACCTTGTTCGGCGAGGAAATGCCGACGTGCACGTGCACGCCCCAAATCAGCATCTGCCTTCCCCACCACTGGGTGCGCTTGATCAGTTCGGCATAGCGCGGTGCGTCGGTGAGTTTCTGAGAGGTCCATTGCGCGAACGGGTGTGCGCCGGCGCAGAACAGCTCCATGCCACGATCCCGCACGATGCGGCGCGCGGGCCCCAGGGTCTGGCGCAGATCCTCCATCGCCTCGCCCGCCGAGCGGCAGATGCCGCTGACCACTTCGACGGTGTTGCGCAGCAATTCCTTGTGTACGCGCGGGTTTTCGCCGATCTCGGCGATCACGGCGGTGGCTTCGTTGCTCAGGTCGCGGGTGTGGGCGTCGACGAGGGCGAACTCCCATTCCACCCCGAGGGTCGGCCGCGGGGAACGGGCGAAGTCGATGCGGGCGTCGGCCCGCTTAGCCTGCACCGATGACACCGCACGCCACCCGCTTGCCGGCGTCACCGGTGCTCATCGTCATGTCGCCCGGGCCCGGCGTGCCGTTGGTCTGGTCATTGCGCCCGGATGCGGCGTCGGCGGAGTTTGCCGCACCGGCGTGAATAATGATCGCGGTCTTCTGCCCCGTGAGCAGATCCTCCATGGCGAAGGCGTCCGTGGTGGTCATCAACGTTCCGGAGCCGTCTTTGCGCACCTGCAAGGTCGGCAGGTCCCCACTTGCGGGCTCGCCGGTGTGCCCGGGCGCCTGGAAGTGGTCGCCGGCGGACAGGAAGTCGCCCGGCGCGCCGCCGGTCGGGGCGACCGAATTCGGCTCGCACTTGCCGACCTTATGGATGTGCACATCGTGGAAGCCGGGCGCGAGCACGCCGTTGGCGGTCGTCTCGATGGTGACGGTGGCATAGCCGTTGTTGAATTCGAACGTCGCGGTGGCCACCTGGGTGCCATCCGGCGCCTTCAGATGCGTGATGACGCTCGGCGCCGCCGCGGGCCCGGGTTCCGAGGCCGTGGCGCCCGACGGTGAGGGCGATCCGGTCCAGATCGCCGGGGTGGTGCCCGGAACCGACGACGACTGCTGGGGCGACGAGCAAGCGCCTAACAGCGCGACACTACCGGCCAGTACCAACGCGCGCAGCTTGGGCATAGCCAGCAGCCTATCGCCTACCTAGCCCCACGACGATGCGAGCCGGAACGGCGCGCGGCGGAGAGTCGGGCGGTCGGAATCAGCCCGCTACGAGGACGATGACACCCGGCGGCTCGCCGCTGAGTGCGGGGATTCGTGGTTCGACGGGCGCGCTCAGGTTTTTGCCCACCGCGTCCGCGGTAGCGTGCTCGTCGCCTGCGTCGGTGTAGTAGACCGTGGTGGCCGAGACGTCGGGCACGGTCATGTTGTCGACCTTGGTGACTTTGAAGCCGGCGGAGGTCAGCTGGTCCTTGGTGTGCGCGGCGACACCCTCTTTCGAGGAAATGTTGTAGATTTGCACCTCGGCCTGCGTGCTCGCGGGCTTGTTGGTCGGCGACGCGGACGCGGAGGTGCTGGCGCTCGCGCTGGACACCGGCGATGCCGAATCGTCGTCAGAGCTCCCGGACGAACCCAGAGCCTGCCAACCGAGCAGCAGGAAAATGACGCCGAGGAACAACAGCACCATCACCATGGCCCGCAGGGGCAGCCCAGTGGAGTCGGGAACTCGTTCTTTCATCGAGCCCTACTGTAACGAGTCAGGTCACCTCGAAGCCGAGGCGCCGCGCCGCGCGCGCCTTCTGCCTGCTGGCGCGCAGCCTGCGCAGCCGTTTCACCAGCATCGGGTCGGCGGCCAGCGCCTCGGGCCGATCAACGAGCGCGTTGAGCACCTGGTAGTACCGCGTCGCCGACATCGAGAACAACTCTTTGATGGCGTCTTCCTTCACACCGGCGAACTTCCACCACTGGCGCTCGAAGGCCAGGATGTCGTGCTCGCGGCGGGTCAGCCCATCTGCGATTTCAGAGTCGTCCCCCGATCGATTTGCCCGCGCCATGGCGCTGTCCATATCGCTTCCCCTGGACCCTTTCGGCGAATTCCGAACTGCTCGAATGACTTGACTTAGCTAAGGGCGTGTTTCGGCGAATATTGAAACACGGGCCAAACCCTCAAGCCGTGATCCAGACCCGCGAGTCGGCCGATTGCCCAAGATTGCCCAGACGCCGATCGCCGGCTGAGCAGCCCACGGGCGTGCGGTAGCTTAGCCGACCATGGCAGTCGTTTCGATCCGCATCGTGGGAGATCCCGTCCTGCATACCCCGACGCAGCCGGTGCCGGTCGCTGCCGACGGTTCGCTGCCCGCGGATCTGGCCGAGTTGATCACCAACCTGTACGACACCATGGACGCCGCGCACGGGGTGGGGTTGGCCGCCAACCAGATCGGGGTCGGCCTGCGGGTCTTCGTCTACGACTGCGCCGACGACCGGGGCCTCACCGACCGGCGGCGCGGCGTCGTCGTCAACCCGGTCCTGGAGACCTCCGAGATACCCGAGACCATGCCCGATCCGGACAACGACGACGAGGGGTGCCTGTCGGTGCCCGGCGAGTCGTTCCCCACCGGGCGCGCCAAGTGGGCACGCGTCACCGGACTCGACGCCGACGGCACGCCGATCTCCATCGAAGGCAACGACCTGTTCGCGCGGATGCTGCAGCACGAGACCGGGCACCTGGATGGCTTCCTCTATCTGGACCGCCTCATCGGCCGGCACGCGCGCAGCGCGAAACGCGCCGTGAAATCCCACAACTGGGGCGTTCCCGGCCTCTCCTGGATGCCCGGGGAGGGGCCGGACCCGTTCGGTCACTGATGTTCTCGTGGCCCGACCCGGGAACCCGGGTGACGGTGCGCTACCGGCGCCCGGCCGGCTCGGTGCCGCCGTTGACCGATGCGGTGGGCCACTTACTGGCCGTCGACCCGATGGTGCGGGTGCGCACGAAGACCGGCGCGGTCGTCGAGTTCGCCCCGTCCGACGCGGTGGCGCTGCGGGTGCTCACCGACACCCCGATCCGCACCTCCCAGATCCGCGCGCTCGAGCATGCCGCCGCCGCGGCCTGGCCGGGCGCGGAGCATGTTTGGCTGGAAGGCTGGCTGTTGCGCGCCGGCCGCGGTGTGGACCTGGCCGCGAATTCCGCGGTGCCACTTGATATCTCCGCCCATGTGGGCACGGTCCCGGCCATCGTGGACTGGTACGAACGCCGCGGGCTGACGCCGCGGCTGGCCCTGCCCGATCGGGTTCTGACGCCGCCGCCGGGGCTGACCGGCGAAAGCACGGAACGGCTTGTCGTGCGCGACCTTTTCGAGGTGAGCGCCCCCGATGCCGATCCGTCCATCACGTTGGCACCGGGCCCCGACGACGGGTGGCTGCGCATCCACGACGACGACATTCCGGTCGACGTGCTCACCGCCGTCATCGGCGGCGAGCTCGTGTTCGGCACGCATCGCGGCGGCGCCGCCGCGCGTGCCGCGGTGACCGAGGCACCCGATGGCGCGCGGTGGGTCGGCATCTCGGCCGTGCGCTGCACAACCGGCGCGGACGATCACGCGGCGCAACTGTGCGAGGCGTTGCTGGCATGGGGCGCGAACCGCGGTGCGACACGCGGCTACCTGCGGGTGCCCGACACCGGTGCCGCGACGCTTGACGAGGCGCTGGGTTTCCGGCTGCACCACCGCCGCCGTTACGTCCCGGTGCGCCCGGGCTTCTGGGATAGCGTTTAGCCGTGCCCGACGCGATGGCTGATGGCGGCGACCCGCCGCGCCCGGCTTCGCCGCGCTTGCGATCGCCGCTGCGGCTGGCCACCTGGAACGTGAATTCAATTCGGTCCCGGCTGCCCCGCGTCATCGACTGGCTGGCCCGCGCCGAGGTCGACGTGCTGGCGATGCAGGAGACCAAATGCTCCGACGGCCAGTTCCCCACCCTGCCGTTCTTCGAACTCGGCTACGAGGTCGCCCACGTGGGTTTCAACCAATGGAACGGCGTGGCGATCGCCTCGCGCGTCGGTCTCGACGACGTGCAGATCGGATTCGACGGGCAACCCAGCTGGAGCAGCAAGCCCGAAGTCGCCGCGGCCGCCGAAGCCCGCGCCCTCGCGGCGACGTGCGGCGGCGTGCGGATGTGGAGCCTCTACGTTCCCAACGGCCGCGCACTGGGCGACCCACACTACACCTACAAACTCGAATGGCTTGCCGCACTGCGTGATTCGGTATCGGGTTGGTTGCGCGAGGATCCCACCGCCGCGATCGCACTGGCCGGCGACTGGAACATCGCCCCGCAGGACGATGACGTGTGGAGTATGGAGTTCTACACAGGCGCCACGCACGTCTCCGAGCCGGAGCGCCGCGCGTTCGCCGCCATCATCGACGCGCAATTCACCGATGTGGTGCGCCCTTTCACGCCGGGCCCGGGGGTGTACACGTACTGGGACTACACCCGGTTGCGGTTCCCGAAGGGACAGGGCATGCGCATCGATTTCATCCTCGGCTCACCGGCTTTGGCCCGCCGCGTGACCGGGGCGCAAATCGTCCGTGACGAACGCAAAGGCAAGGTGGCCAGCGATCACGCGCCGGTCCTCATCGACGTGCGGCGCGACTAGGGCGTGTCTGGCAAAGATTTTGGATGTTGTGCCCGAGGCTTGAGTCATGTCGCGGTTTCAGTTGCTCACCGATGCTCAGTGGTCGTTGATTGAAGATTTGCTTCCGACTCGGACAGGCAAGCGGGGCAGGCCCTTTCAGGATGCCCGCTCGATGGTCGAGGGCATTATTTATCGGTACCGGTGTGGGATCGCCTGGCGAGACGTGCCCGGGGCGTTCGGGCCGT
>NZ_MVHG01000078.1 GCF_002086125.1 Mycobacterium arosiense ATCC BAA-1401 = DSM 45069
ACAGCTGCTCAAAGTGACCACGACCAAGTCCGAACCCTCCAGCAGAATCCGCATCCCCAAGCGCGCACAAACACATGGGGCAACGAATCCACCCTCGCGCGCATCTTGACGTGAGGCAACACGCACTGACTCAAACTTTTTGGCCGGGTCGCAGGGTGTGGATACTCGCGGCCGCAGCTGAAAGGCTGTGGAGATGCTCGATCACGTCGCACGAAGATGCCCGCCGAGAAGAAGCCCCGGCTGGCACCGGCCGTGCGGAACCCACTAACGGCGTTGATCGTCAGGATCACCCGCATTCCGAACGGACCTAGCGGCCGAGCCGCCCGAGCACCTCGGCGACGACGGAATCCAGCGCGACGGGGACCTGCTCCCCGGTCCCGAGGTCCTTCACGCCGGCCGTGCCGGACTCGAGATCCCGGTCGCCCAGGACCAGCGCGATCCGGGCGCCGGACCGGTCGGCGGCGCGCATCGCACCCTTGAGTCCGCGGTCGCCGTAGGCCATGTCGACGCGCACACCGCAGCCGCGCAACTGCGCGGCCAGCACCGCCAAACGCAACTTGGCCTGCTCGCTCAGCGGCACGCCGAACACCTCGCAGCGCGCGCTCTCCCCCGCGCTCTTGCCCTCGGCGCGCAACGCCAACAACGTGCGGTCCACGCCGAGCCCAAACCCGATGCCGGACAGGTCTTGTCCGCCGAGCTGGCGCATCAGGCCGTCGTAGCGGCCGCCACCCCCGATGCCGGACTGCGCGCCCAGGCCGTCGTGCACGAACTCGAAGGTGGTCTTGGTGTAGTAGTCGAGCCCGCGGACCATCCGTGGGTTGATGACGTAGGGCACTCCTATTGCGTCCAGGTGCGCCAGCACGGTGTCGAAGTGCTGCTTGGCCGCGTCGGACAGGTGATCGAGCAGCACCGGCGCATCGGCCGTCATGGCGCGCACGTGCGGCCGCTTGTCATCGAGCACACGCAGCGGATTAATCTGCGCCCGCCGTCGCGTTTCCTCGTCCAGGTCGAGACCAAAGAGGAACTCCTGCAACAGTTCCCGGTACTGCGGACGGCAGCTGTCATCGCCGAGTGAGGTGATCTCCAGGCGAAACCCGTCGAGCCCGAGCGAGCGGAAACCCGCGTCGGCGATGGCGATCACCTCGGCGTCCAGGGCCGGGTCGTCGACGCCGATCGCCTCCACTCCGACTTGCTGCAGCTGTCGATAGCGGCCGGCCTGCGGGCGCTCGTAGCGGAAAAACGGTCCCGCGTAACAGAGTTTGACCGGCAGCGCGCCGCGGTCCAACCCGTGTTCGATCACCGCGCGCACCACCCCGGCGGTGCCTTCGGGCCGCAGGGTCACCGATCGGTCGCCGCGGTCGGCGAACGTGTACATCTCTTTGGACACCACGTCGGTGGATTCACCAACCCCGCGGGCGAACAGCGCGGTGTCTTCGAAAATGGGCAGCTCGATGTCGCCGTAGCCGGCCCGGCGGGCGGCGCCCAGCAGGCCGTCGCGCACCGCGACGAATTGCGACGAGTCCGGCGGGACGTAGTCGGGTACGCCCTTGGGCGCAGAGAATTCCGGCACGGGCTACAGGCCTTCGAGGAACGGGTTGAGCCGGCGCTCGGCGCCGATGGTGGTGGATTTGCCGTGCCCGGGCAGCACCACGGTGTCGTCGTCGAGCACCAGAAGCTTGTCGACGATCGACGTCAGCAGGTCGCGCCCGCTGCCGCCGAACAGGTCGGTGCGGCCCACCGAGCGCTCGAACAGCGTGTCACCGGTGAACACGACGTCCTTGTCGGACGACACCCGAAACACCACCGACCCGCGGGTGTGTCCGGGCGTGTGATCGACGTTGACGGTCACACTGCCCAGGTCCAGCTTGTCTCCGTCGCGGTCCAGCTCGACGACCTGCTTGGGCTCCCGCCAGAAGGCGCCCGCGACCATCTGCGCCAGCCGTGGGCCCAGGCCGTAGATCGGGTCGGTGAGCATGAACCTGTCCTCGGGATGGATGTAGGTCGGACAACCGTAGGTGTCGGATACCTTCTGCGCCGACCACATGTGGTCGATGTGTCCGTGGGTCAGCAGCACCGCGGCCGGCGTCAGCCGGTTCTCGTCCAGGATCTTGCGCAGCGCGCCCATCACCCGCTGCCCCGGATCCACGATGACGGCGTCCGTCCCAGGCCGCTGCGCCAGCACGTAGCAGTTGCACTGCAACACGCCGGCGGGGAATCCGGTGATCAACACGCTTCCCAGTTTCCCACGGGCCCCACTTGACACGAGTCGCGGCGCCCACATTAGCCTGAGCTGGCACCTCACCCGTATCAGGGGACTCCGAGCCATCATGGAGGCATAGCGGCCGTGCCGACCAACGAACAGCGACGCGCCAACGCCAAACGCAAGCTCGAACGACAGCTGGAGCGGCGCGCCAAGCAGGCCAGGACGCGCCGGATCGTGCTGATCGCGGCCGCCTCGATCGTCGCCGTGGCCGTGATCGTGGCGGTGGTGATCACGATCGTCAACACCAAGCACGACCACAAGAGCAACACCGCTGCGTCGACGACCACCAGCACCAGCGGCTCGCCGGAGTCCACGACCCCCGCCGGACCGACGCCGAACGCCGCGCCGCTGCCGCCGTTCAAGCCGTCGGCCGAGGTGGGCGCCAACTGTCAGTACCCGGCCTCGCCTCAGCCGGCCGCCAAGCAGGTCAACCCGCCGCGGACCGGCAAGGTGCCGACCGATCCGGCCCAGGTGAGCGCCAGCATGGTGACCAACCAGGGTCACATCGGCCTGATGCTGGCGAACAACGAATCACCGTGCACCGTCAACAGTTTCGCGAGCCTGATCGGCCAAAAATACTTCGACGGCACCAAATGTCATCGGTTGACCACGTCGCCGAGCCTGGGCGTCCTGCAGTGCGGCGACCCCAAGGGTGAGGGCACCGGCGGCCCGGGCTATCAATTCGCCAACGAATACCCGACCGACCAGTACCCCCCGAACGACCCGAAGGCGCAGGAGCCCGTTGTCTATCCGCGCGGCACGCTGGCCATGGCCAACGCCGGGCCCGGCACCAACGGCAGCCAATTCTTCCTGGTGTACAAGGACTCCCAGCTGCCGCCGCAATACACCGTGTTCGGTACCATCCAGGCCGACGGGCTGGCCACCCTGGACAAGATCGCCAAGGCCGGCGTCGCCGGCGGCGGTGAAGACGGAGCACCCGCGACCGAGGTGACCATCACCTCGCTCATGCTCGACTAGGGCTCAGGCCGCGGACGTCACGCGGTAGACGTCGTACACGCCTTCGACGTTGCGCACGACGTTGAGCAAGTGGCCGAGATGCTTCGGGTCGCCCATCTCAAAGGTGAAGCGGCTGATCGCAACTCGGTCACCGGAGGTGGTCACCGACGCGGATAGGATGTTGACCTTCTCGTCGGCCAGCACTCGGGTGACGTCCGACAGCAGCCGGTGCCGGTCGAGCGCCTCGACCTGGATGGCCACCAGGAACACCGACGACGGCGAAGGCGCCCAATGCACTTCGATGATGCGCTCGGCCTGCTGCTGCAGCGAGGCGGCGTTGGTGCAGTCGGTGCGGTGCACGCTCACCCCGCCGCCGCGGGTGACGAACCCCATGATCTGGTCGCCGGGCACCGGTGTGCAGCACTTCGCCAGTTTGGTCAGCACGCCCGGCGCGCCGGGCACCGAAACGCCGACGTCGTCGCTGCTGCGCGGGCGGCGCAACATGGTTGTCGGCGTGGAGCGTTCGGCGAGGTCCTCCTCGGCCTGGTCGATGCCGCCGAGCTCGGCCAGCAGCCGCTGCACCACGTGCCGGGCCGACACGTGCCCCTCACCGATCGCGGTGTAGAGCGCGGAGACGTCGATGTAGTGCAGCTCGCGGGCCACCGCCGCAAGCGTCTCGCCATTGACCAAGCGCTGCAACGGAAGTCCGCCGCGGCGCACCTCGCGGGCCATGGCGTCCTTGCCGGCCTCGAGCGCCTCCTCGCGGCGCTCCTTGGCGAACCATTGCCGGATCTTGGCCTTGGCGCGCGGCGACACCACGAACTGCTGCCAGTCCCGCGACGGCCCGGCGTTGGCGGCCTTGGAGGTGAAAACCTCGACCACTTCGCCGTTTTCCAGCTTGCGCTCCAGCGCCACCAGCCGGCCGTTGACCCGGGCGCCGATGCAGCGGTGGCCGACCTCGGTGTGCACCGCGTAGGCGAAGTCGACCGGTGTGGACCCGTTGGGCAACGTGATCACGTCCCCCTTCGGGGTGAACACGAAGATCTCTTGCACCGCAAGGTCGTAACGCAGGGACTCGAGAAATTCGCCGGGGTCGGCCGCCTCCCGCTGCCAGTCGAGCAACTGACGCATCCAGGCCATGTCGTCGATCTCGGCGGCGGCGTGCGGATGCGGAACGCCGTTGCGCCCCTTGGCTTCCTTGTAGCGCCAGTGCGCGGCGATGCCGTACTCGGCGGTCCGGTGCATGTCCCGGGTGCGGATCTGCACTTCCAGCGGCTTGCCCTCCGGACCCACCACGGTGGTGTGCAACGACTGGTACACGCCGTATCTCGGCTGGGCGATGTAGTCCTTGAACCGCCCCGCCATCGGCTGCCACAGCGAGTGCACCACGCCGACGGCCGCATAGCAGTCCCGGATCTCGTCGCACAGGATGCGGATGCCGACCAGGTCGTGAATGTCGTCGAAGTCGCGGCCCTTGACGATCATCTTCTGGTAGATCGACCAGTAGTGCTTGGGGCGGCCCTCCACCGTCGCCTTGATCTTCGACGCGTTCAGCGTGTTGACGATCTCGGCGCGGACCTTGGCCAGGTAGGTGTCGCGCGACGGCGCACGCCCGGCGACCAGCCGAACGATCTCCTCGTACTTCTTGGGGTGCAGGATCGCAAACGACAGGTCCTCCAGTTCCCATTTGACGCTGGCCATCCCCAGCCGATGCGCAAGGGGCGCAATAACTTCCAGTGTCTCGCGGGCCTTGCGCGCCTGCTTCTCAGGCGGCAGGAACCGCATGGTGCGCATGTTGTGCAGCCGGTCGGCGACCTTGATCACCAGCACCCGCGGGTCACGCGCCATCGCCGTGATCATCTTGCGGATGGTCTCGCCCTCGGCGGCGCTGCCCAGCACCACCCGGTCCAGCTTCGTCACCCCGTCGACCAGATGGCCCACCTCTTCACCGAAATCCTCGGACAAAGCAACCAGGGTGTACCCGGTGTCCTCGACGGTGTCGTGCAACAGCGCGGCCACCAAAGTGGTGGTGTCCATGCCCAATTCGGCCAGGATGGTGGCGACGGCCAGCGGGTGGGTGATGTAGGGGTCACCGGAATGGCGCAGCTGGGTGGCGTGGCGGGAGTCGGCGACCTCGAAGGCGCGCTGCAGCAGCGACACGTTGGCCTTCGGGTAGATCTCGCGGTGCACGGCCACCAGCGGTTCGAGCACCGGGTTGAGCGTGCTGCGCTGGGCGGTCATCCGCCGGGCCAGCCTGGCCCGCACCCGCCGCGACGCGCTGCTGGACGCCTTCAGTGATTCGTTCGGCAGCTCCGGAGTGGCCATCGGCTGCGTGATGGGTGGCGACTCCGTGGTTTTAGTGGGCGCGTCAAGCGCTTGCGCCGCGCTGTTTTCCTCCGCCACGTTGGTCACCTCCGAATTCGAGGATATCGCGTGATCCGACGGGCTAGGCGCGGCTCAGGCTGTGGACTGTTAACGGCGCGACCGCTTCCCGGCCGCACAAAGCGCTCAGCTCCACCACCACCGCCGCCGCGCTGACCCGGGCGCCGGCGCGCCCGAGCAGCCGGACCGCGGCGGCCAGGGTGCCCCCGCTGGCCAGGACGTCATCGATGATCGTGACGTTGCGCCCGCGCAGGTCCAGGCCGTCGGCGGGGATTTCCAGCGTCGCGCTGCCGTATTCCAGGTCGTACCGCTCGGCGTGCACCGGCGGCGGCAGCTTCCCCGCCTTGCGGACGGCCAGCACGCCGGTCTGCAGCCGGTCGGCGACGGCCGCGGCCAGCAGGAACCCCCGGGCCTCGATGCCGGCCACCAGATCGGCGCCGGATGCGATCTCGGCCAGCGCGCCGGTGATGGCCGTCATCGCCGTCGCGTCCGCGAACGCCGGGGTGAGGTCCTTGAACTGGACGCCCGGCCTGGGGAAATCGGCCACCTCTCGCGTCAGCGACGCGATCAACTCGGCCACCGGCGTCCGTTCGGCGGCGTTCGTCACCGCATCCTCACTGGATCAGGGCCCATCGGTCCATGTTCCAGCCCGCGCCCCAGCGGGTCGGGTTCTTGCTCACCGCGTACATCTTCTTCGAGGTCAGCAGCGTGCGCTGTTGACGGTACAGCGGCAGGGTGGGCATGTCGCCCCACAGTACCGGCGCGGTTTCGGTCAGCAGCCTGGCGCGCTCGGCGGCGTCGCCCGACACCGCCAGCGCCTCGATCGCGTTGTCGACCTGCGGGTTGCTGTATCCGGACAGGTTGTTGCCGTTGCCGGTGTGCAGGGCGTAGGCATCCAGCGCCGACGACCCCGTCGACCCGCTGCCGGTGGCCCCGCCGGTGCTGGCCAGCAACGCGTCGATCTTGCCGTCCCGCAGCGCCTGCGGCCCCGGGCCGTCCAGGATGACGCCGGTGACGGTGACCCCGGCCGCGGCGCACGCCTTGGTGATGACGCCGACGTTGACCGCGAGCCGGGCGTTGGGCCCGTGGTAGCCGATCCGCACCGTCAAGGGCGCACCCCCGAGCGCGGCGCGCGCCGCGGCCGGGTCGGACTTGGCGAATGGGTCGGCGTCGCCCGCCGCGTCTGCGGCGGACACGGCGTCGTCGATGGCCGGTTCCAGGCGCGAGTTGGCGATCGGTGTCCCGGCATCCTTGGCAAGCGAGTCGCGCGGCGTGCACAGCGCGACCGCGCGCCGGGCCTTGGGCGCGGCCAGCGGCCCCCGCGGGGCGAAGATGAGCTGCTCGATGCCGCTCGACGGGCCGTCGGAGCGCTCATAGTTATCGGGTGTGGTCAGGGCGCCGGACGAGCCCGAAGCGACGTCGACCACCTCGACGCTGCGGCTGTTGACCCGGTCCTGGATGTCGGGCCCCTGCGACCACACGGTGACCCGCTTGGTGATCGCCTTGGGGCCCCACCATCGGTCGTTGGCGACCAGCACCACCGCGCCGCCATCGAGGATGGATTCGATCTTGTACGGCCCCGACGACGGAAAGCGCTTTTCGAGCGCGTCTTTTTGGAGCCCGGGTTTGAGGTCCCAGACGGTGTTCCACAGCTTCGCGATCTGGGCCACCAGCGGCCCATCGTTGCTGAGCAGGGCCGCGGTCACATCGACGTTGAGTTGGTCGGCGATGACGTGCGACGGCATCAGCGAGGTCGCGGTGAACAGCTGGTTGTAGTCGACGACGCCGCGGTCGGGGATGAACGACACCCGGGCCTTCTTTTGCCCGGGGATGCATTCGACGTTGGCGATGTCGATGTAGCCGGCCTGGGTGGCGGCGTGGAAGTCGGGGAACTTGCCGGACTGCGCCGCCCAGGCGAGCACGATGTCATCGCAGGTCACCGGCTTACCGTCGGAGTAGACGGCGTTGTCGGCGATCTGGTAATCCAGCACCAGCGGCGTGCCGCCGACCACCGAAACGGTGCCGAAGTCGCGGTCGGCGACGATCTGCCCGTCGGGGCCGTGATAGCTGAAGCCGGTGAGGGTGCGGGCGAACGCCTGCGCCCCGGCCGACGCGGCGCCGGCGACGGTGTTGGTGTTGTAGGTGGACAGCGGGCCGTCGACCACGTAGTCGATCTGGGAGGCGGCGCTACCCGCGCAGGCGGTCAGCGCGGAACCCGCCGCCAGCAGCACCGCCAATCCGGCGCCGATCCACCCCGTCAGGACCCGACGGCTGGCCATGGTGACTACCGCCGGCCGACGTTCCGCTTGCCGGTGGGACGCCGGGTCCCGGTCGGCCGCACCGGGCGAGCACCCGGTGCCGGCTTGCTCGGCGCGGGCTTGGACGGCTCGGCCGCGGCCGCCGTTTCCGGCGGTTCGTCGGCGGTGTCGGCGTGGTCGTCGCCGGCGGTCTCGGCCGCTCGCGAGCCGGGGCTGCGCCGCCGGGTTACGCGCCGGGTGTGGGTGCGCACCAGCTCGGTGCGCTCGCGCAGCGTGACCAGCAGCGGCGTGGCGAAGAAGATCGACGAGTAGGTGCCGACCAGGATGCCTACCAGCTGCACCAGCGCCAGATCCTTCAGCGTGCCGACGCCCAGCAGCCACACCGCCACCACCATCAGCGCCAGCACCGGCAGCACGCTGATCAGGCTGGTGTTGATGGACCGCATGAACGTCTGGTTGATCGCCAAATTGGCCTGCTCGGCGAAGGTGCGCCGGGTGGTGTGCTGGAAGCCGTGGGTGTTCTCCTCGACCTTGTCGAACACGATGACGGTGTCGTAGAGGGAGAAGCCGAGGATCGTCAGCAGGCCGATGACGGTGGCGGGCGTGACCTCGAAACCGATCAGCGAGTACACCCCCGCGGTGACGCTGAGGTCGAACACCATGGTCGTCAGCGCGGAGATGGCCATGTACCGCTCGTAGCGCACCATGATGTAGACGCCGACCAGCACCAAGAACACGGCGAGCGCGATCAGCGCCTTGTCGGTGATCTGCTCGCCCCAGGTCTCGGAGACCGCCGCGTCGCTGATGGCCTGCTTGCTGGGCTTACCGTCGGTGCCCTTGGGTCCGAAGGCATCGAAGAGGGCGTTGCGCAGCTTCGTCGTCTGATCGTTGGTCAGAGTTTCCGAGCGGATCTGCACGGTCGCGCTCGCGCCGTTGCCGACGACCACCACCGATTCCGGATCCTTGCCGAGGGCCTTGTGGAACACCTCCGAGACCTGCGAGGTGTGCACGGTGCCCGTCTTCCCGGCGGCGGGCATCGACACCGTCGTGCCTCCGTTGAAATCGATGCCGAAGGTGAAGCCCCGCACCAAGATCGACACGATGGCGACGGCGACGATCGCGCCGCTGATGCCGAACCACAGCCGGCGGCGCCCGATGACCTCGAAGGCGCCGGTGCCGGTGTAGAGGCGCGACAGGAAGCCGTGGTGCGGGGCGCTCCCGGTCAACTCGGTGGCGCCCTGGGAGGCTTCGGTGAGCTCGGTAGCGTCTTTGGAGGCTTTGGAGGAAGTCATGCGCTATCCCCGTCCCGTCTTGACCTGCGCCGAAGCCCGGCGTTCGCGGGCGACCCGCTGGACGGCGCCCAGGCCGTTGTAGGCCGGCTTCGCCAGCGTCGGGGACTTGGACGCCAGGTACACCAGCGGCCAGGTCACCAGGAACACCACCACGATGTCGAGGACCGTGGTGAGCCCCAACGTGAAGGCGAAGCCGCGCACCTGGCCGATCGCCAGGGCGTAGAGCACCGCGGCGGCCAGAAAGGTGACGGCGTTGCCCGACACGATTGTCTTGCGGGCCCGCACCCAGCCTCGTGGCACCGCCGACCGGAACGAACG
Organism: Mycobacterium arosiense ATCC BAA-1401 = DSM 45069; assembly: GCF_002086125.1. GTDB lineage: Bacteria > Actinomycetota > Actinomycetes > Mycobacteriales > Mycobacteriaceae > Mycobacterium > Mycobacterium arosiense. The sequence continues at coordinate 9,471 of NZ_MVHG01000078.1, forward strand.
GCCTTCGCGGATTTCGTCTTTGATGCGTTCGAAGAAGACGACGAACGAGTCGGCGGTGGTGCCGATACCGATGATCAGACCCGCGATGCCGGCCAGATCCAAGGTGTAGTTGATCTGGCGGCCCAGGATCACCAGGATGGCGAAAATCATTGCGCCGGAGGCGGCCAGGGACAGGGCCGTGAGCAGTCCCAGCACCCGGTAGTAGAGCAGCGAGTACACCAGCACCAGGATCAAGCCGATGGCGCCCGCGATCAGGCCCGCGCGCAGCGAGGTCAATCCCAGTGTCGCCGAGACGGTTTGGGCCTCCGAGGCCTCGAAGGACAGCGGCAGCGAGCCGTATTTCAACACGTTGGCCAGCTGCTTGGCCGTTGCGGCGGTGAATGGCGGATCGCCACCACTGATCTGGGTGCGGCCGCCTGGGATCGCCTCCTGGATCATCGGCGCGCTGACCACTTGCGAGTCCAGGGTGAAGGCGGTCTGGGTGCCGATGTGGGCGGCGGTGAAGTCGGCCCAGGTGTTCGCCGCGGCGGACTTGAACTGCAGGTCGACGACGTAGCCGATGCCGCGCTGGTTCTGGCTGGCGCTGGCGTCCTGGATCTGGTCACCGCTGATGATGGACGGTCCCAGCAGGTAGGCGACCTTGTGGTCGGTGGAGCAGGTGATCAACGGCTGGGCGGGATCGTCGTTGCCGGCCAGAATGTCTTCTTTGTCGCAGCGCGTCGCCTGGAACTGCAGGGCGAGGAACTGGATGCCCTGACGCGTGCTCTGGCGCCACTTCTTCTCGTCGGCGATGCGGTCGGCCAGTTCCTTGCGCGGGTCGGGCGGCGCGGGCTGCTCGCTCGGCGGCGCCTCGGCCGCGGGACCCGCGGGAGCCGGTGCGCCGGGCGCGGGAGCCGGGGCGGGGGTCGGCGCCGGCGCGGGGCTGGGCGTCGGCGGCGGGTCCTGCGGATACGGCCGGGGCTGGGCACCCGGGTGAGCGGGAGCCGGCTGCGCGGGAGCGGGCTGACCCGGTGCCGGTTGATCGGGGGGGGGCTGAGCTGGTGCCGGCTGGCCGGGCGCGGGCCGACCCGGAGCCGGCTGGCCGGGCGCGGGCTGGCGCGGCGCCGGCTTGGGCTCCGCGCTCTGGGCCGGCATGGAGTTGAGCACCGGCCGGATGTAGAGCCGGGCGGTCTGGCCCAGGTTGCGCGCCTCGTTGCCGTCGTTTCCGGGGACCGTGATGATCAGGTTGTCGCCGTCGACCACGACCTCCGAACCGGAGACGCCGAGCCCGTTGACCCGGGCACCGATGATCTGCTGGGCCTGCGCCAACGCCTCGCGGCTGGGCTTGGATCCGTCCGGGGTGCGCGCGGTCAGCGTGACGCGGGTGCCGCCCTGCAGGTCGATACCAAGCTTCGGAGCGGCTCGCTTGTCCCCGGTGAGGAACACCAACAGGTAAACGCCGACGAGCAATAACAAGAAGACCGACAGGTAGCGGGCAGGGTGCACCGGCGCCGAAGACGATGCCACGTTCCTTCTATCTCCTCGTTATCGGTTACTTACCCCGGACAGAGCCTACGTGGCCCTGATTTGCCGGTTGCGCAAGCGGTCCGCCGGCGCAGCGATCGACGGGCAATGGGCCGTCAGGAATCCTTGCTGATCGAGCCCTCGTCGGCGGAGTCGTCGCCGTCGGCCAGGTCTTCGTCGTCGTCGGGCAGGATCCGGTCCCGGATCGCCAGCTTCATCCAGGTGGTCACCACCCCGGGGGCGATCTCCAAGTCCACGTTGTCCTCGGTGATGGCGACGACGGTGGCCTGCAGGCCCGACGTGGTGTGCACCCGGTCGCCCGGGCGCAGTGATTCGTGCAGGTCGATGGTGGCCTGCATCGCGCGCTTCTGACGACGCGATGCCAAGTACATGAACCCGCCCATGATGAGCAGGAACGGCAGGAACAGGATCAGACTCTGCATGGACGCGCCTGTCTTTCGTCGTAAGTGTTCTTCGGCGTTACGGGGCTTCACCAGGCGTGGGTGCCGGTAGGACTCGGGCGTCGCGCACCTCGTAACGGTCCAGTGTGCCCGTTCAGTCTGGCAGGCCGTGGGCCGCAACCGGCCGCCACGGTGCACCGAGTGCCCGTCGGGGTCAAGCTCGATAGGCTTTTGATGCGACGTGACTCGCGCGGCGCGGGGAGGAGTTATGTGGTGGCCAGCCTCGAGCAGACCCGCCAGCTGGTCACCGAGATCCCCGGTCCGGCGTCGCTGGAACTGAGCAAGCGGCGAGCGGCGGCGGTGTCGCACGCGGTGAACGTGTCGGTGCCGGTTTTCGTGGCGCGCGCCGGCGGCGGAATCATCGAGGACGTCGACGGCAATCGGCTGATCGATCTGGGATCCGGCATCGCGGTGACGACGATCGGCAATTCTTCGCCCCGGGTGGTCGAGGCGGTGCGCGCGCAGGTGGCCGAGTTCACCCACACCTGCTTCATGGTGACGCCTTACGAGTCCTATATCGCCGTCGCCGAGACGCTCAACCGGATCGCCCCGGGTTCGGGAGAGAAGCGCTCGGTGCTGTTCAACTCCGGCGCCGAGGCGGTGGAGAACGCCGTCAAGGTCGCGCGCGCATACACCCGCAAGCCGGCGGTGGTGGCGTTCAACCACGCCTACCACGGCCGCACCAACCTGGCGATGGCGCTGACCGCCAAGTCGATGCCCTACAAGGGCGGCTTCGGCCCGTTCGCGCCGGAGGTCTACCGCGCGCCGCTGTCCTACCCCTATCGGGACGGCCTGGTCGACAAGGAGCTGGCCGCCGACGGGGAGAAGGCCGCCGCGCGCACCATCAACATCATCGAAAGCCAGATCGGCGCCGACAGCCTGGCCGCGCTCATCATCGAGCCGATCCAGGGCGAGGGCGGGTTCATCGTGCCGGCCGAGGGCTTCCTGCCCAGCCTGCTGGACTGGTGCCACAGGAACGACGTGGTGTTCATCGCCGACGAGGTGCAGACCGGATTCGCGCGGTCGGGCGCCATGTTCGCGTGTGAGCACGAGGGCGTCGAACCCGACCTGATCTGCACCGCCAAGGCCATCGCCGACGGGCTGCCGCTGTCGGCGGTCACCGGGCGGGCGCAGCTCATGGACGCCCCGCACGTCGGCGGCCTGGGCGGCACCTTCGGCGGAAACCCGCTGGCCTGCGCGGCGGCGTTGGCGACGATCGAGACTATCGAGAACGACGGCTTGATCGAACGAGCGCGGCAGTTGGAACGCTTGATCACCGAACCGCTGCTGCGTCTGCAGGCCGGCGACGACCGGATCGGCGACGTGCGCGGCCGGGGCGCCATGATCGCCATCGAACTGGTGAAGTCGGGAACCGCCGAGCCCGACAAAGAGCTGACCCAGAAGCTCACCGTCGCGGCCGCCGCCGCCGGCGTGATCGTGTTGACGTGCGGCATGTGGGGCAACGTCATCCGGCTGCTGCCCCCGCTGACCATCAGCGACGAGCTGCTGGCCGAGGGCATCGACATCCTCGGCGGACTGCTGCGCGACCTGTAAGCCGGGACACCCGCGGGAGCGGGTGGGCAATCTCACAACCACCACAAACGCCGAATCATGGTGGAATACCTTTACTTTAGCTAACGTTCTATAGGTCAGCGCGGACAGCGCAATTTGACTCGCTAACTTTCATTCGCAAGGGATCTGTTATGTCGACTGCCATTCACGACGAAGAACTCGACCGCCGCATCGAGCAACTCACCGCCAACGACCCCCAGTTCGCCGCCGCCCGACCGGACCCGGCGATCACCGCAGCCACCGAACGGCCCGGGCTGCGGCTGCCTCAGATCATCGCGACCGTGCTCGACGGTTACGCCGACCGCCCGGCACTGGGGCAGCGCGTCGTGGAGTTCGTCAAGGACGCCAAGACGGGACGAACGACCGCCGAGCTGCTCCCCCGCTTCGAGACCATCACGTACGGCGAACTGGGAGAACGGGTTTCGGCTCTCGGCCGTGCCTGGGCCAATGACTCGGTGCGCCCCGGCGATCGCGTCTGCGTGCTCGGCTTCAACAGTGTTGACTACACCACCATCGACATCGCGCTGGGCTGCATCGGCGCCGTGTCGGTGCCGCTGCAGACCAGCGCGGCGATCTCGTCGCTGCAGCCGATCGTCGCCGAAACCGAGCCCACCCTGATTGCCTCGAGCGTCAACCAGCTGCCCGACGCCGTGGAGCTGATCCTGGCCGGCGACCACGCGCCCGGCAGGCTCGTGGTGTTCGACTACCAACCGGAGGTCGACGACCAGCGCGAGGCGGTGGACGGCGCCGTGGCCCGGCTGGCCGGGACCGACGTGGTGGTCGAGAAGCTCGCCGACGTGTTGCAGCGCGGCAAGGACCTGCCCCCGGTTCCCGAGCAGCAGACCGACGAGGACTCGCTCGCGCTGCTGATCTACACCTCCGGCAGCACCGGCGCCCCGAAGGGCGCGATGTACCCGCAGAGCAACGTCGGCAAGATGTGGCGGCGCGGCAGCAAGAACTGGTTCGGCGAGAGCGCCGCATCGATCACCCTCAACTTCATGCCGATGAGCCACGTCATGGGGCGCGGAATCCTCTACGGCACGTTGGGCAATGGCGGCACCGCCTACTTCGCGGCCCGAAGCGACCTGTCCACCCTGCTCGAGGACCTCGAGTTGGTGCGGCCCACCGAGATGAACTTCGTCCCGCGGATCTGGGAAACGCTGTACGGCGAATTCCAGCGCCAGGTCGAGCGACGCCTGGCCGACGGCATCGACCGCGAGGTGGTCGAAGCCGAGGTGTTGGCCGAACAGCGCCAGTACCTGTTGGGCGGGCGGTTCATCTTCGCGATGACGGGCTCCGCACCCACCTCACCGGAGCTGAAGAAGTGGGCCGAGTCGCTGCTGCAGATGCACCTGCTGGACGGCTACGGCTCCACCGAGGCCGGAATGGTGTTGTTCGACGGGGAGATTCAGCGCCCGCCGGTGATCGACTACAAGCTGGTCGACGTCCCCGACCTGGGTTACTTCAGCACCGACCGCCCGCATCCGCGCGGTGAGCTGTTGCTGCGGACCGAGAACATGTTCCCCGGCTACTACAAGCGGGCCGAGACCACCGCCAACGTGTTCGACGACGACGGCTACTACCGGACCGGTGACGTGTTCGCCGAGATCGCCCCGGACCGACTGGTGTACGTCGACCGCCGCAACAACGTGCTCAAGCTCGCCCAGGGTGAGTTCGTCACGCTGGCCAAGCTGGAGGCGGTGTTCGGCAACAGCCCGCTGATCCGCCAGATCTACGTCTACGGCAACAGCTCCCAGCCCTACCTGCTGGCCGTGGTGGTGCCGACCGAAGAGGCGTTGGCGGACAACGACATCGAGTCACTCAAGCCCAAGATCGCCGACTCGCTGCAAAAGGTCGCCAAAGAGACCGGCCTGCAGTCCTACGAGGTGCCGCGCGACTTCATCATCGAGACCACCCCGTTCACGCTGGAAAACGGTCTGCTGACCGGGATCCGCAAGCTGGCGTGGCCGAAGCTCAAGGCGCACTACGGCGAACGGCTCGAGCAGATCTACGCCGACCTGGCCGCGGGACAGGCCAACGAGCTGGCCGAACTGCGCCGCAGCGGCGCGCAGGCGCCCGTGCTGCAGACCGTCAGCCGCGCCGCGGGCGCCATGCTGGGCGCGGCGGCCGGCGACCTGTCACCCGACGCCCACTTCACCGACCTGGGTGGAGACTCGTTGTCGGCGTTGACATTCGGCAACCTGCTGCGCGAGATCTTCGACGTCGACGTGCCGGTGGGCGTCATCGTCAGCCCGGCCAACGACCTGGCGGCCATCGCCGCCTACATCGAGGCCGAGCGCCAGGGCTCCAAGCGGCCGACGTTCGCCGCCGTGCACGGACGCGGCGCCACCACGGTGCACGCCAGTGACCTCACGCTGGACAAGTTCCTCGACGCCGCCATCCTGGCCGGCGCCCCGAGCCTGCCCAAGCCGGCGACGGAGGTGCGCACTGTGCTGCTGACCGGCGCCACCGGATTCCTGGGCCGCTACCTGGCGCTGGACTGGCTCGAGCGGATGGACATGGTCGACGGCAAGGTCGTCGCGCTGGTGCGGGCGAAGTCCGACGACGAGGCGCGCGCCCGGCTGGACAAGACCTTCGACAGCGGCGACCCGAAACTGCTGGCGCACTACCAGAAGCTGGCCGCCGACCACCTCGAGGTCATCGCGGGCGACAAGGGCGAGGCCAACCTCGGCCTGGACCCGCAGACCTGGCAGCGACTGGCCGAGGAGGTCGACATCATCGTCGACCCGGCGGCGCTGGTGAACCACGTGTTGCCCTACAGCGAGCTGTTCGGGCCCAACGCGGTGGGCACGGCGGAGCTGCTCCGGATCGCGTTGACGTCCAAGCAGAAGCCCTACACCTACGTGTCGACGATCGGCGTGGGCGACCAGGTCAAGCCGGGGGAGTTCGTCGAGAACGCCGACATCCGGCAGATCAGCGCCACCCGCGAGATCAACGACAACTACGCCAACGGCTACGGCAACAGCAAGTGGGCCGGCGAGGTGCTACTGCGTGAGGCGCACGACCTGTGCGGTCTGCCCGTCTCGGTGTTCCGCTGCGACATGATCCTGGCCGACACCAGCTACTCCGGTCAGCTCAACCTGCCGGACATGTTCACCCGGCTGATGCTGAGCCTGGTCGCCACCGGTATCGCGCCCCGGTCGTTCTACGAGCTCGACGCCGACGGCAACCGGCAGCGGGCACACTACGACGGTCTGCCGGTCGAGTTCATCGCCGCCGCGATCTCGACGCTGGGAACGCAGATCACCGATAGCGACACCGGGTTCCAGACCTACCACGTGATGAACCCGTACGACGACGGCATCGGTCTGGACGAGTACGTCGACTGGCTGGTCGAGGCCGGGTATTCGATCGAGCGCATCGCCGATTACGCCGAGTGGCTGCGGCGGTTCGAGACGTCCCTGCGGGCCCTGCCGGATAAGCAGCGTCAGTACTCGCTGCTGCCGCTGTTGCACAACTACCAGAAGCCGGAAAAGCCGATCAACGGCTCGATGGCGCCCACCGATGTGTTCCGCGCGGCGGTGCAGGAAGCGAAAATCGGCCCCGACAAAGACATTCCGCATGTCACGGCGCCGGTGATCGTCAAGTACGTCACCAACCTACAGTTGCTCGGCCTGCTCTAAAGCCCGGGAACGCAATCGCCCAGTCCCGTTGCGGGACTGGGCGATTGCCTTTGATCGGCGCTGACTACTGCTGCGGGTGCGGCCAACGCAGATACGCGGCGTTGGCGCCGGCCCCCGCCGCGGCGCGGTTGCGGCGCCATCCCCGCTTGGGCTCGGGGTCCGCCGCGGATCGCGGCTTGGTCAGCGCGCCCGAGGAGACCTCGGCCGGCTCGTAGGCCGTATCCCGGTAGGGTTCGACGGCCGGGGCGGCGGCGGGTTCGGCCGCCACCGGGTACACGTCGCGGGCCAGCCGCACGGCGGTGCGGGCCAGCACAACCCCACCCACGAAGATGATCAGCGCGCCCAGGCCCGAGAAGTAGGTGACCTCGAGCGCCGCGCGCTTGCGTTCGGTCGCGGCGATCGGGTCACCGGCGGAGCCGATTCCCAACACCGGGGCGACCTGGCCGCCCACGACGAACCAGGCGCCCGCCAGCACGGCCAGCCAGCCGCCGAGCATGGCGGCGATACGGTTTCCCGCGACGATCAGCATCAGACCGCCGAGCACGGTGGCCGCGCCCGGCGCCACTTCCAGCCAGCCCCGGGCCGTGCTCCATGCCCAGTCCCGGTCCGGTGTGTAGGCGAAATTGAAGTGCGGACCAACAAACGGTATTAACGCCCCCCAGGCTCCCAGAATGACCAGGAGCAATCCGCTGACCGCGCCTCGCGAGCGCGGCATACTCAGCCCGCGGGTTTGGCCGTCTTGTGCGTATTTCATGACATCCCCTCGTTGAATACCGGGTCTGTTTCCGGCCCGGGCTGGTTACCCAGCGACTTCCACTACTAACCCACGCGGCAAACGAAAGCCAGCGCTGGCCGGGGCTTTTGAGGCTGGTGAGGCTGGTGTTACTGGAGAAGTCCGAGTAGCAGCAACACGATGGCGATCGCCGGAAACGTGCCCTGCGTCGCCGCGGCGCGGGCCTTGTCCGGTGCGGACGCGACCAACACCACCGCCGCGGCGGCCATCGACCCGACGCCGGCGAAGATGAGCGCGGCCCCAACACCCCTGTGCCCCAAGGCAACCGCCCCGATGCCCACGCCGGTGACGATGGCCAGGAACAAGTTGTAGAAGCCTTGGTTGAAGGCCAGCGTCTTGGTGGTCTCGGCTTCGGCGGCGGTGGTGCCGAAGGTGGCCCGGGTGCGTGGCGAGGTCCAGGTCAACGATTCGATCACAAAGATGTAGACGTGCAGCAACGCCGCCAGCGCGGCGAACACCAATGCGACGGCGATCATCGCTCCTCCTCGCTGTCCGGGCGCCGGTGAACTCTACCGATCGGGGGTTGACCGGGCCAGCCCGACGCGGCAAGGCCCCGGCAGCCGAGGGCTACCGGGGCCTTGCCCCAGTGCGTCAGGCGCCCGCGTGGTGGTGCCGGCGGAACAGGCCACCGCCGCCGCCGGTGCGCCGGCGGAACAGGCCGCCCCTGGTGCGTCCGCCTGTCTGGGGTCCCGCCGCGACGGCGTTCGGGTGCGCCGGCGCCGCGCCGCGGGTCTCGTCGTACATGGCCGGTTCGGCAGCCGGCACGGCCTCGCCCGCGACCGGCGCCGGGTGCGTCACCACGACGTCACGCGCGTGCCGCACGGCCAGCCGTGCCACCGCTGCACCGCCCAGGAACACGATCAGGGCCCCCAGACCGGTGAAGTAGGTGACCTCGAGCAGGGCGCGCTTTAGGTCCGTCGACGCCATCGGTTGACCGACGTCGCCGATCCCGAGCGTCGATGCGAACGCGCGGCCGACCACGAACCAGGCGCCGCCGGCGACCGCCAGCCAGCCCCCGAACACGGCGCTGGCCCGATTGCCGGACATGAGCACCAGCAGGCCGCCCACCGCCGTCGCGACGCCGGGGAGCACCTCGAGCCAGCCTTTGGCCGTAGTCCACGTCCATGCCGGGTCGGCCATGTACGCCCAGTCGATGTTGGGCCCGAAGAAGGGCACCAGTGCGCCCCACGCGCCCAGCAGTATCAGCAGTAGCCCGGTTAGCGCGCCGCGGGTACGTGGCATGGACAGCGCGCGGGGTCGGTCGTAGTCGTCGCTCGTGGTCCTCATCGGAACCTCCTTCAACAAGTATCGCTGTGTGAGCCTGGTTACCCGGCGAGGCCGGGGTGTAACCGGTCGACGGCCGCGCACCCGTTTGCTGGGGCCGTCCGGGCGCGGGTGCGGCCGGCGTGCCCGGCGCCGCACCGCGGCCGTGATAGCCGCTCTGACCAGGCCGGGGGCGCGATCGGGGGAACGCCGGGGCCGTGCCGGGAGCAAAGGCCACGATTTGGCCGCGAAGCGGCCGGGCGGCGACGAACGACCCGGACGGGCTACCGTCAGTCGAACAATCCCGGTTGGCCCAGGCCGGTCACCCCGGCCGGCGGGGCCATGCCGAGGTGCGTCCACGCCTGGGCGGTGGCCACCCGGCCCCGCGGGGTCCGCGCGACCATGCCGGCGCGGACCAGGAACGGCTCACACACCTCCTCGACCGTGGCGGCCTCCTCGCCCACCGCCACCGCCAGCGTCGACACGCCGACCGGGCCGCCGCCGAAGCTGCGGGTCAGCGCCGAGAGCACCGCCCGGTCCAGCCGATCCAGCCCCAGCTCGTCGACGTCGTAGACGGCCAGCGCGGCCTTGGCGACGTCCTGGGTGATCACGCCGTCGGCGCGGACCTCGGCGAAGTCGCGAACCCGGCGCAGCAACCGGTTGGCGATCCGCGGCGTCCCCCGCGAACGGCGGGCGATCTCCTCGGCCGCATCGCCGCCCAGTTCGATGCCCAGGATGCCGGCGGATCGGGCCAGCACCCGCTCCAGCTCCGAGGGCTCGTAGAAATCCATGTGCGCGGTGAAACCGAACCGGTCCCGCAGCGGACCGGTCAGCGCGCCCGACCGGGTGGTCGCGCCGACCAGCGTGAACGGCGCCACCTCTAGGGGAATCGACGTCGCGCCGGGGCCCTTGCCGACCACCACGTCGACCCGGAAGTCCTCCATGGCCAGGTACAGCATCTCCTCGGCGGGCCGGGCGATGCGGTGGATCTCGTCGATGAACAGCACGTCGTGCTCGACGAGGTTGGACAGCATGGCCGCCAGGTCACCGGCGCGTTCCAGCGCGGGCCCGGACGTCAGCCGCAGCGAGGACCCCAGCTCGGCGGCGATGATCATCGCCAGCGACGTCTTGCCGAGCCCCGGCGGGCCGGACAACAGGATGTGATCCGGTGTGCCGCCCCGATTTTTGGCGCCCTCGATGACCAGCTGCAGCTGCTCGCGCACCCGCGGCTGGCCGATGAACTCGCGCAGCGAGCGCGGTCGCAGGCTGACGTCGATGTCGCCCTCGCCGGGCGCCAGTGCGCTGGAGACCTCCCGGTCTTCGTAGTCGTCGCCGAAGTCGTGCGGGCTCATCGGGACCTGCCCAGCAGTGACAGGGCGGCGCGCAGGGCGCCCGAGGTGGTGACGTCGTGCTCGGCGGCCAGCACCTTGTCGGTGGCTTCCTCGGCCTGCTTGACGGCGAACCCGAGCCCCACCAGCGCCTCCACCACCGGGCTGCGGACCGCGTGGCCGTTGAGCGCCGCACCGGGCGACGCTCCCCCGGCCGCGGCGCCGGCGCCGACCTTGTCGCGCAGTTCCAGCACCATCCGTTCGGCGCCGCGCTTGCCGATGCCGGGTACCCGGGTGAGCGCGGTGACGTCGCCGTCGTGCAGCGCTTGGCGCAGCGCCCCGGCGTCGTGCACGGCCAGGGTCGCCATCGCCAGGCGGGGCCCCACCCCGGTCACCGACAGCAGCGTCAGGAACAGGTCGCGGGTATCGGTGTCGGTGAAGCCGTACAGCGTCATCGAGTCCTCGCGGACGATCATCGCGGTGATCAGCCGCGCCTCGGTCCCGGCCCGCAAGGCGGACAGCGTCGACGGGGTCGCGTTCACCCGGTAGCCGACGCCGGCCGCCTCGATCACCACATGATCGAGGGCGACCTCGAGGACCTCACCGCGCACCGAGGCGATCATCGCGCGGCCTTGCGCTTGGCGCCCAACTTGGCCCGGTACTTCTCGCGCTGCTCGGCGGCCATCGCCTCGGCCGCGGCCATCCGAGCGATCATCGGCGCCCGCCAGCAATGACAAATCGCCAGGGCCAGCGCGTCGGCGGCATCGGCCGGTGTCGGTTTCGCTTGCAGCGCAAGGATTCTGGTGACCATCGCGGTGACTTGCGCCTTATCGGCAGCGCCGTTGCCGGTGACCGCGGCCTTGACCTCGCTGGGGGTGTGGAAGTGCACGTCGATGCCGCGTTTGGCCGCCGCGAGCGCGACCACCCCGCCGGCCTGGGCGGTGCCCATCACGGTCGACACGTTCAGTTGGGAGAACACCCGCTCGATCGCCACGACGTCCGGTCGGTGGGTGGCCAACCAATGCTCGACGGCGTCGCTGATGTTCACCAGCCGCTCGGCGAGCGCCGCGTCCGACGGCGTGCGCACCACGTCGACGTCCAGCACCACGACCGTGCGCCCGCGCCCGCTTTCGACGACCGACAGGCCGCATCGGGTCAGGCCGGGATCGACGCCCATCACCCGCATTCCCGCTCCCACCTAGTAGAACAGTCGTTCGATACCCTAGCGGCCGCCGCCGACGGGTCCGGGTGGGACACGCGGCGGCGCCGCCGATTCCCGGCGTGACGTTACGACGCCGAACCCGCGAAAAAGCTGTTAACTTTAGCCCCACGTTCGCTCAAGCAAAGTGGCAACGAAGGGGTTGGCGTGGGATCTTTGCTGGTCATGATCGCCGTGGTGCTCTTCATCGCGTCCATCGTGGTGTTGGTGGTGGCTTTGCGGCGACCCAAGCAGCCGACCCAGCGCGCCGGGCGCCCGGATCCGCTCCTCGCCGACGCGATGCCGCAATTCGGGCCGCGCCAGCTCGGTCCCGGCGCCATCGTCAGCTATGGCGGCACCGACTACATCGTGCGCGGCTCGGTCACCTTCCGCGAAGGCCCCTTCGTCTGGTGGGAGCACTTGCTGGAGGGCGGCGACCAGCCGCTGTGGTTCAGCGTCGAGGAGGACGACGGACGCCTGGAACTCGCGATGTGGGTGACCCGCAAGGACGTGCCGCTGCGGCCCGGCGACCCCTACGTGGTCGACGGGGTGATGTTCCATGAGTCCGAATGCGGCCGCGCCTCCTACACCACCGAGGGCACCACCGGCCTGCCGGCCGGCGGCGAGATGGAGTTCGTCGACTGCACCAACGCCGATGAGTCGGCGCTGCTCTCGTTCGAGCGCTGGGCCCCGGACATGCCCTGGGAGGTTTCTACGGGCAAGTCCGTCTCCCCCGGTGAAATCACCGTGTATTCGGCACCCCCACCCAGCCCGGCGTAGCTGGAAGGTCAGGTCGGTGCCCCTTCATCAGCTCGCCGTGACCCCTGCCGACGTGTCCGGCGAACGGCTGGGACTCGCGCTCAACGCGCCCGTGCCCGCGCCGCTGGCCAGCTGCCGGCTGGACCACCCCGGCGGCGGCCCGGCGCTTTTGCTCGGGGTGCTCGGCGCTTCACACGTCGTCGCGGTGGAGCACGCCTTCTCGGAGGAGATCTCCTGCACCGCACGCAATCTCGGGGCCGACCTGCCCGAGCGCACCGAAGCGCCCGGCTACTGCCTGCGGTCGCGCACCGACATCCACGGCGAGGCGAGCTTTCGCCGGCTCGCACGGGACCTGCGCGCCCGGTGCGCCCGCCGGTCGGGCTGGCTCGGCGGCACCTTTCCCGGCGATGATGCCGCGCTGACGGTGCTGGCCGCCGAACCCGACGGCGCGGGCTGGCGCTGGCAGACCTGGCACCTCTATCCGAGGCGCCGCCCCGGCACCGGCGGGGCGGTGGTCCACACGGCCAGCCGGTGGCGCCTGTGAGCCGCAACCGCTTGTTCGTGCTCGCCGGGGTGCTGGCCGCCGCCGGCGTGACGTGCCTAATCTTCGGAATCATCCTGTTGCAGAAGAACATCGCGTCATACGTCGCCGGCCACTATCACGAGTACGCCCGCGACGTGAACGGGACTCGTTACCAGTGCACCGGGACACCCGACCAGGCGGCCGACGCGCTGGCCGACTATGCCGAACCGGACGCGCGGGCCGCGAACGGCAGAACCGAGTACCTGCGCTACCGCAACAACATCGTGATCGTCGGACCCGACGGCACTTACCCGTGCAGCATTCGCGTCGAACCGCTGAGCGCCGGATACAGCCACGGCGCCTTCATCTTTCTCGGCCCCGGATTTTCCCCTGGGTCTCCGTCGGGCGGCGCCGGAGGCACCCCCGGCGGCCCTGGCGGAACCAAGTGACTCCCACCACCGCAAAGGAGAGCGCCATGTACCTCGCCGTCGAGATCGGCACCGTCAACCTCAATCCCGTGCTGAAGGGCGCCGTCGCGACCATCCTGTACTTCGCAGTCGGCATGGCCGTGCTGCTCGTCGGGTTCTACGCGGTCGACGTGCTGACCCCCGGCAAGCTGCGCCGGCTGGTGTTCATCGACCGCCGCCCGAACGCGGTGGTGGTCGCCGGCGCGATGTACATCGCCCTGACGATCGTGATCATCACCGCGATCGCCAACAGCTACAGCCAGCTGGGCCAGGGCCTGGTCGGCGTGGCGGTGTACGGGTTGATGGGCGTGATCCTGCTGGGCGTCGCGCTGTTGACCATGCACCTGCTGATACCGGGCAGTTTCCACGAGCACATCGACTCACCCGAGCTGCATCCAGGGTCGTTCGCGGTGGCGCTGATACTGCTCGCTGTGGGAGGGGTGACCGCCGCGGCGGTGTCATGAGCGCGGTCGGGTCGGCGGACGAGGTGCGTTCGCCCGCGGCGGCGCGGCTTGCGCCGTCGTCGGGGCGGTGGCGGGCGCTGTTGCTGGCCGCCGTGGCGGCCTGCGCGGCGTGCGGCATCATCTACGAACTCGCGCTGCTGACGCTGTCGGCCAGCCTGGACGGCGGGGGCATCGTCGCAACCTCCCTGATCGTCGCGGGCTACATCGCCGCGCTGGGCGTGGGCGCCCTGGTGGTCAAACCCCTGCTGGCGCACGCCGCGATCAGCTTCATCGCCGTCGAGGCGCTGCTGGGCATCGTCGGCGGCCTGTCGGCGGCGGCGCTCTACGTGGTGTTCGCGTTCGTCGACGGGTCGACGTGGGTGCTGGCGGTGAGCACCGCGTTGATCGGTGGCCTGGTCGGTGCCGAGGTGCCGCTGCTGATGACGCTGCTGCACCAGGGGCGGACACGCCCCGAACAGGACCAAGCGGCCGATGCCGGCCGCACGCTGGCCGACCTCAACGCCGCGGACTACCTGGGCGCGCTGCTGGGCGGACTGGTCTGGCCGTTCCTGCTGCTGCCGCAGCTGGGAATGATTCGCGGCGCGGCGGCCACCGGCATGATCAACCTGGCGGCGGCTGCCGTCGTGGCCGTTTTCCTTTTGCGCCAAGTGGTTTCGATACGGCAGCTGGTGTTGGCGCTGTGCGCGCTGGCCGCCGCCGCGGCGCTGCTGGGCACCCTGCTGCTGCGCTCGGCGGACATCGAAACCACAAGCAGGCAAAGGCTTTATGCCGACCCGATCATCGCCTACCGGCACACGGCCTATCAGGAGATCGTGGTGACCCGCCGCGGCAACGACACCCGGCTGTATCTGGACGGGGGCCTGCAGTTCTCCACCCGCGACGAATACCGCTACACCGAGAGCCTCGTCTATCCCGCCCTCGGCGACGGCGCCCGTTCGGTGCTGGTGCTCGGCGGCGGAGACGGCCTGGCGGCCCGCGAATTGCTGCGCGTCCCCGGCATTTCCAAGATCGTGCAGGTGGAGCTGGACCCCGCGGTGATCGACATCGCGCGCACCACGCTGCGCGGCGCCAACGGCGGCTCGTTGGACAATCCGCGGGTGGCCGTGGTGACCGAGGACGCGATGAACTGGTTGCGCCGGCCGACTGTGGACCGCTTCGACGCCGTCATCGTCGACCTTCCCGATCCCGACACGCCGATGCTGGGCCGGCTGTACTCAACGGAGTTCTACGCGCTGATCGCCCGCGCGCTGAGACCCGGCGGGCTGATGGTGGTGCAGGCGGGCAGTCCCTTCTCCACCCCGACGGCGTACTGGCGCACGGTGTCGACCATCCGCGCCGCCGGCTACGCGGTCACGCCGTACCACGTGCACGTGCCCACGTTCGGTGACTGGGGATTCGCCCTGGCCCAGCGTGCCGGCACCGCCCCCGCGCCGCGGGTGCCGGCGAATGCGCCCCCGCTGCGTTTCCTCAACCAGCAGGTGCTCGACGCCGCCGGCGTGTTCTCCGGCGACATCGGCCCGCGACCGGTGGAGCCGTCCACCCTGGACAATCCGCGCATCGTCGAGGACATGCGGCACGGCTACGACTAGGGCGTGTCTGGCAAAGATTTTGGATGTTGTGCCCGAGGCTTGAGTCATGTCGCGGTTTCAGTTGCTCACCGATGCTCAGTGGTCGTTGATTGAAGATTTGCTTCCGACTCGGACAGGCAAGCGGGGCAGGCCCTTTCAGGATGCCCGCTCGATGGTCGAGGGCATTATTTATCGGTACCGGTGTGGGATCGCCTGGCGAGACGTGCCCGGGGCGTTCGGGCCGT
>NZ_MVHG01000079.1 GCF_002086125.1 Mycobacterium arosiense ATCC BAA-1401 = DSM 45069
ACGGCCCGAACGCCCCGGGCACGTCTCGCCAGGCGATCCCACACCGGTACCGATAAATAATGCCCTCGACCATCGAGCGGGCATCCTGAAAGGGCCTGCCCCGCTTGCCTGTCCGAGTCGGAAGCAAATCTTCAATCAACGACCACTGAGCATCGGTGAGCAACTGAAACCGCGACATGACTCAAGCCTCGGGCACAACATCCAAAATCTTTGCCAGACACGCCCTAGTTGCCACGTCGCAATGGGCTAGGGACGAATCAACATGTCTGCCACGCCTCGACCGAACCGGGCCGTCCAGTCACGAAGTCCGAATGCGTCATGCCGTCAGCGTCACGCTCGCCGGCCCGGGACACGTCAACGCCCCGCTGGCCATCTGCCCGATAGGGTTGGGGATCGGGCACCCACTGGGTCGCCAGGCACCACAGCGATCTAGGAGGTTTGGCGATGACTTCCTCTGACCCGGTCAACCCAGACCACACCGGTTACGTTGACCCGGAGTCACTGGCCGCGGACGCCAGCGCCGCCCGCGCGATCGAGGGCATGCAGGAAGCCGGCGCCTCCGACGACCGCCCCCAACCGCCGATCGACCTCACCGCGGCAGCCTTCTTCGACGTCGACAACACGCTGGTGCAGGGCTCGTCCGCCGTGCACTTCGGGCGGGGGCTGGCCACGCGCAACTACTTCACCTACCGCGACGTCATCGGATTCATCTACGCGCAGGCCAAGTTTCAGATCCTCGGGACGGAAAACAGCAACGACGTCGCCGCCGGGCGGCGCAAGGCGCTCGCGTTCATCGAGGGCCGATCGGTCGAACAGCTGGTCGCCCTGGGCGAGGAGATCTACGACGAGATCATTGCTGACAAGATCTGGCCCGGTACTCGTGAGCTCACCCAGATGCATCTAGACGCCGGCCAGCAGGTGTGGCTGATCACCGCGACGCCCTATGAGCTCGCCGCCACCATCGCGCGACGGCTCGGCCTGACCGGTGCGCTGGGCACGGTCGCAGAGTCGGTCGACGGCGTCTTCACCGGCAGGCTGGTCGGCGACATCTTGCATGGCACCGGCAAGGCGCATGCGGTGCGGTCGCTGGCAATTCGCGAGGGGCTCAACCTCAAACGCTGCACCGCCTACTCGGACAGCTACAACGACGTGCCCATGCTGTCGCTGGTAGGGACGGCTGTCGCCATCAACCCCGACGCCCGCCTGCGCGCGCTGGCCCGGGAGCGCGGCTGGGAGATCCGCGATTTCCGCACCGCCCGCAAGGCGGCCCGGATCGGCGTGCCGTCGGCGTTGGCGCTGGGCGCAGCCGGTGGTGCGCTGGCCGCACTGGCCTCCCGGCGGCAATCACGCTGATAGGCTGCGCCGCGCAGACACCATCGACGGAGGGCATAGCGCCATGACAGTCCCCAAGGAAGCCGAAGGACTCATCGGCAGCCATTACCGCGCGCCGGATTACTTCGAGGTCGGTCGCGAGAAGATCCGTGAATTCGCCATGGCGATTAAGGATGACCACCCCGCGCACTTCGACGAGCGTGAATCTGCCAACGCTGGGTACCCCGACATGGTGGCGCCGCTGACGTTCCTCGCGATCGCCGGGCGCCGTGTGCAGTTGGAGATCTTCACCAAGTTCAGCATCCCGATCAACATCGCCAGGGTCATTCACCGCGACCAGAAGTTCAAGTTCCACCGGCCGATCTTGGCGCACGATAGGCTGTATTTCGACACTTACCTCGACTCGGTGATCGAGTCCCACGGCACCGTGCTTGCGGAGATCCGAAGTGAAGTGACCGACGCCGATGGAAAGCCGATCGTCACGAGTGTCGTCACGATGTTGGGAGAGTCTTCAAACCAGGAGGACGTCGAAGCTACCGCCGCGGCGGTGGCATCCATATCCGCAGGGAAGTTAGGGGCGTTGTAAATGACTGCTAAGGGGGAAACGGCAAGCACGGAGCTCAAACCGCCGGTCCAGGCGGTCCGCTCCCACTACGACAAGTCAAACGAATTCTTCAAGCTGTGGCTTGACCCGTCGATGACCTACAGCTGCGGCTACTTCGACGAGAATCCCGACCCGCAGAATCTGACCAAGACGCTGGAAGAGGCGCAGTACGCCAAGCGCAAGCTAGCTCTGGACAAGCTCAACCTCGAGCCCGGCATGACCCTGCTGGACATCGGCAGCGGCTGGGGTTCGACCATGCGGCATGCGGTGGCCGAGTACGACGTCAACGTCATCGGACTGACGCTGAGTGAGAACCAGTACGCCCACTGCGTGGCCGAGTTCGACAAGCTGGACAGCCCCCGCCGCAAAGAGGTGCGGATCCAGGGCTGGGAGGAATTCCCGGGTGACGTACCGATCGACCGCGTCGTGTCGCTGGGCGCGTTCGAGCACTTCGCCGACGGTGCGGGCGACGCCGGGTACGAGCGCTACGCCACCTTCTTCAAGAAGTACTACGACCTGCTACCCGACGACGGCCGGATGCTGCTGCACAGCATCGTGGTGCCCAACGCCGAGGAGGGCAAAAAGCTGGGGTTGCAGGTGAACATGACCCTGCTGCGGTTCATCAGTTTCATCCTGAAGGAGATTTATCCGGGCGGGAAGCTACCCCAGGTCGACCTGGTCGATAAATACTCGACGGACGCCGGGTTCAAGATCGAGCGCCACCACTTCATCGGCAAGAACTATGTTCCGACGCTGACGGCGTGGGCGGACGCCCTCGAGGCGCACAAGGAGGAGGCGATCGCCCTGAAGGGGCAGGAGACCTACGACATTTACTTGAAGTACTTGCGGGGCTGTTCGGACCTATTCCGGGACGGCTACACCAACGTCTGCCAGTTCACCATGGTCAAGTAGTCGCCTTCTTGAAAGAAAACGCCATCGCGGATCTTTGCGATGGCGTTTCCTTTTGCGTGGCTCAGCCGAAGAAGATATTGCGACGACCGGCGAGCAGCCGGTACAGCGTCTGCTGGATGGTCTCGCGCACCTGGTCGGTCAGCTCGAAGGTGACCATCGGGTCGTCGGCGTCGGAAGCGGCGTAGTCGTTGGTGTAGATCGGTTCACCGAACGTGATGTGCCATTTCGACGGCAGTGGCACCAAGCCCACGGGGCCGGCCAGCGGGAACAGCGGGGTGATCGGGAAATACGGCAGCCCGAACAGCCGTGCCAGTAGCTTGACGTCGGTGAGCATCGGGTAGATCTCCTCGGACCCGATGATCGAGCAGGGAATGATCGGCGCTTTGGTCCGCAGCGCCGCCGTCACGAATCCGCCGCGGCCGAATCGCTGCAGCCGGTAACGGTCCTCGAAGCGCTTGCCCAGCCCCTTGTAGCCCTCCGGGAAGACGGCGGTGAGCTCGCCGGCGGCGAGCAACCGGTGCGCGTCCGTCGTGCAGGCCATGGTGTGGCCGGCCTTGCGGGCCGCCGCGCCGACCACCGGCAGGTCGAACACCATGTCGGCGGCGAGCAGTCGCAGCTCGCGGTGCGCGGGGTGTTCGTCGTGCACGGCCACGGACAGCATCAACCCGTCGAACGGCAGCACGCCGGCGTGGTTGGCGACCACCAGGGCGGCGCCGTCGGCCGGCAAATTCTCGATCCCGCTCACCTCGACCCGGAACCAGTTCCGGAAGAACAGCCGCAGCAACGGCAGCACGATCGCGCTGTTGAAGTGCGGGTCGAAGCCGAACTCGTCGACGCTGTAGTCACCGGTGAAGCGCTGGCGCAGGAATCCGGCAACGGCGGCGACGCGCTGCGCCAAATCGTTCAGCGGTGCCTCGGCGGACGACGCGCTCGCGGCGGCGCGGCGGTGTTCGTCGATTTCGCGGACTACCGCAGCGATCTGCTCGGCCGACGCGCGACCGTTCGGATCCGAAAGTAATGAAGGATGTTGGCGAGTTGAATCTGCGCGTTGATCGGCTCTCCGACGCGCCGCTACCCGACCCCGATTAGTGTGCAGTGGAATGACATTCGCTCTTATTTCACCCGCCACGATACCTACCTGACTCCACCCCACGGAATTGGATTTCGGCTACCCCAGCGCTGGGCTAGGGATATGGCGCGACCTTCCCAGGAGCGTACCCGATGTGGGTCGATAATGGGAGTTAGGCTTCGGCCGCGAACATAGTCGTCAAAGGCTTCTGCCGTCGTCCATTTCGGCTGGAAGCCAAGTTCTGAGCGCATTCGGCTGGTATCCATGACGCGGCCATAACTCAAGTAATCAAACTGATCCCGACTGATCTCGTTGTAACGATTTGCGCGCCGTAAAGAATCCAGGGCCCAGACGCCGAAACCCGGTACGGGCAAAGGAATCCGGCCGGCCCGCCGGATCGCCTGCGACAGCATGATAATGCCGTCGGCCCCGATGTTGAACGTTCCCGCTTTGCCGGCCATGGCCGCACGCTCCAGCGCGCCCAGCGCGTCCTGCTCGTGCAGCAGCTGCAATCGCGCGTCGCGGCCGAACATCGTGGGCACCAAAGGCCCGGCCAGATAACGCGACAGCGTCGTGTCCATCGCCGGGCCGATCATGTTGGCCAGCCGCAGGATCGTCACCGCGATGTCGGGCCGGCGCCGTCCCAAACCGCGCGCGTAGGCCTCGATGTCGAGACTGTCCTTGGCGAAGCCGGCGCGGAAGGGGCGGCGGCTGGTGCTGTCCTCGGTGAACATCACCGGATCGTGCGCGCTCGACCCGTACACCTCCGACGTCGACTTGAGCACCACCCGGCGCACCGACGGCGCCTTCTGACAGGCCGCGAACAACTGCATGGCGCCCATCACGTTGATCTCTTTCAACGCCGCGGTACCGCCGGCTCGCGGCGCGTAAGAGGCCGCCGCCGCGTGCACCACCGTGTCGACGTCGCCGTTGCGAATCACCTTGGCTATGAAGGGATTTCGAATGTCGGCGCGGACGAACTCGGCGCGCCCCATCCGGCGAAGCATGTCCTTGCTCGGGGCTATCGCATCCACCGCGATGACCCCTTTGATCATCGGGTTCTGCGCGAGCCGGGCCGTCAGGTAGCCGCCCAGGAACCGGCAGGCACCTGTGACCAGGACGATTTTGGGGTAATGCACCGTGTTGCCGGCGGTGTCGCCAGGCCCGGTCTTCTCCCCATTCGACGGATCCACCCGAACAGCCTAGCGGCCAGGCGAGATGGCGGCACTTTGCCGCAAACGGGGTTACTTGCCGAGTTTCCTGCGCTGCACCCGGGTGCGACGCAGCAGCTTGCGGTGCTTCTTCTTCGACATACGCTTGCGCCGCTTCTTGATTACTGAACCCATGAACTCCGCTATCTGACCGTGGCCTGCTTCAAAGATTGGACCCGGACACTTTACCCGGCGTAGCGCACCGAACACCAAACCGGCGTCGGCCGATCGCCGCGCGACGGCGGAGCCTTGGTGCCGCCCGCGAGCGGCACCGTTTCAGGTCAGCCGGCGTCGAAGTACGACGTCTCGAGCATGTCGTGGACGGCCTTGGCGTGCACCCGGAAGGACCGGCCCACCCGGACCGCGGGCAGCTCGCCGTTATGCACCAATCGGTAGACCGTCATCTTGGAGACCCGCATCAACGCCGCCACCTCGGCGACGGTGAGAAACTGCGTCCTGCCCTGCTGGCTGTCAACGGAACTGGCGTCCCGTGGCTTACCTGCAGCATCTCGCGCTGATGGCCCGTTACTAGACGTCATCGCAACCCAATCGTGTCAGGCACGTGCATGCCAGCGGCTTCCCCTCCGCTGGCACCCACACGTGCTTACAAGAGGAGAATAGCGGGACTAATGGGGTTACTGGTACTGGTGGGGGACAATCAGTTCAAAAAACTTGGATTACTCTGATGTAATTCTTAGCTGCTCAGAGCGCATTTTTGCGGCTTGAACGGCCGCGTCGACGGCCGCCCGCAGGCCCCCTCGTTCCAGCTCACGCAGGGCGGCCGCGGTGGTACCGCCGGGCGATGTGATCGTCGCCTTCAACTGCGTTGCCGTGGCGTCCACCCGCAGCCCCGGCCCCTCGGCCTCGCCCAGCCGCCGATCGGCATCCATGCGTTCCAGCAGCATTGCGGCCGAGCCGGCCATGGTCTGCACGGTCAGATCGGCGGCCACCTCGCGGCTCAGACCCGCCGCGACGCCGGCGTCGATGAGGGCCTCAACCAGCAGGAAGAAATACGCCGGGCCGGACCCCGACAACGCGGTGACGGCGTCCATCTGGCCCTCCGCGACGCTCAATACCCCGCCGACCGAATCGAACAGGGCCGAGACGCCCTCGAGCTGTGGCGCGGTGACGAACCTCCCCTTGGCCAGGGCCGTGACCCCGGCGCCGACCAGGGCCGCGGCGTTGGGCATGGCCCGCACCACCGGCGTCCCGGCCGGCAGCTTCGACTCGAAATAGCTGATGGTGATCCCGGCCGCGACGGTGACGAACACCTGCTCGGCGGTGTCGCTCTCGGCGGCGCCGGCCGCGCGGGCGATCTCGGCCATCACCGACTCGACGTCGGCGGGCTTGACCGCGACCACCACGAATGACGCGTTCTCCACCGCGTCGGCCACCGCGCTGATCAGCACCGAATAGGTGTCGGCCAGGTACCTGGCGCGCTCGGGGACCCGCTCGACCACGACCAGGTCTTTGACCTGCCGGCCCGCCCGCAGCAGACCCGACAGCAGTGCCTCCCCGATGCTGCCGCCACCGATGATCGCGATTCTTGCCATGCCGGACAGCATCGCAGACATCGCCCGCTAGCGAGCGGCAGGGACCAACGCCAGCTGGCGGGCCTGCACCACCAGCCGGCCCAGGCTGTCGACGACGGTGTGGTCCTCGTCGAACCAGTCGTGCCCGATCTCGGTGCACGTCGCGACGATGCGCAGCCAGCCGTCGGCCGGCAGGCCGCGCAGAAACGCCGTCAGCTGGATCGTGGGGGCCCAGCCGGTGCGGTCCACGGCGAACGTCACCGGCGCCGACAGATCACCGCACATGAGCGCAAACAGTGCGTCCGGGGCCACCCCGCGGGGGCGCGCCCACATCTGGATCACCGGCGGGCGCCCGTCGCTGCGGGGCCGCATGGTCGACAGCACCGGCCGCACGTCGCAGCCCTCCCCCAGGTGCACGAGGCCGGCCAGCGGATGCCCGGGCCCGATCGGCTCGATGTCGTCCGGGGGTTCGGGCGCCATCAGGTCGGCCACCGGGTTGGCCGACAGCAGCGGCCTGGCCGCACCGTCGGGCGGATAATGCTCGGGCTCGCCCAGGTTGACCACGGCGTGCACGGCGGTGCGGTCGCCCTGATTCAGCTCGACGTCGACGACGCTGATCCGCCGGCCCCGCTTGCGGATCGACGTCACCAGCTGCACCTGCCCCGGATCGGGAGCCCACAAATAGCTCGCCGACACGGCGACCGGTTCGAGGACCGGCTGCTGGGACGGCTCGAGGCCGGCCGACTGGCCGCCGCAGGCGGTGCGGGCGGCGTTGGCGCACAGCGCCAGCATCGCGCCGCCGTGCACCTTGGGACCGATGGTCCAGCGCTTGTCGAGTTCGCCCTCAAAGACGCCGGACCCGACCTCCCGCAATGCCATTGCGGTGGTGAATAACGCGTTCATGGTCTCCTGGTGTGTCAGCGCAGCAGGTGCGTGCGGGCGAACTGCAGCGACTCGGCAAGCATGGTCTCGCGCTCATTGGCTGAACGCGCGCCGGATGTCGACACTTCCAGGATGACGTGTCCCGCAAACTGGCTGGCGGCCAGCATCTGGCACACCTCGGCGGTGGGTTGGGAGCCACGGCCGGGCACCAAGTGCTCGTCGGCGGGCAGACCGTTGCCGTCGCACAGGTGCAGGTGGACCAGGCCGGCTCCCATCCGCTGGGCCATGTCCAGCGAGTCGGTGCCCGCGGTCGCGGTATGGGACAAATCCAGCGTGTAGTGCGCGTGGTTGCCGTCGAGCGGGTCGTAGGAGGGCGCGAACGCCGAAATCGCCGGGCCGGGCCCGCCGCCGCGTTTGCGCATTCGTTCCAGCGACTGGCCGGCCCCGAACAACCGGTCCGCCCGAAACGGGAACATGTTCTCCACCGCGACGAGCACGTCGCTGGAGGCTTCCAGCGACGCCACCTGCTCGGTGAAACCCTCGGCATAGCGCCGCTGCCAGCGAAACGGCGGGTGCACGACCACCGTCTGCGCGCCCAGTTGTTCGGCGGCGCGCACGCTGCGATCAAGCTTGGGCACCGGGTTGGCGCCCCACACCCGCTGCGAGATCAGCAGGCAGGGCGCGTGCACGGACAGCACCGGGACGCGGTAGCGCCGCGACAGCTTCTTGACGGCGGCCACGTCCTGGCTGACCGACTCGGCCCACACCATCAACTCGACCCCGTCGTAGCCGAGCCGGGCCGCGTATTCGAAGGCGGCCTCGGCCCGCAACGGGTACACCGAAGCCGTGGAAAGGCCGACTTTGATGGCTGGGCGCACTGTCTACGGTTGCCGCTAACCCGATTGCAATGACAGCGCCAAGGGCCCCAGCGTGATCAGCGCACCCACCGCGACCGCGATCAACGTGCTGGCGATGTCCTCGGTTTTGCGCACCACGCGCACCCCGGCCACCAGGCCCAGGATGACCAGCACCGACAACACCAGCGCTACCAGACTGTTCCACCGCCACAGCTGGTCGAAAGCCACAAACAACCCGCCGCCGAACGCCACGGCCAGCATCGACTGCAGCACGACCACGCCGCCGCGCCACACCGCGTCGAATCTGCCGTGCTCGGGGTAAACATCCAGGTCCGCGTCCGCGTGCCCGTCCTCATCGACGTCCGGCTCGCCCAGCACCCCGGCGCGCAGCGATCCCTCGGCGTCCTCGTCCTCGTCCAGCTCGGCATCCCCGGACCGCAAAAACGACCGCACGTAGGCGGAGTCCTCCAGCGTAGGTTCGGCCTCGCGCACGTCGGAGTCCATGACGTCCACCGGGACGTCGGCGTAGTGGTCCATGGGGTCGGGGCTCATGCCCTCGGCCCCGGATGCTTGCCCCGGCTGCCCGGTGCCGTTGCGGGACGCGCCGGGCCGGCGGGCCTCGGGCAACGGCCGTGGATATTCGCTGCGCTCGGGTCCCGGTGCCCGCTTGGGCTGCGGCGGTGACTTGGGCCAGCGCGGCTCGGGCTCCGACCAGTAGGGAGCTTTGGGCTCGTCGTCGGTTACCGGCTCGGCGACGACGTCGCGGGCCGCGGGTTCGGCCGGGACCGGCTCGGCAACGTCAACAGTGTCGGTGACGCCGCGGCCGGCCTCGTCGTCATCGCGGACCACCGGGATTTCGCCGGTCAGTTCGGCGACGGTCACCGCGTCGCTGTCGCCGCGCCGACGGCGGCGCCGCCGGGTGACTGCCGGGGCGCCGATGGTTCCGTTTCTGGCCAGCAATTCGGCCACCGAGATGGGCCGAGTGCCGGGGCTCTCGGTCTCGGAGTGCGGTCCGGTCATGGTTTGTCGCCTCTCGATCGGTTCTGATTCCGATCAACTACCTGACCTCCAGCATTGCGCACCGAAGGGTCCATGAGGGCCGATCCGTCGGCTTCGCTGTCCAGTTTGCGCAAGATGAGACCTTCCCGTAATGCCCACGGGCAAATATCCACCGATTCGATCGACAGCGCTCGCATGCTCGCCTCCGCCACCAGCGCACCCGCAACGATCTGCGGCGCCCGCTCGGCGCTCACTCCTTCCAGTTCTGCCCGGTCGGCGGTCGTCATCCTAGAGATGAAAGATATGAGTTGCCTGAGGCCGTTTGCTGTGAGCGTCCTTTTGACCCGCGGTCCGGCGCCCGACGGCGCCGCGCCGGTGAGGCGTGCCAGCGACCGGAAAGTCTTCGATGTCGCCACGGTCAGGTCGGGGCTACCCGCCTCGAGGATCTTCACGCTGGTTTCGGCGAGCTCGGCGTCCAGCCAGTCGCGCAGCATCGCCACCCGGCGTCGGCCCGGCGGGTCGTCAGGCAGCCACTCGCGGGTCAGCCGCCCCGCGCCCAGCGGCAGCGACAACGCCACCTCGGGCTCCTCGTCCACGCCGCTGGACATCTCCAGCGAACCGCCGCCGATGTCGAGGTTGATGATGCGGCCCGCGCTCCACCCGTACCACCGGCGCACCGCCAAAAAGGTCAGCCGCGACTCGTCGACCCCGGTCAGCACCCGCAATTCCACGCCGGTCTCCTTGCGCACCCGGCTCAGCACGTCGTCAGAGTTGCCCGCGTCGCGGACCGCGGAGGTGGCGAAGGCCATCAGCTCCGCGCAGCCCGAACTGTCGGCGATCTTGGCGAATTCGTCGATCGTCGAGATCAGTTTCTCGGCGCCGCGTTTGGTGATCTTGCCGGCGCTGTCGGTGGCCTCGGCCAGACGCAGTGTGGCCTTCGTCGAACTCATCGGCGTCGGGTGACCGCCCCGATGGGCGTCGACCACCAGCAGATGCACCGTGTTGCTGCCCACGTCCAGAACGCCCAATCGCACGTAAACAACCTAACGAAGCCGCAGAAGCGGTGCTTTGCGCGACCCGGCTAACGGGCCGAGTGTCAGCGGCTCGGATGGCCCGAATCGTGGTCTAACGTGGACTGCGTGGCGAATTCGCACCCCGAACCGGGACAAGAGGTCGAACTGGATTTCGCCCGCGAATGGGTGGAGTTCTACGACCCCGACAATCCTGAACACCTGATCGCGGCGGACCTGACCTGGCTGCTGTCCCGGTGGACCTGCGTGTTCGGCACTCCGGCCTGCCGGGGCACCGTGGAGGGCCGCCCGGACGACGGGTGCTGCTCGCACGGTGCGTTCCTGTCCGACGACGACGACCGCGCCCGCCTGGACGACGCGGTGCAGAAGCTGACCGACGCCGACTGGCAGTTCCGCGAAAAAGGGTTGGGCCGCAAGGGTTATCTGGAGCTCGACGAGCACGACGGCCAACCGCAGTACCGCACCCGCAAACACAAAGACGCGTGCATCTTCCTGAACCGGCCGGGCTTTCCGGGCGGCGTCGGCTGCGCGCTGCACAGCAAGGCCCTCAAGCTGGGCGTGCCGCCGCTGACCATGAAGCCCGACGTCTGCTGGCAGCTGCCGATCCGTCGCAGCCAGGAGTGGGTGACCCGGCCCGACGGCACCGAGATCCTCAAGACGTGGGTCACCGAATACGACCGCCGCGGTTGGGGTTCCGGCGGCGCCGACCTGCACTGGTACTGCACCGGCGATCCGGCAGCCCACGTCGGCGCCAAGCAGGTATGGGAAAGCTTGGCCGGCGAGCTCACCGAGCTGCTGGGCGCCAAGGCCTACTCGGAACTGGCGGCAATGTGCAAGCGCCGCAGCAAGTTAGGGCTCATCGCGGTGCACCCGGCCACTCGCATCGCCGAGTAGCCGCACCGGTCCGGCTGCGCCGGCAGGTCACGGAGAGCAAGCAATGGACGACGAAAAGCGATCGGCCGCGGCTCCGCGGTGGCGGGGCAAGGCGGGTCGCCTCGAAGTCTGGTACGCCACCCTCTCCGACCCAGCCACCGGCGCGGGGTTGTGGATTCATTGCGAGACGGTCGCTCCCGTGCGGGGCGCCCCCTACGCGCACGGCTGGGTCACCCGATTTCTCCCCGAGGGTTCACCCAACACGCAACGGTTCGGTCCCGAGCCCGCCCGGCCCGCCGCAGGCGCCGACTGGTTCAGCGCCGCCGGGGCGCGTGTGGCCGACGGGCGGCTGACCGGACGGGCCGGATCGCTGGCGTGGGACCTGTCCTGGGCGGACACCGCTCGTCCGCTGTGGACGTTCCCCCGCCTGACGTGGGAGCGCGAGCTGCTGCCCGGCGCCCAGGTCGTGCTGGCCCCCACCGCCGACTTCACCGGGTCGCTGACCGTGGGCGGCGGCCGCGGCGCCCATTGCGGGTTGGCGCGGCGCCGTCGCCCACATCTACGGACACGGCAATGCCAGACGCTGGGGGTGGCTCCACGCCGACCTCGGTGGCGGCGACGTCCTCGAGGTGGTGACCGCGGTGTCGCACAAGCCGGTACTGCGCAGGCTGGCACCGCTGGCCTTCGTCCGCTTTCGGCTCGGCGGAAAGGATTGGCCCGCAAGTCTTTTGCCATCGCTGGCGATGCGGACCGGGCTCGATGCGCGACGCTGGCAGCTGGCGGGCCGCATCGCGGGTAAGCGGGTGCTCATCAGCGTCGACCAGCCGCCGGACCGGTGCGTGAGCCTGGGCTACACCGATCCCGACGGCGGCACCGCGGTGTGCACCAACACCGAGCGGGCGGAAATCCACGTCGAAATCGGTCACCGGCGCTGGTCGGTGCTCGGGCACGCCGAGGTGGGCCTGCGCGGGGACCAAGCGCCCGAGATCAACGAGAGAATCTCGACGTGACGCCGGTCCCGGGATTCATCGTCGAGCTTGGTCGCCGAATCGGCCAGCGCCGCTGTGGTTTTCGGGTTAACCCTCGAGCTTGTAGCCCAGCCCGCGCACCGTCACCAGGTGTACCGGATTGGCCGGGTCGGCCTCGATCTTGGACCGCAGCCGCTTGACGTGGACGTCGAGCGTCTTGGTGTCACCGACATAGTCGGCGCCCCACACCCGGTCGATCAACTGGCCGCGGGTCAACACCCGGCCGCTGTTGCGCATCAGATACTCGAGAAGGTCAAACTCCTTGAGCGGCAAGGTGATCGTGTCGCCGTTCACCGAGACCACGTGGCGTTCGACGTCCATCCTGACCGGGCCGGACTCGAGCACGCCATCGCTGATCTCGGAATCGTCGTCACCGCCGCGGCGCAGAACCGCGCGGATGCGCGCGATCAGCTCACGCGCCGAATACGGCTTGGTCACATAGTCGTCGGCTCCGAGCTCGAGGCCGACGACCTTGTCGATCTCACTGTCGCGGGCGGTCACCATGATCACCGGCACGCTGGACCGCGCGCGCAGCTGCTTGCAGACGTCGGTACCCGACATCCCGGGCAGCATCAGGTCGAGCAGCACGATGTCGGCGCCGCCCCGATCGAACTCGGCAAGCGCGGCCGAACCGTCCGTCACCACCGTGGCCTCGAAGCCTTCCTTGCGGAGCAGAAACGCCA
Organism: Mycobacterium arosiense ATCC BAA-1401 = DSM 45069; assembly: GCF_002086125.1. Lineage (GTDB taxonomy): Bacteria > Actinomycetota > Actinomycetes > Mycobacteriales > Mycobacteriaceae > Mycobacterium > Mycobacterium arosiense. The sequence continues at coordinate 13,014 of NZ_MVHG01000079.1, forward strand.
GCGGATCGGCCAGCGACTCCTCGTCCTCCACGATCAGCACACTGGTCATCGGCGCGATTCCTCCTCATCGCTACGCTCTGCATCGTCATACGCGCGGGTCATCGGCGCGATTCCTCCTCATCGCTACGCTCTGCATCGTCATACGCGCGGGTCATCGACTTAGTTCTTCCTCTCGTTGTGAGCGGTTGGGCCGCATGTCGCGGCCCTGCGACTGCTCGGATTCACCATCGCCTCGATGAGACGCCTTGGCCGCCGGGATGGAAAGAGTGAACGTCGATCCGGTTCCCGGCTTGCTCCACACGCCGATGCTGCCGTTATGGTTGGCCGCGACGTGCTTGACAATGGCCAGACCCAGCCCGCTGCCGCCCGTGGCGCGCGAGCGGGCCTTGTCCCCGCGAAAGAACCGCTCGAAAACCCGCTCCTGGTCTTCCAGGGCGATCCCGATGCCGCGGTCGGTCACCGCGATCTCGATGTTCTCCCCACGGCGGCGGCGGCTGATCGACACCGGCGAACCCGGCGGCGAATAGGCGATGGCGTTGGACACCAGGTTGGCCAACGCGGTGACCAACAGAGTTTCGTCACCCAGCACCCGCAAACCACTGGGCGCGTCCGTGCGGACCTCGATGTCTGCGTTGTCGGCCGCCACCTTGTGTCGCGAAATCGCTTCGCCCACAACCTTGTCCACGTCGACCTCGATGACATTGGGCAGCCGTTCGGCGCCCTGCAGCCGGGACAACTCGATCAGTTCGGCGACCATGTCGCCCAGCCGGTTGGCCTCGACGAGCACCTTCTCGGCGAACCGCCGCACCGTCTCGGAGTCGTCGGACGACGCCAGCAGGGCCTCGGCGAGCAGGGCCATGGCGCCCACCGGCGTCTTGAGCTCGTGGCTGACGTTGGCCACGAAGTCGCGCCGGGTCGCCTCCATCCGCGCGTAATCGGACTGATCGTGGGCGAAGACCACCGCGAACCGGCGGTCTTCTTCGCTGAGCAACCGCGCCTGCCCGTGCACCGACAGCCCCGACCGGCCGCCCGAGCGTTTCGAGGGCCGCAGGTCGAATTCGACGTCGACGCCGGTCAGGGCCTGCTGCGCCGCCTCCCAGGCCTGGTCATCGAGTTGACGGTCGCGCACCAGGCCCAGCTCCTTGGCCCGTTCATTGAGGTAGACGACGTCGCGATGGGCGTCGACCACCGCCGCGCCCAGCGGCATCAACGCCACGATGCGTTGCAGCATCTGCGCGACGGTGATCCCGGTCCATTCGGTGCCGACCCGCTGGCGGCGCTGCACCGCCCGCGGTGACAGCCGGGTCCCGACCAGCACACCCGCGGCCAGCGCCAGCGCGGACAAAACCCCGGCCAGCAACAGTGCCGAGAACACAGTCACATAGCAAATCCTACAAATCTTCCTGAACGCTGCCCTAGCGCAACGAGGCCAAAATCGGACAAGTCACACCTTGCGCAACAGGTGTTCCGCTCCCGTTCACGCGATGTTTGGCTAAATGGTCTTTATCTCGCGCGGCGGCGCGTGTGCCGGCGTCAGCCGTGGCCCTGGCTGGCAACGGCGGCGGCGCCGGCGGCGGCCGCCTCCGGGTCCAGATAGGTGCCGCCGGGAACCACGGGACGCAGGTCGGCGTCGAGGTCGTAGCGCAGCGGGATGCCGGTCGGGATGTTCAGTCCGGCGATCTCCTCGTCGGACACCTGATCGAGGTGCTTGACCAGGGCCCGCAGCGAGTTGCCGTGCGCCACGATCAGCACCGTCTTGCCGCTGCGCAGGTCCGGGACGATGACGTCGGTGTAGTACGGCAGGAAGCGCACGACCACGTCGGCCAGGCACTCGGTGAGCGGGCCGCCGCCGATGTCGGCGTAGCGGGGATCGGTGTCCTGGCTGTAGCGGCTGCCCTTCTCGATGGGCGGGGGCGGCGTGTCGTAGCTGCGCCGCCAGGCCATGAACTGTTCGTCGCCGTAGCGGGCCTTCGTCTCGGCCTTGTCCAGCCCTTGCAGCGCCCCGTAATGGCGTTCGTTGAGCCGCCAGGTGCGCCGCACCGGGATCCACAACCGGTCGGCGGCGTCCAGCGCGAGGTGCGCGGTGGAGATGGCCCGGCGCAGCAGCGACGTGTAGAGGATGTCGGGCAACAGGTTGTTCTCGATCAGCAGCTCGCCGCTGCGCACGGCCTCCGTCCGGCCCTTATCGGTGAGGCCGACATCGACCCAGCCGGTGAAGAGGTTCAGCGAATTCCATTCGCTTTCGCCGTGGCGAAGCAGTACCAGCGTGGCGGTATCACCCATGCCGGTCAGTCTCTCACGACCCTATTCGTCGTCTTCGTGACCCGATGCTCGACTCCTCCTCATCGCGCTTCGCGCTCTGCATCGTCGTCTTCGTGACCCGATGCTCGACTCCTCCTCATCGCGCTTCGCGCTCTGCATCGTCGTCTTCGTCGTCGTCGATCAAGTGGGCGAACGCCTCCAGGTTCTTCAGCGACTCACCGCGAGACACCCGCCAGTCCCACTCCTTCTGGATCGACGAGCGAAACCCCAACTCCAGCAACGTATTGAAGTCCGAATCGACCGCTTCGAGCACCTGGCCGAGCACCCGGTCGAGCTCGTCGGCGTCCACCGAAGCCAGCGACATGCGCCCCACCAGATAGATGTCCCCGACCTTGTCGAGCGTGTAGGCCACGCCGTAGAGGCGGCGATTGCGCTTGAGCAAGAAGCGGTAGACGCCTTCGTGGTTCTCGTCGGGCTTGCGGCACACGAAGGCCTCGACCCGCACCGAATGCTCGCCCACGCTCAGGATGGTGTTGGTCTTCAGCTTGCGCTCGCCGGGCAGTTCCACCACCAGTCCGGGCAGACCGCCATGTGCCCCAACATGTTTCGAGTAACTCAGCCCACTGGCCTGCAGGGCATCCTCGATCACCTGGCTCACCGCTGGGCTCATGAGCGCCGCTCCTTTTCATCGCTTCGTCCCCCGCAAGCGGGAGGTGCCCCCGCTGCATCGTCACCGGCGCGCGTCATGCGCCCACCCCGCGGCGCTCGGTGATGTACTCGCGGATCGCGCGCCGATAGCTGGCCAACAGCGCGTCGGTGGTGTGATCCCAGGAGAACGCGGCCGCGTGCGTGGCGGCCGCCCGGCCCATCGCGTCGGCCTGCGGCGCAGGCAAACGCAGCAGCCGGTCCAGCGCGTTAGCCCATCGCCCGACGTCGTGGCCGGCCACCAGCGTGCCAGTCACCCCGTCGCGCACGGCCACCGGCAGTCCGCCGACCGCGGCCGCGGCCACCGGCGTCCCACACGCCTGCGCCTCGAGGGCGACCAGCCCGAATGACTCCGAATAACTCGGCACGGCAACCACATTGGCAGCCTGGAATAGCGTGGCCAGATTCGTGCGCGACTGCGGGGGCAGGAAAGTCACGCGTTCGGTGATGCCGAGTTCGTCGGCCAACCGGACCAATCCGTCCGGAGAGGCCAGGCCGCTACCCGAAGGTCCGCCGGCCACCACGATGCGAACCCCGGGCAGGTTCGCGGCGGCGCGCAACACAATGTCGGGCGCCTTCAGCGGCTGGATCCGGCCGACGAACGCCACGATGTCTTCCTCGAGCGGCAGCCCGAGCGCGGCTCGGGCTGCCGTGCGATCGCCCGGGCGGAACATATCGAGGTCCACCCCGGGATGGACGACATCGATCCTGGCCGGGTCGGCGTCGTGGATCGAGATCAGCTGCCTGGCTTCGTCATCGGTGTTGACGATCAACCGGTCCGCCTCGTCGACGACCTGCTGCTCGCCGACCGTGCGCAGCGGCGGTTCGGGCGAATCCCCTTGCGCGAGCGCCGCGTTCTTGACCGCGGCCAGGGTGTGCGCGGTGTGCACCAGCGGCACCGCCCAGCGGTCGCGGGCCAGCCAACCGACCTGCCCGGACAACCAGTAGTGCGAATGCACGATGTCGTAATGGCCCGGCTCGTGCGACGCCTCGGCGCGCAACACCCCGGCCGCGAACGCGCACAGCTGGGTGGGCAGGTCGTATTTGTCCAGGCCCTCGAAGGGGCCCGCCACCACGTTGCGGACCAGCACACCGGGCGCCACCCGCTCGGCCGGCGGGTCGGCGGAGGCGGTCGCCCGCGTGAAGATCTCTACCTCGATGCCCCGTCGCGCCAGGTGCAACGCGGTTTGCAGCACGTAGACGTTCATGCCGCCGGCGTCGCCGGTGCCGGGCTGGGCCAGCGGTGAGGTATGGACCGCCAACACTGCGACCCGGCGCGGTTCGTTCAGCCGGAAAACGTCATCGTGGCGCACCCTGTCATCTTTACAGGATGGTTCGTCGGCCAGCCCAAGCGCGCTGGACACACCGGTCGTGTCAGGCGGACGACTCGTCGCGAGTCACGTCGTGCAGCCCGGCATCGAGCGCCCCGGCGCGCCGCATCGCGCCCAGCGGGTCGGCGTAGAGCCCCGACAGCGAGACGGTTCCCGCGCCGGCCTCCTGCACCCGGTTGCCGAAGGCGGTGAGGCGGATGTCGCGGGGGCCGAGCACGGAGCGTTCCAAAAACGCCGCCTGCACCTGCTCCATCGCCTCGGGGTACTCGGTGAAAGCCTGGCCGCCGACCACTAGTTCGTCGGGGTTGAGCATGTCGCGCAGCAACGCCACCGCCTCGCCGAGCACGCGGCCCCGCTCGGCGAGCAGGGCCTTGGCCTGCTCGTTGCCCGCGCGGGCTACCCGCAGCAGATCCGAGATGCCCGCGGCGGGCCCGCTGGCCCGGTTGGTCGGGGCGAACGGCAGGATGCGCTGCTGGCGGGCGATGCCCACGACGGCTTCGTCGCTGACGGTGGACTCGAGCTGGCCGGTGCCACCGAGCAGTTCGGACTGCGCCGGCAGGGTCGCGATGGTGCCCGGGCCGCTTGCCGGCACGTGCACCCGCCCGCCGATCACCAGCGCGTAACCCACGGTCTCGCGGGCGTAGACGTACAAGCTGGTCGGCGAGCTCGGCAGGAATCGCCGCATGCCCAGGAGCAGCTCGGCACCGGCCATGGCGTCGACGTGCGAGGCCACCGACACGGGCAGGCCCAAGGCATCGGCGAGCACCTGCCCGACCGGCGCCTGCCGCCAGCCCAGCCGCGGGTGGTCCACCTGGCCGGTGGCGCCGTCGACGGTGCCACCGATGGCGACCCCCACCCACAGCGGCCGGCGGCGATGCCAGCGCCGCAGGTAGCGGCGGGCGCTGTCGGCCAGCGTCGCCAGGGCGGGCCCGGCTGGGCTGCGCGGTGTCAAGGTTTCGACCGTGTCGAGCGTGCGGCCGAACAGGTCGGTGGCCACGATGCTGGTGGTCCGGGCGCCGATGTGGATGCCCAGGGTCACGAACGGTTCGTGGTTGACCTCGACCGGGACGCGCGGGCGGCCGATCGCACCGGAGACGGCCAGGTCGGCACGTTCCCGCAGCAGGCCGGCTTCCAGGAGCGCGATGACCTGACGGTTGACGGTGGCGATGCTCAGCGAGGTGACGCCGGCGATGACGTCGCGGCCGACGGGGCCCCGCAGCCGGACGGCCCGGAAGACGGAGGCCGCCGCCGAGTCGGGGACGTTCAGCGCCGGCGGCACGATCTGCCGGCGCACCGAGCGGTTGCTCTTTTGGCCCGGGAGGTGCCCAACGGCACGACTGGGCGAACGATGGGTATGGGTGAGAGTATTCGTGCGCACGAGCGTCCTTAGTTGTCCGAGTTTTGCTGGCCGTCTTGGCCACACCTGGCTGGGTCAGGAGCGGCAAAGTGCGCAGCAACAACACGCACCCGCCGCGCAAAGACACGCGGTGGTAGTGGTGTTGGACAGGGCGCCGAGGAGCACACGCAAAATCTAGCACGTTCATTAAGGTTGTTTCGATGGTTAAAACTGGCAGGAATGAACGAGTCGCAGTAATCACCGGGGCCAGCTCAGGGATCGGCGCAGCAACCGCCCGAACCCTGGCTGCGCAGGGCTTTCACGTCGTCGCGGTGGCGCGTCGAGAGGATCGAATTCAAGCCCTGGCCAGTGAAATCGGCGGTACCGCGATTGTGGCCGATGTCACAGATGAGGCGGCGGTTGAAACATTGGCGAGCAAAGTGGACCGCGTCGATGTCCTGGTCAACAACGCCGGCGGCGCCCGGGGACTGGCGCCGGTCGCCGACGCCGACCTCGAGCACTGGCGATGGATGTGGGAGACCAACGTCATCGGCACACTGCGGGTCACCCGCGCACTGTTGCCCAAGCTGATCGACTCCGGCGACGGGCTGATCATCACCGTCACTTCCGTTGCGGCACTTGAGGTTTACGACGGCGGCGCCGGATACACGGCGGCCAAACACGGCCAGGGGGCGCTACACCGCACGCTGCGCGGCGAGCTATTGGGCAAGCCAGTTCGCCTGACCGAGATCGCACCCGGCGCGGTCGAAACGGAATTCTCGTTGGTCCGATTCGACGGCGACCGACAACGCGCGGAGGCCGTCTACACCGGCATCACCCCACTGGTGGCCGACGATGTGGCCGAGGTGATCGGATTCGTCGCCTCGCGGCCGTCGCACGTCGACCTGGACCTGATCGTGATGAGACCGCGCGACCAGGCGACCGCCTCCCGGTTTAACCGCCAGGGGTAGCCGGACCGGTGCCGGCCGGCGACGTCGACGTGGTCGGAGTGCCCGACAGGGTCGGCGCGTTGGACGGCGTGACCGGCGCGGTGACCGGGATCTGCGTCGACGGCGGGCGCGCAGTCGGCGGCGGCAGCGCCGACATGGCCACCCAGGTGTCCCAGTCCACGGCCCAGTCCCAAATGTCGCCGTCGGAGTAGGACAGCTGGATCGAGCTGCCCGTGACCTCGACCGGATCACCATACATCGCCGACTGGAAGTACTGCTCGGCGTCGCCCGTCGACAGATTGATGCAGCCGTTGGTGACGTTGGTGTTGCCCTGCGCGCCGGCGCTGGCCGGGTTGGCGTGGATGAACTCGCCGTTGTTGGAGATCCGGACCGCCCAGCGCTCGTGCACGTGGCTGTAGCCGGCCGCCGGGTTGGACATGTAGAAGTCGGCGTACTTCTCGCTGACCACGTGGATGCCGTTGCGGGTGACGTTGCGCGCCTTGTCGGCCTCCCCGTAGCTGCATGGGAAGTCCATGACGACGCCCTCGTCACGGATCACCTGGATGCGGTGCGACGAAACCTCGGCCTTCACCACCTGCCGGCGGCCGATCTGAATGTTCAGCGAGATGTCCTCTGCGCCGTAGGCGCCGTCGCCGAAGGGCAGCCCGTACAACTTGGCGTCGACGTTGACGGTGGTGCCGGCCGGGTAGTACTCGCGGGTGCGGTAGTGCACGCGAGCGCCCTGCGCCTCGTCGGGCAGCCAGGCCCAGCTGCCCTCGACCGGCGGGTTCGTGGTGACGGTCAACGCCTTCTCGACGGCGGCCTTATCGGTGATCGGCGCGTCGAACTGGATGATGATCGGTGCCGCGACGCCCACGGTCTGGCCGTCGGCGAGCTGGAAGGCACCCCCGATCTTCTTGGCGGGAGACACAGTGGTGAACTTGCCGGCCACCGGGATCGCCTTGCCGTCGTGCCCGACGGCCGAGCCGCTCCACGTGTAGGTCTGGTCGTAGCCCAGCGGCTCGGACGTCGTGTAGACGGTGCGGTCCTGATTGAAGACGCCCGCGACCGCCTTGCCCGACGAATTCGACAACGTGACGTGTTGGAACCAGCCGTCGCTCACCTCGACGCTGACCGGGGCGATCGGCACCACGTTCTCGGTCGCATTTGCGGGCTGGAACTTGAGCTGCGGTGCGGCTTGCTCCTTCTTTTCGGCCTGTTTGGCGGTCGTGCCGCCGCACGCCGCCAACACGTTGGGGGCCAGCACACCCAGTCCCAGGGTCGCCAGAGCCGCACGCCGGTTGAACGGCCGCGGGGCGCGGGACGAGGTCACGAAAATCAAAGATACCGGGGAAAACCGGCCAGCCCGGCCACGACAAAACGGACCGGGCATGCGTCGGCGAAATTCGCGGCTACAGCCTGCAGCCGAGCAGGACGGGCTCGGGGACCAATGTGATGCCAAACACAGCCTGCACGCCGTCGCGGATGGCGCGGGCCAGCGCAATCACGTCCTGAGAGGTGGCGCCGCCGCGGTTGGTCAACGCCAGCGCGTGCTTCGTGGACAACCGGCACCGGGCCGTTGCCTCCTCCGGGTAGCCCTTGCCGAATCCGGCCCGCTCCACCAGCCAGCCGGCGGCCAGCTTGACGCCATCGGGCGCGGGATAGTTCGGCACCGGACCGTCGACGGCGGCGGCCAGCCGCTCGTAGGCGTCCGGGGCGATCACCGGGTTGGTGAAGAACGAGCCCACGCTCCAGGTGTCGTGATCGGCCGCGTCGAGCACCATGCCCTTGCGCGCCCGCAGGGCCAGCACCGCGTCGCGGACGGCCTGCGGGTCGGCGCGCTCGCCGGCGGCCACCTTCAACTCCGCGGCCAGCTCGCCGTAGCGCAATGGCGCACTGCGCCCGGACGCGTCCAGCGCAAACTCCACTTCCAGTACGACGGAAGGCATTTCGAGTCCGCTGGCGCCGCGGTGTTTGAACACACTGGTGCGGTAGCCGAAGCCCAGCTCGCCGCCGGGCACCCAGCGCACCTGCCCGCTGGCGCGGTCGAGCACCCGGACGCGGGTGATGGTGTCGGCGACCTCGGTGCCGTAGGCCCCGACGTTCTGCACCGGGGTGGCCCCGGCCGAGCCGGGGATGCCGGACAGGCACTCCAGCCCGCCGAGGCCGTGCTCGATCGCGGTGACCACGACGTCGTCCCACACCGCGCCCGCCTGGGCGCGGACCAGGTTGCCCTCGACGGTGACGCCGTCATTGGCCAGCCGCACCGCGGTCAGGTCGGTCAGGTCGTCGGAGATCACCAGGTTGGAGCCGCCGGCGAAGATCAGCACCGGGTCGCGTCGCCCGCCCGCGGTTTCGGCGTCCAGCTGCCGCAACGTGACGATCACCTGCTCGCTGGTGGTGCAGGTGATCAGGCGGCGCGCGGTGGGTCCGACCCGCAGGGTGGTCAGTGGCGCCAGTGGCGCCGCGTCGGCCACCGCCGCGCCGGCGAACTCCGAACCGGCACCGCTGGATTTCATGGCCCGTAACGGTAGCCTGACCTGCTATGCCGCGTTCATTCGACTTGTCGGCCGACTACGACGGCAGTGTAGACGAGGTTCATCGCGCCTTCACCGATGAGGATTACTGGCGGGCCAGGCTGGCCGGGTCCGGTGTCGACGTCGCCACCCTGGAGTCGATGCGGGTCGGCGGCGAGTCCGGGGACGAGGATACCGTCGAGGTCGTCACGTTGCAGGTGATCCGCAGCGACAAGCTGCCGGGCATGGTCACGCAGTTGCACAGCGGTGACCTGCGCATCCGGCGCGCGGAGACGTGGGGCCCGGTCACCGGCGGGGCGGCGACCGGGTCGGTGGTGGGTTCGATCGTGAATGCGCCGGTGAACCTCGCCGGCACCGCCGTCCTGGAGCCCATCGAAGAGGCCGGCGGCTCCCGCCTGACGTTTCGCGCCACCGTCCAGGTGCGCGTCCCGATCATCGGGGGGAAGTTGGAGAACTTCATCGGCACCCGGCTGGCCGAACTGGTCGCCGCCGAACAGCGCTTCACCACGGAGTGGATCGCCAAAACGGCCTGAGGCTTTCGATCGTCGCCGGGGTTAAGCTGGATCGCCCGGCTCCTCCTCGCGCCGCGGCGCGGCCCGCATCGTCGCCGGGGTTAAGCTGGATCGCCCGGCTCCTCCTCGCGCCGCGGCGCGGCCCGCATCGTCGCCGGGCCTAAGCTGGCGGTCATGCGAATCGCCTTGGCGCAGATCCTCAGCGGCACCGAGCCGGCAGCAAACCTGCAGCTGGTCGGCGAATACAGCCGCCGGGCCGCCGACGCGGGCGCGAAGCTGGTGGTCTTCCCGGAGGCAACCATGTGCCGGTTCGGAGTACCGCTGGGGCCGGTCGCCGAGCCGGTGGACGGGCCCTGGGCTGACGGGGTGCGCCGCATCGCGGCCGACGCCGACATCGCCGTGGTCGCCGGCATGTTCACGCCATCCGGTGACGGGCGGGTGAAAAACACGCTGAGCGCGGCCGGCCTGGACGACCCCGGCCGGCCGGACGCCCACTACGACAAGATCCACCTCTACGACGCCTTCGGCTTCACCGAATCGCGCACGGTCGCCCCGGGACACGACCCGGTGGTGATCACGGTCGACGGCATCCGGGTCGGGCTGACCGTCTGTTACGACGTTCGTTTCCCGGCGCTGTACACCGAGCTGGCCCGCCGCGGCGCCCAGGTGATCGCCGTGTGCGCGTCTTGGGGCGCGGGTCCCGGCAAACTCGACCAGTGGACGCTGCTGGCCCGCGCCCGCGCCCTCGATTCGATGAGCTACGTCGCGGCGGCCGGCCAGGCCGATCCTGGAGCCGCGCACGGGTCCGAATCGGGGGCACCGACCGGAGTCGGCGGCAGCCTGGTGGTCTCCCCCTTCGGTGAAGTTGTCGCGTCGGCCGGCTCGCAACCGCAGCTGGTCGTGGCCGACATTGACATCGACCGGGTCGCCGAGGCCCGCAAGAGCATCGCGGTCCTGCACAACCTCTCGGACTTCGCTCAGGTTGATAGGGCAGAATCGGTCGGGTGACGAACCCACAAGGACCACCGAACCCGGACCCGTCGAAGTGGGCCCGTCCCTCCAACCAGGGGCCTTTCGGTCAACCGCCCACCGAGCGGCCGACCGAGCGGATCAACACCGGCGGGCCGGGCTATGTGCCCCCGCCCCCGCCCGCGCCCGGTCCCCAGCCGGGTCAGACCGAGCGATTCGGCAC